>CAJXVA010000375.1 GCA_913061055.1 uncultured Pseudomonadota bacterium
CAGCGGCTCCGGCGGGCGCGTTGGCGCCGCTGTTGCGGTTGTTTCCGCGACGGTTGTTGTTGCCCGCGCCGCTGTTCGCCTTGGCTCCGGTGCCCAGCTGGGTGAGCACGTTGGCGACCTCTTCGGGGTCGGCGTTCTTGAGCTTGTAGACGTGGATTCGGCCCCCACCACCAGCCAACGGAACGTCGAGACGCTCGATGAGCCGCCGGATGACCTGGTAGTCATCCTCGGGCGCGACGACGACGAGTGTACCGGTGCGCTCATCGACAACGACGCGCGAGAACGCGGCGGAGGTGCTGTCCCCACTTCCCGCCTTGGCGCCCTTCTTGGCGTCTTTCTCGCCAAAGATTTCGCGAATCGTCTCCGCGGTCTCTTCCGGATCGGCAGCCTGCAGCTGGAAGAAGAAAATCTTCTCCGCATCCTGCATCTTCGGGTCGTCGATCTCGTTGATGATCTTCATCAACCGACGCACCGAGGTGCCGGTGTCGGTCAAGATGATCAGGTCACCGGAGGTCTCGACGGCGCCCTGTTTGGACTTGAGCTTGTTGAGCACGCCGACGATGTCGGCCGTATTCCCGCTCTTGGGACGGATGAGTTGGGTGACAAACCGGTCGTTGGCAGGCGCTCGACCGCTGGGTCCGTACACCGGCAGCGTCCGCGACTCGGCGCCGGTGCTCTCGACGATCTTGAAGTACTTGCCCGAAGGCTCGACGGTCAGCCCCATCGTCTGGAGCGCGGCGTAGAACGCGGCATACGCCTCGTCCACGGTGACCGGCTCGGGCGAGAGGATCGTGACTTTGCCGCCTCGGACCTTGGGGTCCCAGATGAACTTCTGGCAGCTGATCGACATCATCCAGTTGACGAGGTCTTTGAGCTCAGCCTCCTCAGGGAGGGTGATGCGGAACCGGGCACCGCGGGGCTGTTTGCGGCATGAGTTGCGACCCAGCGCACCGCCCTCGTCCCCCGTGAGTTCAGCACCTGCAGTCGCCGTCGCGGGGCTGCCCAGTGCAGCCGTTCCCCCCGGAGGCGCCGACGACGGGCGAGTTGGGGCGACGGTACCGCCGGTGGGAGGCTTGGCGGTTGGGCGCACGGCGGGAGGTGCAGCGAAGGCCGTGGGCATGACAGGCATACCCAGCGCCAGCGCGGTGGCAACCCCAAGCGAAACCGGAAACGAGCGTCGCGTCATCATTGAATCTGAATCTCCTTGGTAATCGGCTTGCCCTTGCGCACGAGCGTGACGGAGAGGTTGCTCGCGCGGCGTAGCTTCATTGCCAACGACATGGCCTTGTCGACCGAGCGAATCTCTTCGCCGTTGACTTCAGTCAGCATGTCGCCGTTCTTCAAGCCGAGCAGTTTGGGCAGACTGCCGCGGCGGATCCCGTAAAACTTGAAGCCCTGGGTCTCACCGTCGCGCTGCGAGGGGACGATCCGGGCCTGCTTCGCCAACATGGCGGGGTTGGACATCAGCTGCTCGACGAACGCGCGTTCGACCACGCACGTGTTCTCGTCGGGACAGTTGATGGCGTCCTCCGCACCGTCGATGGCGTACTTGCTCTTCTTCTTCGGCTTCTCTTTGTCGTCGGTCTTGGGGGCCGTGCTCGGCCGGACTGCGACCGGAGCGTCGTCGTCGACGGTGAGGTACTCGAGTTGCGCACCGTTGCGCAGGTGCACCAAACCGGTGTCGACGCCAACGACCACGACGCCGCTGCGGATCGCGTTGCCGCGGCGGTACGCGCCGGTGATCTGCACGTCGGCATCGTAGATGGTGGCCAGCGACAGATCGGGCTCGGTGGACTCCATCGTCGCGAGCAGCTGAAGCGCAAGGGAGGACTTCACCTCTCCGGGCTGAATGCCGTCGGGGCGTCCGCCCAACGGGGCCGGAACCTCGGCGAGCGGCGTCTCCACCACCGGCACGCACGAGGGGCAGAAGATGTTGTGCTTCTGCACATCTTCGGAGGTCTTGCGCTTGGCAGAGGCCAGCGTCGAGGCCTGGTTGAACTTGCTGGACGAAGACGGACGACGCTTCTTGGGCGGTGCGTCCTCATCTTCGTCGTCCTCGCCATCGGTGTCCCCGTCCTCGTCCGACCCGGAGACGTTGGTATCGAGGGCGAACATCGTCCCCAATTGCGTCACGACGGCACTGGCAGCCAAGCCCGCGATCACGGCCAAGCCGATCCCTTGGACCACCCAGAAGTACTTCTTGAACAAGGCTTCCATGTTTGCGCTGGTCTCAGATGGGGTTCAGACGTTCGTTCCTCGAGACGAGGGCAGACGCTAGTGGAGCACTCCGTCCAACTCGGAGGCGGTGTCGGAGGCTGGGGCCGGGTCGGAGGCTGCGTCCGCGGCGATGTCGGAGCCCGGAGCGGCATCGTCAGCGGCCGCGGGCGAGGCCTCAGATCCACGGTGCGGATCCGCGACGAACCCGGACTCGAGCTTGCGATAGATGGTGCGCGTTGCGATACCGAGGAGGTCGGCGGCGAGCCGCTTGTCACCACGGGTGAACTTGAGCGTTTCGCTGATCATGCGACGTTCGATCTCGGCGATCGGGCTGCCCACCGAAAAGGTGATCTGCCGGCCCTGGCCGGCACCGGGGTCCCGAAGTTCGGGCGGAAGGTCGGTGACCAGCACCGCTTCGCCACGGCACAACACCACCGCGCGCTCGACCGCATTCTCCAGCTCTCGAACGTTGCCCGGCCATCCGTAGTTGCCCATCGAATGCAGAGCATCCTCGGCAAATCCGTAGACGGTTTTTTGGTGCTTGGCGGCGTACATCCGCAGGAAGTGATCAGCGAGCAGAGGAATGTCTTCAGCGCGGTCGCGCAGGGGCGGGATGCGAATCGGGATGACGTTGATACGATAGAAGAGATCCTCGCGGAAGCTGCCACGCTTCACTTCCTCGCTGAGGTCTCGGTTGGTTGCGCACACCAGTCGGAAGTCGACCTTGGTCCGCTGACCGCCCACAGGCTCGATCTCCCCCTCCTGAAGTGCCCGCAGCAGCTTGACCTGGACCGAGGGAGTAATCTCCGCGATCTCGTCCAGGAAGAGCGTGCCGTCGGAGGCCTCTTTGAAGCGACCGTCACGGTTCCGGATCGCCCCGGTGAAGGCGCCTTTTTCGTGCCCAAACAGCTCGGACTCGAGGATCGTCTCTGGGAGGGCCGCACAGTTGACGGGCACGAACGTGTTGTTCACCCGAGGGCTGTGGTTGTGGATATGGCGCGCGAGCAGTTCCTTGCCGGTGCCGCTCTCACCCAGCAGAAGGACGGTTGCGGATGAATTCGCGGCCTGTTCCGCCATCTCCAAGGTCGCGCGCAAGACCTGCGAGTGACCGACGATCTCCCGGCTGCGCTTGTCCTCGAGCTGCGCCCGCAGCTCGCGGTTCTCTGCCATCAGCCCGACCTTGTCGAACGCCTTACGCACCGTAGCGACCACCGTGGCTCGCTTGAGCGGCTTGGAGATGAAGTCGTACGCGCCGTGCTTCATCGCCTCGACCGCCACCTCGACCGTGCCGTAGGCCGTCATCAAGATGACCTCGACCTCGGGTGTCACGGCTTTGACCGCCTTGAGGAGATCGTCGCCGCCCATGGTCGGCATCCGAAGGTCCGTGATCATCACGTGGATCGGCCGAACGCGAACGACGTCGAGCGCCTCGCGTCCATTCTTGGCGGTCACGACGTGCAGGCCCTCCTTGGTCAGAACCTTGGCGAGAGCCTCGAGGATGCTGGCTTCGTCATCGACGACAAGGACGGTGGGATCGGGCGGAAGGCGACTAGACATGACGGAACTCCGTGGGCGCACTTGGACTTGAGCAACATTCGAGCCGCGACTTTGGCCGGTAATTTCGGTGAGTTGAGCACGCCCTGGAGCCGCCTGCACGCCGCTTTGTCACCGCGTCGACCAGGGCCCGACATTCTGTCACGCGCCCATCACGCGCATTTTCCCCAAGGATGCGGCGGACCTGGCGCAACCACATCCCTGGGACCGGTGCGGTCGCGTCGGCCACCGGGGGTTGCTAGAACCCGCCGATGCGTCGCGTCGCCACGGCCCTCGCCATCGCGCTCCTCGTCCCCGGATGCGGCGGAGACGAGGAAACGTCTGTGGGCTCAGCCCAGGGATCGGCCGATCCGGCCGCGACTGCGAAAGTCGGCGTGACCTGTCAGGCCACCACGGCGCTCACCGACGCTGAGCGCGAGGCGATTCACGCGACCGCCCAGACCGCATTCTCTCGATTGCGCAGCGGCGATCTCGACACCCTGTGGAACTCTCTTCACCCGCAAGCGCGCCGAGAAGATCAACGCGAGGCATTCACCACAGCCCTAGCCTCCATGCAGCGCCGGCTCGAGAGTGGAGGCGAGACCGCCGCGGTGACGGACGCCTACGTCGTCGACATTCGCGGTGGAGCGTCGGCCCTGGCTCGCGTCCGCTGTGGAGCGCAGGGAGATCCCACCGGCCTCACGTTGATCACCAACGCAGGCGACGAAGATGTCGCGGTCGTGAACCTCGTGACCGGTGGCGACCCCTTCGGCTTCGCGACGACCGTGCAACTGCGCCGTCACGCCGACGCATGGCGGGTGTTGGGCGTGCACGTCGGGCTGGCGGCCTACCGCAATCGGGGGGCCGATGATTACGAGCGCCTCGCCGACGCGTACGTGAAGCAACGCCGGGTCATCGAGGCCTACCTCGTCCTCGCCCTCGCCGAGCAGCTCGCCAACCGAGGCGGGTCGGTGAAACTGGACCGTGCTCTGGCGATCGCCGACAAGCTCGACGCGGTGGGGAACAGCAAGGAGTTCCAACAACAGCTCGGCGTGTGGGAGGTCGGCGGTCGCCGCTATGACGTGCAGGGCTTCTCCGTCACCGCGACCCAGAGCGACCTCTCCGCGGTCATCCGCTACGTGACGCCGACCGGCCTCATTCAAGAGGCGCTCGACCAGGAGGCCGATGCCTTGCTCGCCCACCTCGGCATGCAGCACCCCGAGATCGCCAAGCGATTCGACGCGGTCGTGTTCGAGGCGTACGAGTCCGAAGCGGCGGCCGGAGCCCCGGGCAGCGAGGTGCAGGCGTACCGGACCGCGCGCGTGTTCCCCGAAGCGGTTGCCAAAGACGAACCCGGCAAGACGAGTCGACCGGGCTGACCGGAGCCCGCCTCGATGGGCCTGCCGACGGCGCACAGTGCCCTTGCGAAGTCGAAATCGCCGTTCCGCGGCCGTAACGCGGCGCTCGAGGACAGTTTTTGTCGGGGCAATCTACCCCGCACGCGGTGGGAAACGGGACCAAGTATGCGGCGGCGCGGGTGTCCCGTTTTGGCAGACATCTTGAAGCATTCCCCGAGATGACTTTGCGGAAGCTTGATTGGCTCGGGACGACGGCAATGGCGGCGAGCCTCGTCTCCGGATGTGCGGGGACGTGCGAGGACGACGGCATCCTGCAGGACGCGGTCAGCAATTGTGCGGGACTCGGCGACGGGAGTGCGGACGGGAGTTCCAGCGGAGGACCGGCGATTCCGCTCGATACCGAACCCACTGCGACGCAGACCTCCGGCGACACCGACTCCAACTCGGGCTCCGACACCGATTCGAGCACCGACACCGACTCGAGCACCGACACCGACTCGAGCACCGACACCGACTCCGGCGGGGACTCGTGCGCGAACGGAGCCCTTGACGATGGTGAGGCGGACATCGACTGCGGCGGCGTCTGCAAGACGCTCTGCGACGACGGCAGCAGCTGCAGCGAGCCCGGAGACTGTGCCTCGGCCGTCTGCACCGACGACACCTGCGACGCCCCCGCATGCGATGACGCGGTCCAAAACGGCGACGAGACCGACGTCGACTGCGGCGGCATGACCTGCGACCCGTGCGGCGACGGCGGTGGCTGTGACGATGGCTCGGACTGTGTCTCGGGCAACTGTGATGCGGACGTGTGCGTGGCCGCGACGTGCCGCGACGGGGTCCAAAACGGAGGAGAGACCGATGTCGACTGCGGCGGCCTCGAGTGTGGGGCCTGCGACGACGGGGAGACCTGCGTGCAGGACTCGGACTGTGTGGCCGACAACTGTGTCGACAACGTTTGCACACCGATCCCGACGTCCTGCCTCGATGTGTTGTTGGACGACCCCGCAGCCGAAGATGGGCCCTACGAGATCGACCCCGATGGTCCCGGCGGCATCGATCCCTTTGAGACCAACTGCGACATGACCACCGACGGCGGAGGGTGGACCGAGATCACCCCGTGCATCTCCAGCACACTCAGCGGGTCCCTCGTCGCGGTCGAAGCCGCCGCCATCGAGGGCATCGATGGACAGTGCCGCCCGTTCACCCAAGACGCGGGCAACGGCGCGCACACGTACCACTACACCTTCACGTTCGCGCCCACGTTCACCGAGTTCTACCTCTCCGACTACGAGGCCCAGGCGTTCGGGTCCGGACCCGGCAACACCGCGGACATCGGTCCGTTCGAACAAAGCGTCTGGGACCTCTGCCACGCCGGGACGCACGGCGACATCTCGTTCGGGTCCGCCGACGACCCCGGGCCGGTGACGAGCTTTGCTGCCGAAGGCACCGACGTGGACACCATCGACGAACTCGTCCCGTGGCCCGCCGGCACCTCGAGCTATGCGGTGGGTGGCGCCACGGCGAACTTCCGCATCGGCTGGGGCGAAGAAGGCTCGCAAGACGAGGGCTGGTTCCCCTGGGCTGCGGGTTCGATCTTCATCCGCTGAGCGCCCAGGGACGCGCGAGCCTCTCCGTGCCTGCGACCCGCCACAACATGCGAGAGTCACTCCCCACGGGGCCTGGCCGGTCCCGCTAGCATTCATCGACCGATAGACCTGCTACCGATCGCGCCCAAACGCGCACGTTCCAATCCCGCCGCCGGCGAGCACGGGCACGGTGCCTCGAGCGGCTGGTGCGATCGCTTGACGCCGTCTGATCTCGCCGCGACCGAGCGGCCTGGAACCACTCCACGCCGTCATGGTCCGAACGACCCCGGCAGGCATGGACTCGCTCGGGGTTCGGTGCACCGTCCGAGTCGCTCGCCGACGCTCACTCCCCGCGCGTGGGTCTTCGCATGAGCGCGGCGGCGGCCTGCTCTTTGTTGAGCGTGCCGTTCATCAGGCCAGCCATCGTCGCGGCCAACGGAGTCTGTACCTGGTTTCGTGCGCCGAAGTGCAGGATCTGCTCGGCGATCCGTACCCCTTCGACGTAGGCGCCCAGGCGCCCAGCGGCTCGGTCCAGGGACTCCCCCGCCGCGAGTGCTCTCCCGAAATCCAACTCGGGTCGGCCGTCCTCGGCCATGGCCGCCAACAAGTCACCGAACCCGGCGAGGCCGGAGCACGTCCTCGCCGAGCCGCCGCGAGCCTCGATCACCCGGGTTGCCTCTGCCATCCCACGCGTCGCCAGGACCGAGAGGGTCCCCGGGCCAAAGCCCGCGGCCTTTGCGTACCCCATCGCGAGCGTGACCAGGCCGACGAACGCGGAGGCGAGTTCGACTCCGATCACATCGGTCGTGTCGTAGATCCGCAGGGTCGGTCCACCGAGCGCATCACGAACCGCTTCGGCGACCTCCGGAAACAGCGTCCCCACGATTCCCCCTCCGGGCTCTCCCTCGGCGAGACCGCGCGCCACGAGAGGACCGGCGAGCGCCCCAACGCGGCGGACCGGCGTGGTCTCGCGGATCACCTCAGTGAGGGTCTCGAGTTCATCCCCTACGAGTCCGCGACTGACGTGCACC
The DNA here is from genome assembly GCA_913061055.1 of uncultured Pseudomonadota bacterium. Taxonomy (GTDB): domain Bacteria; phylum Myxococcota_A; class Polyangia; order Nannocystales; family Nannocystaceae; genus CAJXVA01. The sequence continues at coordinate 7,726 of CAJXVA010000375.1, forward strand.
ACAAGATGGGCGCCGTCCAGATGCCGGCCGAGTTCATGGCACAGCGCCGGAACGTGCGGAGACGGAACCGCAAGGAAGACGAGTTCAGCCGCTCGCAGGGACCCAAGGTCGGACGACACCGTGATCTTGGGGTGCTCGGAGTCGCGAGGTGTACGGCTCCAGCTGATCACCGACCGGTCCACGCGAGCCGCTGCGGTTGCGAGCGCACGACCAAACGCGCCGCCGCCTACGATGCCAACCGGCGGGCTCATCGGACCCCCTTCATCGCGGCGATCTCGATCGCGGCCTGCATGTCAGCGGGGCCGGCGATCTCGGGAGCGAAGTGCCGGATGCGGTTTTGGTAGAACAGCAACAAGTTCGGGTCCTCGGCGATGACCGAGCCGCCCAGAATGCGCGCGATCGGTTTCTGGTGGTAGCCGGCCCAAGCGTCGAGCGCTCGGGAGACGATCTGCTCGGGCGCAGCTTTGCGGATCGGCGCGTTGAGGTGCACCCGCCCCTCGAGCTCGAGCTTGCGCAGGCCATCACGTGCCTGCGCAACGTCGGCGACCAGCTCGTCCATCGGGACCGCGATGTCTCCGCGATGCCGCAGCCGTGCGAACAGATCCAAGCCCGGAGTGGCCCGACACAGCCGACGAAACAACACGTGCGCGACGAGCTGCGTCGCCATGACGACAGTCTCTTTGATGTACGCCTTGGCGATCGCGTGGCCGAGGTCGCGGGTGTAGGCCGCGTCGCGTGCCGCATCCACTGTGGCTGTGCCTCGGCGGGAGACGTAGGAACCCGGATCCAGGACCCGGCCATCGGGCGCTAGGGAGCGCCCCTCGTCGTCGACCGGGTTGCAGAACGGATCCATCGGTTCGCCGAAACGGATCACGCACGAACTCTCGGCGTGTTGCAGCCGCTTGAAGAACGCCACCCATCGCTCCACCCGGGAGAACTCGTCATCTTCGATGATGTAGCGAGCGCGCCCGGCCTCTTTGAGGTGGTCCTCGATGAGCGTCTCGGCCTCGAGTACGAGTGCGTAGTTGATCGTCGCGGGGACGAAGAACACCGGCCGATTGACACCGCGGGCTCGGTTGCGGGCGAAGGCTTCGACACCGGTACCGGCCAACCCCAGCTTGAGTTTCTGCTCGATCGCTCCGGACCGGGTGCGCGTGCCTCCGGGGAAGAACAGCGAATGGAAGCCCCGCTCGACCATGATGCTCGAGTAGGCCTTGAGCACATCCTTGTACAACCGCGCCCGGACCCGCCGGTCCACCCGGTAGGCGCCCAGGTTGTGCATGAAGAACGAGATGATCGGGTTGGTGAACAGGTTCTTGCCCGCGCCGTAGACGACGGGCGCCAACGCCTCTCTGAACAGAACCCATGCGATCGCGAGGGAGTCCAGGTTGGAGCTGTGGGTTGGCAGCAGGAGCATCGTGCCCTTGCGCTGCAGCGACCGCAGTTTCTCCATCGGCCCCTCGACCGACACGAGTTCGTCGAGCCGCGTCCCCGAGTCCAGCACGCTCCGCATCAGCCGTGAAGGGTTCATCACGCCGGTGAGCAGACCGGGAACGGCCCGCGCAGCGAACTTGTAGACCCGCGGATCAAAGTTGCCGGCCACGTCCTTGGCCATGCGCATCGAGATTTCCCGCAGCGTCTCGATCTTCCCTTCGGATGACATCCGCCCCACCCGGCGAATGACCCCGCGCCAATACTCCAGGCCCTTGCGGCCTGCCTCATCGGTGCGGTTCTCGAGTCGGCGGATCTCGTGATACGCGGCGTCGCCAATCACGAATTCGACGGAGTCATCGGCCGCGTACCGCTCCATGATCCGCCGAACGACGTCTTGGAGAATGTCGGCCCGTTCGCTGTTGAACCAGAAGATCTTCGGGTCCGACGGCTCGGGCACGTAGGTGCGCAGTCGCGGAAGGTGGAGCGGGCGCTTGGGCAAGAGACTCATCGCGAGCGGCGCCAGCATACCTCAGCCCGGTGGGGCCGTCCGGTGCCTCCTGGCCCCACCTGGACACGCCCAAGAGGACGTCTCGCGCCCGATGATCGGTGCTACGGTGCGCACCGTGATCTGTCTCTTATACACATCTCCGAGCCCACGAGACCTCTCTACATCTCGT
>CAJXVA010000376.1 GCA_913061055.1 uncultured Pseudomonadota bacterium
CAGCCAGCCCTTGGGCAAGACCCCGCTGGTGAAGCCCCGCCGCTGGACGGCCGCGACGTTGACCCTGCTGGGACTGTACGCGGCCGTGTCGCTGAGCGTTGCCGTCCGCGGCTCGCTGGGCGTGCGGGTGTTTTCCGAGGCCCACAATGCGCAACGCTTCGGGTACGTGGGGGCGCACGGATTTCAAGCGCTTCGGCTCCTGCGGGACCTGGGTGCACCGCCGTTGACCGAAGAGGAGCGGGCGGACACGTTCGCGCAACTTCGAACGCGCCGCGCGGCCGCCCCCGCGCAAGGCCGAGGCATTGCCGCCGGAGCCAACCTCGTGATCCTGCAGGTCGAGGCGCTGCAGCAATGGGCGGTCGATGCGGAGATCGACGGGACGCCCGTGATGCCGTTTTTGTCGCAGGCGCATGAGCGCGCGCTGGCGTACGACCGGATCTACGACCAGACGCTCCAAGGCCGAACCTCGGACGCCGAGTACCTGGTGCTTGGGTCGGGACACGCACTGCCCGAGGGCGCCCTGTCGTTTCTCCGCGCCGACAACGAGTTCCGCACGATCGTTCATGCGCTCACCGACCAGGGCTACGCGTCCTACTCCGCCCATCCGTATCAGCGCGGCTTCTGGAACCGAAGTGTGCTGCACCCCGCGTACGGCTTCGAGCGTTCGGACTTCAAGGCCGAGCTTGGTCGAGGCCCCAAGTCGGGGTGGGGGTTGGCCGATGGTCCTTTCCTGGAGCGCTTCGATCAGCGGCTGGCCAAACTCCCCGAGCCGTTCGTGGCGTTCGGAATCACGCTGAGCCTGCACCATCCCTACAAGAGCTTCCCGAAGTCGCTGTCGGAGCTCGACGTGGGAAAGCTCGGCAAGTCGTGGGTGGGGAACTACCTGCAGGCGATGAACCACTTCGACCGCTCGCTCGCCGCATGGCTCGCCGACATGGAGGCACGCGGCCAGCTCGAGCACACTGTGGTCGTGGTCTACGGTGACCACGTCACCGGGATGGACCTCAACGATCAGGTGGCGGAACTCGCAGGCGTCTCGGACGAGCGCTACACCGAGATGCGAATGCACCGGGTTCCCGCATTCATTTGGGTCCCCGGACAGGGCATGCACGGTCGGCGTGCGATGGTCGGCGGTCAGATCGATCTTGGAGTTACGGCCCTGCATCTGCTCGGCGTGGACCCACCTGTCGCCGCCGTGGGTACGCCGTTGATCGGAGATGGACCGGGGTTCGCCGCCTTCCCAACCGGGGGGGCGGTCGCGGCGGACCACATGCTCGTGCGTCGTGGAGGCTCCACCCCCACCAAGGGGGCGTGTATCGATCCTCGCCAGCCCGGCGGTCGTACGCGGGCCGAGTGTGACGCGCTCGAGCAGCGCGCGCTCGAGCAACTCGACCTCGCACGGCGAGTTCTCGACCACGACCTCTACCGCGACGCCGAGGCAGCTCGGTGAGCGCTCGGACCTGGGTCCTGCGACTGCTGCTCGCCGCGGTCTTCGTGGCGCTGCGGCTGAAGTTCAATCGCGAGTACGAAGACGCTCCGTGGGAGGCGTTGGTTGCTGGCACCGCCAAGCTGCCGTTCGGGCATCGCGTGCTGGTGCCTTGGCTGGTCCGCCCATTCGTCGAGGCCGGGGTCTCCATTCGCGCCGCATTTGCCACGACCGAGTGGTTCGCAGCCGTCGCTGCGCTCGCCGGGATGGAGGCCGCGCTGCGATGCTTCATCGATGAGCGATTCGCCCGGGTCGGCGCATTCGCATTCGCAGCCGTGCTGGCGTTGGTCTTCTTGCTGCCCTTTCGCTGGCCGCTCTTCTACCCGTGGGACACGCCCGCCATCGCGTGCATCGCATGGGGCGTCGCGCTTGCACATGGGCGACGGCACGGGCCACTCGTCATGCTCGCGGTACTCGGCGCCGCCAACCGGGAGTCCGCGGTGTTGCTTCCGTTCATCACGCTCGCGCTTCTGGCCGGGTCCGAGCACCGCCGTGAAGCGATCCGAAGCGCGTCCCTGCAGCTGGCGGGGGTGGTGCTCGTACGGCTTGCGATCTCGGTGTTGATCCCAGTCGACGAGGGCGGGGCTGTCGACCTTCGAATCGCCGGAATGTGGCGCATCGACCACAACCTTCAATGGCTCGCAGATCCGCTGCATGCGTTGCCGATCCTGGGCGCATTCTCGCTGCTTCCGCTGCTGTGGTTCGTCGTCCGGGCCGACATCCCGGTCGCGCTGCGCCGGCTCGAGTGGGTCATCATCCCGTCCCTCGCTGGCCTCATGGTCGTCGCGAACTTGTACGAGCCTCGCGCGTGGGGGGAGCCGCTGACCCTGTTGTTCCTCGGCGTCGCGGTTGGGGGGATTCGGTGGGCACAGGGCGCGGAGCCGGTGGGGGCCGCGGAGTCTGGGCTCGAGCGCTGGACCTCTGCGGCTGTTTTGCTCGCTGCGCTGCTCGCAGGGCTGATCTGGCGGCTGCTGTAGTTCCCGGGTGTGCTTGGCGTCACCCCAGAAACTGTTGCGAGGAATCCGATGACCCGCGCAGTCGTCGTGCGGCCACGTAGGTTTCGTGGCCCGCCCGTTCCTGCTCGCGTTTGCCTCCTGGTGTCTCCTGGCTCTCGCGGGTTGCGACGATTCCGAGAGTTTCCTGTGTTTGGACCACGTGGAATGCGGCGAGGACGCGGTCTGTGAGGACAACGGGAGCTGCAGCTTCGTGGATCCGACCTGCGAGTCGGGTCGTCGCTACGGAGAGTACGCACCGGGCCGAATCGCGGAGACCTGTGTCGTGCCGGATTCGGCCGCCGACTCAACCCCGGATCCGGATCCGGAGCCGGACTCGGTCCCCTCTTCCGAGCCGATCGAGGACATCCCTGCTCCATCCGGCGTGTGCGCACAAACCGGGAGCTGCGAGCTCTGTCTCGCGTGTACGGCATTTGAGGCACCGTGCGCAGACCACGTCGTGACCTGTTCGTCCAACGACGCGTGCTTGGACGGACTGACCTGTGGGCAGGCGTGCCTGGCGTACGGTGAGTGCGACGACTGCTGCGAGGGAGCCGATGCTGAAGACCGGGACCTCATCGCGACGCTCAACACCTGCCAGCTTTCGGAGTGTGGGGCGTTGTGCGGTGGGACGCGGGTGCCGGAGTGCTCGGCACCGTAGTGGTCGCCGCGTGATAACGTGAGTTGTGCGCACGCTTTGGACCGGGCTCGGAGCGGCGCTCTTGGCCTTGGCCTTGGGCTGCGAGGACGAGCCGACGCTCGACGACGAAGGCGGTTCGACCGGGTCTCCCAAGCCGGAGGCACCACGCGAGTGCATTGCGCCCGAGGGTATGGGAAGCCCCGCGAGCGTCGAGGCCACCGTCGATCTCATCAACGCGCTGCCGAAACCGACCTCGCTTCCGTGCTTTCTCGAGAGTCTCGATCGGCCTCTGCAGATCGCGGCGACCGACAGTGACCGCAGCGCCCAGCCCTCGCCCGGCGAAGAAAACCCGCGGCTGTTCATCACCCGGGACACGATGATCCTGTCGGTCTTGCCCGAGGGACCGGGCTCGGACCGGCTGGAGTTCGCCGTGGATGTTGGCGACGGTCTCTCGGTCAAGGGCGAGCTTGCGTTTCCGGTCGAGGCGGAGATCGACGTCTCCGAGCCCTACGCACAGATCCTCCGCAACCCCGGGACGAGTTGCGGGGCGTGCCACGACCTCGAGCAGCACTGGGAGACGGTGAACGAGGTCCCGGTGTTCGCTTCCGAGGCGCTGCAGTACCCCGCCGAGGATGACGTTTCGCCCGCTTACGTCGACGCGCTGGCACAGACGTGCGATGCCGACGCGACACCGCAGAGGTGCGCGATGCTCACCTCTGTGTTTGCCCACGGTGATGTCACCCCCCAGCGGTTGCCAGAGTTGATCCGAATCTGCCGGCTGCTGGAGTGAGGCAAGCGTTGGTGCGGTTCGGGCTGGACTTGCATCAGAGGCAGGCTGATCGTTTTGGGGGACCAGGACACTTCCCCGTTGGTGGTTGCCCGACTCGCGCTCACGTGTCTGCTCGTTGCTCCCTGTGCGGAGGCGTCCACTGCTGCACCCTCTGCCGCATCCGTGCAGACGCCCTCGCCGATCGCGCCGACCCGAGAGGAGCGCAACTACGCGACCGGGACCCTCGTTGCCGGGCTCGCAATCACAACCGTATCGCTCGGAGTCGGCGGATTGGTTTCCGCCCACCACCTCGACTCGGCTGACCCACGGCGTCGCTCTGCCGGCCGGGCCGGTGCGATCCCCCTGGTCGGCCCGATCGTCGGCACTCGTCGGGCACCCCCCAAGCAGAAGATCGACTTCGCGCTGATGGCCGCGTACCAGTGGTCGGGTGTCGCGATCCTTGCTGGCGGCGCGGTGTGGACCGGAACCCATCGCCGCTTCGATCGAGCACGCGGGGTGGAGTCCGATGGCGAGGCCACGAGCCAAGTGCTGCTCGCCGGAGGGCTGCTCGGTTCGGCTCTGGCCTACGGCGTCACCTTCGGCATCGCTCAGCGGTCCTACGACCGTTCCGAAGACGGCCGGTTTGCGAGCCGTCTGCGGCTCCCTGTGGTGGGCGGAGTCTGGGCGGCTCGCGATGCGCCAACCCATGTTGCAGGGTACATCGGTGTCGCGAGTTCGATCGCGCAAGTCGGCCTGCTCACGGTCGCGGGCGTGGCCCTCGCTCAGGTGCTTCGTCGACGGCGGAACCCGCGGTCGTTGAGCGTCGTACCGATCGCGAGCCGATCGGCCGCTCAGCTCACGGCAACGATGCGGTTTTGAGGCGTGCTTCGTGGATGATCGAGCGTTGCTCAGAGTTCGCAGTCGACAACCGGCAGGTCGAGCGGCGCGGCACCCAAGCGTCCGAGAACTGCGGTCTCGCCTCCCGCACTGAGCAGCGCGCCGCCGCCCCACCACTGCTGCCCTTCGTGTCGCCAAGTGGCGTGCAGGTGTTCGAACGTGACGGGCGGCGTGTTGCAGTCCCACTGCGTTCCGTCGTAGCGGGCCATCGCGCCGAAGAAGCCGGCGACCCAGACATCCCCGCCGGGTTCGGTCCACACGCCGTTGAGGCCTCCATTTCCGCAGGCTGCCGCGTACGCAACCTCCTCCCAGGCCGTGCCGTCCCAGTGCAGCACAATCGGCGCGGCCGAGCCGCCCACGGCCCAGACGTCGTCCTCGGCCCGTCGCCGCACGGTCAGAAGCCGGGCGTTGTTGGGTGGGAAGTGCTCCTCCAAGGATCCGTCGGGCATCAGTTGCCACGCGACGCCGGTGCCGACGATCCAGTCCTCGTGAATCTTGAACGCGACGCCGGCAAGTTCTTCGTGGATGCGGGTCCAGCTGCCGTCCTCCTCGCGCTGCCAGATCTCCCCCTGCTGGGTCCCAAAGGGGTCTCCTCCGACGACGATGGATGGCTCGCTGGCCCGCATGCCGTAGAAGATCGCGTCGGTCTCCACGGACTCGTCGTGAACACTCTCGCCGTCGTAGCGCAGGATCGTGCCGGCCTCCCCCACGGCAAACCATGCGTCGTCGCCGGTTCCATCGATCCACCACAGCGTCTGGTCGCTGACGTTGCGCTGGCGGCAGAGCTGGCCGTCCTCAAGCCAGTACACGGTGCCGGGACCGCCGGGGTCGACGCCTGGTGCCGAAGAAAGACGACCGCCGACCATGGTCATGCGACCGCTGTGGGAATAGCCGGAGAGCACGACGCCGCCCTCGATGCTCTCTTGAACCACGGAGACGAACGCTTCGTCGCCGGTCTCGGTCGAGGTCTCCGTACCGCTGTCGGTCTCCGCTGGAGCATCGTCGCCGCATGCCACCAGACCAGCCGCGAGTGCCAGAACCATCGTTGGGGTACGCGTCATCGAACTACTCTTCCAAGATCACAGCGATCGCTGCGGCCATCGCGTCGGTGGGGACCGGGCCAGTGCCCTCATGCATCCAGCTCGTGGTGGGGTCGCCGTTCTCATCGACGTACTGCAGCCCGTCGACGATCTCCCCTTCGGAGCCTTGCAGCATGAACTCCCCGGTACCCTGTCCGAACACACCGCGAACTCGGCGAAGCTCGGCGTCGCTCTCGTCGCGGCGGTGGCACGTGTCGCACGTACGCGGCTTGGCCGTGGTGGTGTGCTGGAAGAAGGGGGCGAAGCCGAGGTTGGCGGTGAAGCCGTCGCGCTCGCGGAACTTGCCGCCCTGCTCGGAACCCAGAAGGAACGCGCCATCGGCAGACCCAAAGAACTCCGCACCGACGGCGGTCATCTGCACCTGCTGAGAGGCGAGTACGGTCTGCACGCGCCCATCAGGCCCTTGTCCCAGCAGAACCTGGTCGAGGGAGTAGGAGGTCCGCGAGCCTCGGGTCAGGCCGGGCGTGCGCTCCCCGGTCTGGTAGTCGACCTGCTCGAGCCGCAGGTCGAAGCTGACGTGACACCCGATGCACTGCTGGTTGTACGAGGTGTGGCACGTGTCGCAGGTCAGGGAGTCGGTGTGGGACCAGCCGTTTTCGTCGGGCGCCATCGCGGCGTGCATGGCCGGCGTGCCGTCTCCGTCGTCGCCCAGAAGGTCGGCGACTTGGGAGACCGGGTGCGCCGCTCCATCGACGATGCCGGTGAGCGTGACCTGTCCGCCTTGCAGGCTCAGCTGCGGAAGCGGACGGCCGCTTCGGGTCGAGAAGCTGCCGTCGGCGTTTGGAGACACCGGGTCTCGTACCGTCCCGTGGCAGTCCTCGCACCCGATGTCGACCTGGTACTTGGCCGAGGAATAGATGCGCCCATCTCCGTGCACGTCGGAGCCCACGTGGCAATCGGCGCAGTGCATGCCCGCTGCGTAGTGCAGATCCGGGGGGGTCTCGTCGACGTCGTTGGTGATGTCTTCGTCGTCGAAGTAGTAGCCGGGGGTGTGTCCGTAGAGCGTCCGCTGAATCGGCGACGCATTCTCGGGAGTGTCGGCCTCGCCGAAGCCGCCCTCACGAATGCCGCGGAACAGCAGGCCGATGCGGCCGCCCTGAAAGTGGCACGTCGCGCACTGCTCGGACGGGATGGCCTTGGTGATCTCGTGGCGGCGCGGATGCACGGGCGTGCCGCGGGCGATGGTCGGGTCGTTGCCCTCGTACACGCCCAGCTCGCCGTACAAGACGTGACACCCCGAGCACCCCGCTGAGCGGTACAGCGCCGGGGAGTTGTTGCGGGGGAAGCCCGCGTGGTGGCAGGTGTTGCAGTTCTTGGCGAGGTAGTGGTCGTAGGCTGCGGCCTCGACATCTCCGCGTTCGATGGCCGCGACGACCTCGTCGGGGCCGGGGGGAACGAGCGTCTCGAGTTCACAGACCGTCCCGGGGATCGATGGATCGCAGTCGGGATCTTCGGCAGGGTAGGAGCCGTACCGTGCAAGGCGGTCGTCCTGGAGCCCTGCCATGAAGAGCGTTGGGAAGTAGTGTCCGGCGTTGGTGGTCATCACCGACGTCGGCATGGTGCGCACCTGGTCGGGGTGACACGTCCCGCAGGTGGCTTCAACGACTCGAATGTCGCCGGGGTTGATGAACTGGAGGTAGGCGGGGTCGAGCCGGTCGAGCTGGTCGGGGGCGAAGTCACGGATGAATCCCTCCGGAGCCACGGGCAATCCATCGCCGCGAATCTCGGCCCAATCGCTGGGAATGGCCACGTGCGCACCTGCTTTGGAGCGCGAGTCCGGGTCGCCGCCGTGACAGGCTACGCATTCGTCCCCGGGGATGGGCCCGTGCGCTTGCTCGATACCTTCGTGACAGGTCAGGCACCCTTCGCCGGCCAGGGGAGGCGGACCATCGTCGGGACAACCCGTCACCACCGCGAGACAAAGACCGAGCAGAACTGCAAAACGTCTCATCGGAAACTCAGCCACCCACTCGGATTGTGACCGCCTGCTGGACCGAGGCCATCGCCATGCCGTCATCGAGCACGGTCACGCTCAGCACCGCCTCGCGGCCATCGAGCGCGACCAGGTCGTCGTTGGTTCCGTACCGGTCGGGGTCGAAGCCGACGACCGCTCCGGAGACCAGCCCGCCACCACCATCGGTGTCGAGGCACAGCAGCGCCGCGTCGGTCAGCAGGAACGACCCTTCGGTGACGCCGTCGATCTCGACGTCGAGTTGGACGTCGGCCAGCGCGTCATCCCCCGCGGAGAGGCCTTCGGTTCGAATGACGACCGAGACCCCGAACCCGCCCTGGGGGGCGACCGCCAGCGACACCGGCTCGCCGTCTGTGAACGGGGCGAAGGCACCGCCGACACCTTGGCCAAGCATCACCGTCGGGCTCCCCGAAGGCGCGCACGGATCGGCGTCGACCGGGTCGTCGGGACAGCCGCTCAGGAGGAGTGCGAACGCCAAGCTCATGTACGCTGTCTTCAGCACGCGACCGGAGAATACCGTGGCGTCTTGTGCTGGGGCACTCGCGTTTTGCGGGCTCCCACACGCGCAATCGGTGCGCGCGCCTCGAAATGGGGACGAACCCTCTGCCCACACTCCAGGAGTGGGGCTGGGGGTCACTGCCGGCGGTGCCCTCCGACACGGGCGTCGCCGAGTCGAAGACGGTCCGGGCACCGTTACGGCCAGGAGTGGGACCGCGACGGCGCGGAATGAGCATGATCGCGATGTCGTCGCTCGAAAGGTATCCTCGCGTTGACCGTGTCCGACAAAGGTACCGGCTCCGCGTCGCCGACACGGCTTCAACGCTACGTCACGACGCTGCCTCAGGGTCTCCGTAGCTATCCTGGCCACGCGATCAAGGCCGCGTTCGCTCGCGCACTGCTCGAGGAACTCCCCAAGCCACCGCGAGGGTTGCCCGAGCCCATCGCCGTGTTGGTCGACCGTCCTCCAGCGATCAGCGCCTGGCTCCCCGAGGTGCACCACCAGGCCTTGCTCCTTGGTGTCGTTGAGCAGGTGTTCGACGGTGACGAGGCTGAGTTTCTCGACATGATGCTCCGGCTGCAACGGCGGCTGCTGAAGCGGAAGATCTACGCACCGCTCCTGCAGATCGTCGACCCTGCCCGACTGCTCAAACACGCCGCGCGACGCTGGACCAACTTCCATCGCGGAGCGACATTGCACCTGGACCAACTCACCACCGGCGAGGCACACATTTCGGTTACGCACCCGCGTGGCCTCTTCTCGTCGCTGGGGCGGGCGGCCCTCGCAGGAGGTTTTCGTGCGGCGATCGAGGCGGGGCGCACGCATGAGGCCGAAGTTGTCGTCATCGAGACGACCGACGAGCGCACCGAGTTCCGTGGCCGCTGGGGCTGATCCACCGAGGGCCGGAGCGGTGGGCTGAAAGCGATCCGCTCCGGGGCGCGTTCGGGGCGTTATGAAACATTCAGCCCTACTGATGGCCGTCACAGCGGCGGCCACACTCGGATGCAGTCCGACCAAAGCCGACACAGCGACGCCTGGCGACGCGACGAAGGCGACCGAGGACACCACCGAGGCGACCGACGCGTCCGAGTCCGATCTGGACGAAGACGCAGAGGCCGATGATGCGGACGAGGCGGCGGACGAGGCCGCCGAAGGCAGCGAAGCCGCCGAAGGGGACGAAGAGGCCGAAGCCTCCGAGTAACCAGTTTCGACTCGGCGCGAGGGGGAGAGACAACCCTCTCTCGCCGGGGACTTGTTCGCCGCCGATCCCCGATCCACCGTCCCCCGATCCCGGACCCAGGGTTGTCTCTGATTACGGCCCTCCCGGAGCACGGAAGTCGATCATTCGGAGCGAAGCGAGGCTTCGCAGCAGGCGTTCGACCGCGTCCGCGACCCACCAACTCGCCGTTTTGCCCCCGCGCGGCGCTCCGAAACCAGCACCCCCGGGCGGGCACCAGGCCCACCTATCGCGCCGA
>CAJXVA010000377.1 GCA_913061055.1 uncultured Pseudomonadota bacterium
CAGCGGCGACCTGCTTGGGGCGAGGCGGCGACCGCTTGGCGGCAACCGGGGCCGGCGACTCGGCACTTGGCACCTCGAGCCGAACTGGGGCCGCCCCCGGATCGGGGACCTGTGTCGGCTCTACCGCCTCGGGCTGGGGATCCGCGCTCGGCATCACAATGCGCGAGAGCATCGGGTCGGCCGTGTTCGGCGAGTCACCACCGCTCGTGCCCACGCCGAGGAGTGCGAGGACGACCGCACCGCCGACGAGGACGGCGAGCGCCACCTTCCCCCAAACGCCTGCCGACGATGCGCCTTCGGAGCCCAGCGGCCCAACATCGCCGATCGCGATCCTCCCTTGAATCGCCTCCCACGCCTGGGCCTGCCGCGGCGCGCCCGGAGATTGCGCGCGGGAGAACCCGGCTAGAAGTTCTCGTGCTTCATCGTCCACGGCGCTCTCCTTCCCGCTGCCCCTGAGCCTTGCGACGCTGCAACGCTTGGTCGAAGCGCTCGCGTGCCAATCGAAGCCGCGAGGTCGCGGTGTTCACGTTGACGCCCAGGGTCGAGGCCACGTCCTTCGCCGAGAGGCCTTCGATGTCGGCCAGAAAGAACACGTCGCGTTGCGGCGGCGACAGGCCTTCGAGGAACTCCGCCACCCAGGTGTTCGCCTCCCCCCGGGCGATCGCATCGTCGGGATCGACGGCCGAGACCGGTACCTCGTAGCGATCGAGCCGGCGACGAGCCCGGACCGCCCCGCGCTGGGTGGTGCTCGCCACCCGACGCGCGATCCCGTACAGCCATCCGCGGATGTGCGTGCGACCGTCGTAGTCCGGCAGGCGTCGATGCACCACCACGAAGGTGTCTTGGGCAGCATCGTCGGCGGCAGCCTCGTCGAGTCCGAAATGGCGCATGGTTCTCCAGACGAAGGCGTAGTGGGCCTCGAAGAGCTCGCGAAGCGACGGCGCGCGTGCGGCTTGGGTCGCAGCGGACTCTCCTCCCACACCCGGGATTGTCCACCCGAACCCCGGTTCATCAAGGAAAACGAAGCTCAATTCCCAACTCGGCTCGAAACGCGACCGGACCCGCGCGATGCACCAGGCCTACATTGTCGACCTCAAACCGGGGCCGAAGCACCGGTAGCACCGCGCCTGCGCCCCCCCGGAGGGCAAACCGGGAGGCGAACGCCCAGTGCAGGCCCACATCGGCGGTGGGCGCAAACCAGGGGGCGACCGCCGAGCCCACCTCGTCATATCCACGGGCCCGAGCCCGAAATCGCCCCCCCTGGGCGCCGACGCAGAGCGGAACCCGAAGTGTTGCGCGTCCCAGCTCCCGGCATCCGCGAACCCCCGCCGCCCACAGTGTCGTCTGCACGGTGCCGGCACCGACCGAGGTGCGCTGGCCGAACAACGCGACCATCGGGACCTCGATCCGCCACGGACCGATCAGCAAGCTCCCGGTCAGATGCGGGCCGACGGCCGGACCTGCGGACGCCCCCACATCGAGCGCGGGCCCGAGTCGCAGCGCACCGAAGATCGCTCGACGTGGCGTGGGCGTAGGCGCGGGCTCCTCTGGGATGTTCGAGGGCGGATCTGGGGGCGGATCTGGTCTCACCGGCGGGACCTGCTCCTCCGGCACAGGGTCAATAGCATCGGGGACCGGATCGGCCGGCGCGGGCTCGCTCGTCAACAGCTCAGGATCGATCGCCACCGCAACCACGAACGCGGACGCAGTCGCCACCACATCGCAGGAATGATCCTGCAGGACCCGGTGCTCGGTGAGCTCCCCCACCGTCAGCTCCAGGTCCGCGGTCCAGCCGGCTTCGCCATGCTGCACCGTGACCCGGGCCCGCACGCTGTCCGCGTTCACGGTGGAGGACCGCAAAAACTCGGCCACCTGTGCCTGCACCGTCGCCTCATCTGGGCACTGCGGTGGTGCCTTCCACGTCATGTCGACCTCCGACATGAGGAGCAGCGCCAGCGCAAGCGTAGAGCCCATGCGGCCGGGAGCATACCGCGCGACGAGTTCATGGACGCGGTGCAGTTGCGTTCCACCTACTCGAGCACGCGCACCAAAACCCCATCGGAGGGGATGTCGTCGACCATGAGGAACAGGATATACCAACCAACCGGAGCGATCGCAGGCTCAGCGGGGACCGTGAAGCTCAGGCCGCCCTCTGGCGAGACACGGAGTGGAAGCTCCAACCGACGAGGCACACCACCATCGACCCAGTGGGTCGTCGCGCCCGCGCCCACGAGAACAACCGCCGTTGGGGCCGCCGTTCGGCTGAACTGGGCGCTGATCGTCGCGCCGCGCTCGAGATCCGTGGTGGACAACGATTCCAGTCGCGGTCGCGGTCCCCGAAACAGGTAGGGCGGCTCGAACACATCGACGTCGTTGTTTGTTCCTGCACCCGAGGCTTGATCGCTCCCGCCGCTGGTGGTCATCACCCTCCCGTCGGGCAGCAACAGCGTCAACGCGTGATACTCGCGCGGGATCAGCATCGGGGCGACCCCGCGCCAGCTGTCCTCCTCGGGGTCATAGAGGTCCGCGACTGCCACCGCCCGCCACGAGGGATCGAAATCAACATCGCGGCCACCTTCCCAGAACCCCCCCGCCGCCAGGAGCCGGCCATCGGGAAGGGCCACGACCTCAGGCTGGCTTCGAATCACGGAAGGCGAAGCGGCCGTGGTCCATTGCCCGGACTCCGGAGCATATCGTTCCACCATACTCGACCCCGCCGCAGCCTCGACGCCAACGATCAGCGCAGAACCGTCGGCGAGCACGATCAGGCTGTGATCCGCGTGGTCAGGAAAGCCTCGGTTCGGTTGCACAAAAGTTCCGGTGGCAGCCCACTGCCCCGTCGACGGATCGAACAGCTGCGGCGGCGACCACGTGGCCAGCACTTGACCCGTATGGAGCAGCGCCGCGGGCGAGTACTCCGTCGGTTCCAGCATCGATCCGGTCGGAGTCCATGCCTCCGTGGCAAAGTCCAAAATCTCGCAGGTGTCGGTTCGAGCCGCGTCTGGAGGTTGTCCCCCGCCGCACGCCACAATGGTCTCATCGGAGAGACGGAACACGGTGGGGTACCAGCGGGGTTCGTTCAGGTCGGGGAGCTGCGTCCAGACGTTCGTGGCAGGGTCGTACGTCTTCACATAGGGGATCCCGTTCGTGAACGCACCGGGATCCGCGGGGTCTTGGCCACCGACGAAAAGGAGTCGACCATCGCTCAGGACGGTTTGCATGTGGCAGCCCTGCGACGTTTGGGAGAGCGCACCAAACGTCTTGCCGCCATCCTCGGGATCGATGATCACCGAGTCCTGCGTGTCATGACAGAACATGGCACGCCCGTCCGGCAAGAGCGTGCCCGAAGGCGTACCGGCGAAGAACTCCGGAGCCGTGTCCGAGATCGTCGTCCACGTGCCTTGCTCGGTTTCCGGTCCCAGCTGCAGGTCGAGCGTAGGGCAGGTTCCATCGACGACGACAGCCTCCTGCGCATACGCCCGCTGGCGAAGCGAGGCCCCAAGTTGGTACTGCCCGTTGGGCACCGCGAGGCTGAAGCTGCCGTCGGCCGCGCTTCGGGTCTCGAACACAGAAGAAAGATCGGCGGTGGCAACTGTGACTCGAGCGTCCTCGATGCCGAGACCGTCCGTGGTCGACACCGTTCCGGAAACCTGAGGCGTCGCGCAGATCGGGGCGCCGGTCTCGCTACCAGCGCTCGACTCCGATCCGTCCAGCGACGTTCCAACCGTCTCGTCGCTCGCGCTGGTGGCCGCAGTTGAACTCGTCCCGCCTGTGGAGGCAGGCCCCGTGTTCCCGGTGGCCGAGGCCTCGCCACCGTCACTTTCTGTTGTGGCGACCCCGCCATCGCCGCATCCCATCGCGAGAGCGAGACCGAGACCAAACCGGCGAATGGGCTCGCTCCGTGTTTCTTTGCGCCGCATGTCAGGGATTGGCCACCGTCGGGCGAAGTCATCAAAGAATCCGGATTTTCACGGTTTCACGGGTCCCGAACTCGGCTGAAATCGCCTGAACGATTGCGTATCGGCATCGGCATCGCTCCGGCTCGGAACCGCGGCCCCGGGGATGCGAGGCGCTGACAAGCTGTCCGACGCTCAGTTCCCCAAAGAACGCGCGTACTCGGCGACCGCGAGGATCTCTTCGGAACTGAGCTTCTTCCCGAATGCCTTCATCTTGGTCTTGGCGACGCCGCCGGTCACAATCCCGATCACGTCCTCGAGCGGCCGCGTCGTCTTCCACCCGGCTTCGGTCCAGTCGGGCATCTTGTGGTGTGCCTTGCCTTTTGGCTTGCCGTCGCCCTTTGGGCCGTGGCACGTCTTGCATTTCTTCGAGAAGATCGCCTTTCCATCGGGCTTGTCCGCGTCGGTCGGCTTGTCCGCGTCGGTCGGCTTGTCCGCATCGATCGGCTTGCCCGCGTCGGTCGGCTTGCCCGCATCGGTCGGCTTGCCCGTATCCGTCGGCTTGCCCGTATCCGTCGGCTTGCCCGCATCCGTCGGCTTCTTTTCGGGCTTGGCCGTCGAGGCTTCCTTGGCCGGCCCCTCCCCGCCTGATTTCGCGCCGCCGGTGGTCTCCCCCGAATCACACGCGAGCAGGACAGTGAGGACAATCCACGTCGACGCGAACCTACTGATGCAGCCCTTCTTCAAAACGCTATCCGCCATCACGGCAAACCGTAGGCGGGCCGCCTGCGCCGGGCAAGTCTGATCTTGTAACCCTGGGAGACACTGCGCGGTGCGCTGACCGGCGACAACGACAGTCGCCGCCGCGTCGCCGACCGTATTCTACTCGGGCATCCAAGAATGCACGCTCGCGCCCTCACCGAGCTCGACCGCGACCTCCAGGGGCGTCGCAGCCTCGGCGTCGTTCTTCCACAAGACTGAGAATACGCCATCGTCGGGAGCGGTGAATTCGATGGTTCCGTCCCTGGATGAGCCCTCATCGTGGATGTTCGTGCCGCCACCGTGAGCATGACTATGGACGTTCCACGTCACGGCACCGCCCGCCGAGGAGAAGACGACTCGGACCGTCGCGCCCTTGCGGAGCGTCATGTTCAGCTCGGCGAATTTCCCCACCGCGACCTCGAAGTTGCGCTCGGTGGCCAACGCCGCTGTTGGCTGCTCGGATACCTCGCCGCCGCACGCCCCCTCCGCGTGGTTGCCACAAGAATGCTCTTCGGCCGCCGCTGACTCTTGAACCGTGGGCGACGGGACTTCGGTAGAGGGCGTCGCCTGGCCGCTGCGGCATCCTGAGAGGGTGCCAGCGGCGGAGAGGCCGGCCAATACAGCCACAATCGTATCGCGATGCATGCGGCAGCCTCGCTTCGATCGGTCGCGGCGGTCAAGCCCCCGGCGCAATTCTTGGCGAGTGACCGACTCGGACACAAGCACTCGCGGACTTGATCCAGGTCCCGAAGCGACGTGGCTACAACCCTCCGAATGGTGTGCTCTCCCCGGAGAACGAGCCGAGATTCGCGTCCATCGCATACGCCATTGCAAGGAGCACGCTCTGGTAGGACGCTCCGCCGGCGTCGATGAGGCGACCGGGATCCAGCGCTCCCGCACCGCCGCCTGCGAGCATGGCAGTGAGATTCTGTCCCGAGTGCGGCCAAGGATCGCCCATGTCACTGCCGACGTAGACGACGCTGTTGTCGAGAAGGGTAGCGCCACCGTCGTCGATCGCATCCAGGGTCGCGAGGAAGTCGGCGACGCGGTCCATGTACCAGCGAACGATCGCCTTGTGCGAAGCAATCGTCGACGCGTCGGTTCCGCTGTGACTGAGATTGTGATGGTTGAAGTTGCCCTGGCCCAGGAACGAGAAGTTCTTGTTCCCGAAACCGTAGTCCATCGAGTACGTCACGATGCGCGTTGCATCGCAGCGCAGCGCCAGGGCAATGACGTCGAGCATCGCGGGCGTGTGTGTGGAGAACGGAAGTTCGGCGTTGGGGGCGTCCGATTCGGAACCGCATTCGGTGGCCGGAGGCTGGGTCTGTAGATTCGATTCGACTTCCCGAACTGCGGTGAGGTATTCGTCGAGTTTCGCGGTGTCTTGTGCTCCGAGCCGTGGCTCGATCGAGGCGATCTGGTCCAACGTGTGATCGAGGACGCTTTGTCTCTTGCGCATCCGCGCGGCGGCGACCCCCGGGTCGGTCCCCGACGGTACGTAGACCGAGTCGAATGCGACCCTTGCACTCTCGAGCGGTGGGTTGGGAGCGGTCGACGAGGCCCACGAGATGTACGCGTTGTAGCCCGACGGCCAGCCGGTGTCGGATGGAGGGCCAGCGGGGTATGGCGTTGGCCCCACATGCATGGAGCGTATCGCCGTCGGTGGTTCGAGCGCGCTCGCTATCGCCTGATCAATCGAGACGTCGACCTCTGGCGTTTGCATGTTCGAGATCGGCGATCCGGTTAAGAACGCTGCCGTGCCGCGAGAGTGCGCTGGCGACCCGCTGATCGTCTGATTGAGATCTCTGAACATTGAGATCTTGGACTGGAGCGGGGCCAGCGATGTGTGGGCCGTACCCATCGTGTAGTTCCTGCCGGATCCTCCGAGCTGCCAATCTTCGTGTCGAGTGCTCCCGTTGGGGAAAAAGAGGGCGACGAAACGTTTGGTCGGCTCATGGGAACTCGCTCGAACGTCACGTGGGAGCACCGATTCAAGAAAAGGCAGCGTCACAGCAACCCCGCAGGCGCGGAGCATCGTCCGCCTCGAAATACGACTCGTCTTCCTCATCATTCTTCTCCCGCTCGACTGAGAAACGCATCGCTTGTGACCACTGCCCAAAGCAAGTCCGAGAATCCGGCGTCCTCGTTGACGGTGTCCTGCGCAATCGCAGAGACGACACACGTATCCCGGTCACCGAGTGATCGCCCCAGAGCGTAGGTCATCATCTTCTTCGTGATGCACTTGGGATAGGCGTCAGTGGTCGCGAGTTCCTGTGCCATCGCCACGATGCCCGCGAACTCCTCGCCACCGGGCAGCTTCCCGGTGTTGTCCACGGGCAGGCCGTCTGCGGTTTCACGCCACATGCCTATCGCGTCGTAGTTCTCGAATGTGAATCCGAGCGGATCGATGAGTTCGTGGCAACTGGCGCAGCTCGGGTCTTCACGGTGTCGCTCAAGGCGCTCGCGCTCCGTTTCGCCCGGCAGGGGTACGGGTTCGGCAGGGACTCCCGCGGCTGGCGGAGGCGGCGCGGCGCACAAGATCGCCTCGGCAAGCCAGACGCCTCTGCGCACGATGTTGGGCGAGGTCGGGCCGGAGGTCATGGTGAGGATCGCGGGCATCGTTAGAACACCAGCCCGTCGCTCCGCGTTCAACATCGTCGGCTCGAACCACGCTCCTGTCGGGCCCGTCGCCTCGTAGATCTCGGCGATGGACGCGTTGGCAAACGTCTGAGTTCCAGTGATGAATTCGAGGGCAGTCGCGTCGCGGTCACGGACGCCTTTGAAAAACAGCCGCATTTCCTCCCTCATCTCAGTGCGTAGTTGTTCGCTGAACAACGGAAACGCGCCAGCGTCGGGAGTGGCCGAGTCCAGCCTCCCAAGCTGCAGCCACTGATTGAAGAAACCATCGAACAGCGCGGCCGCCTTGGGGTCGGCGAGCATGCGGTCGAACTCTGCCCGCAGCACCTCACGGTCCCCCATGTTTCCCTCTCCGGCCCGGGCCAGCAGGCTGTCGTCGGGCGTGCTCCCCCAAAGAAAATACGAGAGGCGAGATGCCACCTCGTAGTCGGTAAGCCCAAGAATTTGTCCGGGCCCAAGCGGCGCCGCCCCGTCTCCGGGAACGTTGCGGTAGAGGAACTGTGGGCTCATCAGCATGCCCACCAGTGCGAGGCCAATCGACGCCTCGAACGTCTCCCCTTCGCCTTGAGCGAACTCGACGAGCGCTTCGAGGTCGCCGAGTTCGGTCGGGCTCGGTGGACGTCGGTACACCCTCAGCGCGAGCGCTGCCAACGTCGATCGGGCGCAATCGACGGTCTGATCTGGATCGCAGGTCACGATCTGGTCCGACATCGTGCTCATGGCAACAGCCGCGACGTCCTCCGAGGCGTCGAGCAGCAGCTCGACAAGCTGCGGACTGGCGGTGAGGCTTCCGGCATTGTTGTCGAAGCTGCTGGTCGTCGAATCGGGGGGGAAGGCGTCGGCGGGCGAGCTATCCACGCCGAAGAGATCGAAGACGGTCCGGTTGTACTCGGAGCGGGTGAGGCGCTGTAGTCCCACCCGGCCCGGCGTGACCTCGCAATCGGTCCAGGGGTCGTCCGAGAAGGGATCGCCGGTCTCGCTACCGCTCGCGTCCCCTTCGGTCTCGGTGGTTTCGGTACCGCCACCTGCGAGCGGGTTCGAGTCCTGGCACGCGATGGTCAACGGCGTGGTGGTGGCGAACGACCCAATGAGCATCCAACGTTTCATGGCGCGGTCCGTCCGGTGTTTCAGTAACAAACGACCTCGACGGGACAGCACGGCTCGGCAATGTCCATCGGGTAGCAGGTGTCGAACGGAGGCTCGACGTCAAAGACGCCGCAATAGCAGTTGCCTTCTTCACAGAATCGCAGGTCGCCTTCGACGATCGGGTGCGCACCGTCGCATTCGGGGGGCGGCCCACCCGTCGACCCCGTGTCGCTGCCGGCGTCCGAAGACATTCCCGACGATCCGTCGCTGGAGCCGGACGAGTCCCCCCCAGCCGTCGTGCCACCCCCCACGCAGTCGCACTCCGAGAATCCACTTCCGTCGGCGAGGCAGATCTGGTTGGAGGAGGTTCCGTCTGCGCAGGCGCACACTTCGAGCGCGCCCGGCTCGCAGAGAGGTTGTCCTGTCGACGTCGTCTCTGCGGCGGTCGTACTTGTCGTGCTGCCCGTCGCTGTCGGCGCACCGCCCGTGGTGCCGCCAGTCGTGGCGTCCGTCTCCCCCACGGCAGAATCTTCCGCAAGACATCCAAGCGACGCGACGAAGAAGGCGACCAGGGTGAGGCGGCTTGTCTGTATCTCCACACCCATTTTGGCCGGCAGAGGTGCTTTCCATCAAACAAAAAGCGGGGCGATCGAAAACGCGCGCTGCCGGACGTGCGACCGTGTGCCCGTCTATGGCCAAAACACAGGGCGGAACCCTGTTCCTGGCTCCCGTCTGTCAAGGCTCGGGTGAACTGATCGCCCTCAGCTCGGGTGAACTTATCCGGTCATTCGGACGTGGCGAACTCGGAGGTTTCCATTTGGGCGAATGGAGCCTCCAGCTCGGCTGAACTGATCCACGGAGGCGTGCCGGAGAATCATCAGGACGCCTTCTTCTTCGGACGCGATGGCGGATTCCGATAGGAGGCGCCGGTGACTTCGATGACCTTCACGTGGTGCAGAAGTCGGTCCATCGCCGCGTTGCCGAGCAGCTGGTCGTTGAACAAGGGCGCCCACTCCTCGAGCCCGCGGTTTGAGGTGATCACGGTGGAGGCCCGTTCGTAACGCTGACGAATGATGTCGTACAGGCCGATGGGTTCATCGCCGGTCAGGGCACGCAGGCCGAGGTCGTCGATGATGATGAGTAAGTCGACGCTGGAGTACCGAGCAAGCCGCCGGTCGTGCGTGCCGTCGGCTCGGCAGGCGCGGAGGTCCTTGAGCATCTTGTGGGCGGGGGTGTACAGCACGTCGAAGCCCGCGAGGCAGGCCCGGTGACCGATGGCCTGCGCGATGTGGCTCTTGCCGACGCCGGCCTGGCCGACGATGCAGACGTTCTCGTGCTTGCGAATGAAGCCACACGTTGCGAGGTCAATGTCCTGGGTTTTGGGGACCCTGGGATCTGTCTCTTATACACATCTCCGAGCC
>CAJXVA010000378.1 GCA_913061055.1 uncultured Pseudomonadota bacterium
CCTGTTGGTAGTCGGTGACCTTGAGTTCGGCTCGAAGCCCTAGATGGAGCGCGAGGTTCCGAGCTTCGTCGCTGCCGCGCAGGCCTTTCCCCCGCGCCAACCAGACCGACGCGACCCACTCGGCCGGAACCATGCAGTCGAACGGGGGGAGCCGGTTGCCCCTGCTCACCGCATCGCGGAGACGGAGACAAAGCCCCCAATCCGTCGGTTCGATCAGCTCCGCTTCTAGCACTTCCGGGATCACCTCGTTGTTGGACCGAATCCTGCTGGTGCAGTGGACAACGACCGGCAAGACACCCCGGTGGTTCTTGTCCACATGCCGAGACAAGTCGGAGATCTGCAGCAGCCGCACTCGCGGCAAGTAGCCCAGGATCCTCTGCTCCACATCATAGGGCCGCAGGTAGATCGCCTGCTCGTCCTGACGGACCGGATACTCGATGCGATTGGCCTCGCCCGAGCGCCACAGCGCCACCAACCTCGGGTTGGCTTCGACGTTCGCGACGACAACCGGTTCGCGGTCAACTTCGATGATGTTGATCTCAGGACGGCGCTCGAAGCCACGGGTTCGAGTGTCGATGGCGTCGTTCATCTGTTGCACGACGCTTTGGGGGTCCTTCACAGGAACGAACCCTGCGATCAGCTTGTCCTCGTCCTCGAATGCGCCGATGACCAGGTGGCCGCCACTGGCGTTCGCGAATGCTGCGAGCGTCTTGACGACCTTGTGATCCTCGGGCTTTTTCCGTTTCACATCAAGGCGAAGGCCCTCTCGGGACTCGCCGATGCGAACGACGGACTTGAGCTCGTCCTCAGTTCTGATGAAGGTGAAGTCGGGGGGAGAGGGGCGCGCCACTTGGTGAGGATAGCGCTCGGAATACCTCAGCTCCGCGAGTCGGCCCGGGCCTGCACTGGGCGCCCAGTCGGACGCAACTACCTCCGGTTCTTCTGTGAAGTAGGCCCGTCCCTCGCCTCTCCCAAGACTATCGCAGCCGCGAGCGTCGCCGGGTTCCCGGTCCCGCGGAGGTACGGGGTCAAGACAAGGACGGCGGCGAGCCTGTCGAGGGCCACGTCTCCAAGGGCCCGCGGTGCGGGGCCTGAGATCGACGGTGGCGGCTCGGGGGGCGGGGTTGTCTTCGGCATGCCCAAGGGGTCGACCGTCGCGCCCTGGCGTTGCACGGAGGCTGTGAGCGGGGACGGGCCGACGGACGTCCAGTGTCCGCAAGGGTCGTGCCGCGGCTCGGGTAGGCTCCCCCGGTGCGTCACGTCGTCCTCGCTGCCCTCGCGCTCACGGCTCTCGTGGGCTGCCGCTACCGCAGCGCTGAACCCACGTCACCCGAGCCGCGGGCTCAGACGCGCGCAGACGTCCCCGACCGCCCGACGCCTGAGGTGGACCCGGCTCTCGTGGACAAGCCGAAGGGGGGCCGCTCCCGCCCCCTCGTGATCGACTTCTTGAACGCCGGCCAGGGTGACTGCATCCACGTCGCGTGCCCCAACGGCAACTCGATTGTGGTCGACTGCGGAAGCAGCGGGCAGCCGGACCCCGAGCTGGTGGACATCATGGCCGGGCTCGTCGCCGACGCCACGGAGGTCCGGGTGGTCGTGACCCACGCAGACAGCGACCACTACAACCGGCTTGAGAAGGCGCTCGGTGGCGTCGAGATCGTCCGTCTCTTCGTCGGCGGCCGGGCCTCATACTTCGACGGCAAGAAGGCCGAGGGCTGGTTCAGCGACCACGCGGCGGAGTACCCCGTGGGGCCGTTCGACGGCTCCGAGCTGGAGTGCGGTGAGGATGTGAAGGTCGAGGTCCTCGCGGCGAGCCTGAACGCCCCCGAGGAGAAGCCGAGCGGGGCAGCGAAAAACAACGCCTCGATCGTCCTGCGACTAGAGCGCTCCGGGTTCGGGATCCTGTTGTCGGGCGATGCGTACGAGGACGCCGAGAGGTGGATGCTCGACACCCACGGGTCGGCGCTGCGGTCCGATGTCCTGAAGCTCGGACACCATGGGTCCGCGACATCGACAAGCCGGGAGTGGGTCGAAGCAGTGCAGCCGAGCCACGTCGTGATCACGGCAGGCATGCACGGCGGCCACAAGCATCCGCGGTGCTCGGTCCTCGACAACCTCACGGCCACGAAGCTCAAGGGCGCTCCGACCGAGCACGCGATCGGTTGCTACGACGGCAGCGCCTGGGCCACGACCACATCCAACCAGTCAGCGTGGAGCACGTGCGACTCCGGCCACGTTCGCCTCTTGGTCCCCGCGGAAGGGAAGCCGACGATCGGGCCCCACGTATTCCCCGAGGACCAGGCGGGCAACGGCGCGGGCGAGAAGTGTCCCGTCCGCTACTCCCGCTGAGCGCGGACCGGGCGAGGCGGCCTTCCGACCCAGCGCCTAGGCGGTGAGGTCCTTCGATCCGGTGAGAGTCCAGCCGGGCTGGAGTCCCCTCACGATCGGGAGCTGCGAGCCGCGTGCACCGGGGTGATGCTTGCCGCGCGGTTCGATGTCGAAGATCTCCGGGGGCAGTGCAATGCCGGGAGCAACGGTGAACGATCGGGCGTCGCTTTCCTTTGCGTCGTTCTGAACATGGAGAATGATCTTGGCAGTGGTTTTTACTTCAATAGGGAATGGCATGATCTAGTCCTGTGATTCGAGTTTACTCAGAACGTCCTCGAGCGTAAGGCTCGCGACATTCTCGGATAGTGCGTGGTCGACTGCGCAGCCGACCTCGCGTGCAAGGTGGGCAACGTTCAGGCCCAGGCTGCGAGTAAGAGGGTCGATGCTCTGCCCCCATTGCACTGTGAGTGCGTGGGCGGTCGCGTCGTCGTATTCCGCCCGGGCGGCTTCGAGCTCGACCCCGGAGCGCTCAAGCTCCGCTTGCTGAACGGCCTGGGCCTCTTCTCGCGCCGCGTTGTTGCTTGCTTCGCGTTCGGCTGCTGCTGCGATCGCCTCGTCCTGCTCGGCGATCTTCGCTTTGTACATACCGTCAAGCTCGGCGTCGACCTCGTGAATGTAGGATTTGTGTTCTGCGAGTTGCTTGTCCAGTGTGGCAATCCGACCGGTCATGTGGTCGGTGCCCTCTTTCGCAAGGCGCAGTGCCTCCTTGGTGGACTCAAGCTCGGCCTCAGCCGTCCTCGCCCGCTCCTTCGCCGCTTGGCGGGTCTTGATCAGTTTGTCCGCCGCTTCCCGCGACAGTGGCGGGCGGGTGTCGGTCGTCGTCGGTTCGTTGGCTGTCGGATTGTCCATTGCGGTCGATCTGTTGTTGGGTTCTGATCCGCTCTTGTCGTTCGAGGCTGGCGATCTGTGACTTCAAGACCTGGATGGTCGATTCGAGGTCTCGAACGCGTCCGTTGGCCTCGGCAGTGATAGAGCGTTCGCGGGCGATGACGTCGGCGGCGTGTAGTGCTGCGGTGTCGCTGCCGTGCTCGACTCGCACCAGCTGGCCGTTGATCTTCTTGAACCCCTTGGGGACGCTCATGATCATCTCGCCTGGCGCCTTGTTGGCCGGGTTGAGGCCCGGAATGCTCGGCGAGCCTCCGAGGCCACGGCATGCGCTCGGGTCCACGATCTGCCCGTTCTCGGTGGTGGTCGGCGTGAACATCCGGCCGTTTGCCCCGAGCTGGGCATGTAGTGCGGGCGTGTCTTGGAGCACCGCAGCGGCCCGCTGAATGCCCGCGGTGCCCGTGTGCTTGTCGAAGTCGAAGCCGGCAGCGGACAGGGCTGAGAAGGACGCTAGAGCCCCGTCGACCGTGGCGCCGTGGCCGATGATGACGCGGTCGCCAACGCCGGCGAGACGGGCTGCGAGCCGCACGAACTCCGAGCGGGTGACCGGGGAGCGTGCGGCGACGGGTCCGGTAGGTCGGTGCCTACTGCCCAACGCCCCACTCCCGAGCGATTCGGCGGACGCGGGCACCTTCGGAGGAAATGCCGCTGATCGACGACTGGATCGAGCCGAGCATGCTGAACGTGGGCGGCGCTGAGAGGCGCTTTTCGTTCTGCGAGAGCCGGACGTGCTCCATGGCCTTGCCGAGGGGGTCCATGCCCTCGAAGTGGCTTTCGCCGATCGTGTCGACGTCCGTTTTGGTGAGTAGGCCGGCCTGCTTCAAGCCGCGGTGCCATGGGAAACCGAGCTCGCGGTTCTCCTCGAGGATGTCGGCGCGCTGCTTCTGAGCCTGGATCACGTCGCGGTGCTCCTGGGCGGCCTTGAGAGAGCTGCGCAGGGCGTCAACCCGGTCACCGAGCGACAGGGCGAACGTCTCGTGTTCGGCCTTGAAGCCCTCGCGGGACTCGGGAGTCTCCAGCAGCTCCAGCTCGATCGCACACCGGCTCAGGGCAGCAAGTCCGGTCTCCATGGTCTCGATCACTTCGGGGCGCAGCGGGCCATCGATTTCATCGAACTCGCTTGCCGCGTAGAGCAGGCTCGTGGAGGCCTCGCGGTAGGCCTTGGAAATGCGGTCACGCTCGAACGCATAGCCGCGGTCCTCGTCCTTCGAGTACTCGTTGAGCTGGATGCGGCCTGGCACGTCCACGGGCAGGACGTCGCCAGACATGGGGTGCGGGGGTTGGGGCTCACTCACGGCTGCGGTGGGCTCTTGTGGGGTGGTCTCAGGGGTCATAGGCTAGTTGTTTTGCGAGGTCGCGGGCTGCGGCAGCCACTTTTCGACGTCGCGACGTCTGAAGAGAAAGGACATTCCGGCTCGCCCAATGGGTCGAAGCCGACCCATGCGAACCCAGTTCCGGACGGTCTGCGGGCACCGCCCAAGAATGCGAGCAGCATCGGAGGTACCAACAACGTCATCCATGGTTGCAAGTATACACATTCGACATTCAAGACGCAGGCAAACAACGTAAAGGAAGTGACACATAGGGCGTTTTCGGCTATGTGGCGAGCCGTGTCTTATCGGAGAATGTGACGACAGAGTGACAGATCGGACAGTGGCGCTATGCCTACTGGCACTTCGTGCCACAAACGTGCGATTTAGGGCCGCCACCGCCCGCAACAGGCGTGGTTCGCGCATGGGTGTTGGAGCCGGGAAACGGAACCCAGAGGGGCTGCACTCGTATCCACGCGACAAGGCCTCTCACGTCGACGACGTTGGGCTCTGTGTGCACAGTGGTCCGGCCGGCCCGGACTCAGGGGCGCCCCGCGCAGCGTGCGAGCCACGGCGACACCCGGTAGTATCCCGCATGCATCGAGCGCTCCTCTGCGTGGCACTGCTTCCCGGAGCCTGCCTGAGTCCCTCCCACTCGCCCCCGACCCGCAAGCCAGACCCGGACCGCATGCTTGGCGGGCGGGAACGAGAGGTCGCCAGAGGCGAGCGTGGCACACCAACGCCCACGGAGCCCGCACCGAGGTCAGGCCAGGATGTGGTCGACCCCACGACGCCGACGCCGAAGGACGATGGGGGTCGATTCGCGGTCTCTGACGTGGAGTTTTCGGGGCTTGTGGCCGGGGTTCCGCTCTGGGTAGACATCGCGACCACGGCCCTCGGCTGCAATGGTCCCGCCTCCAAGTTCTTTGTGCTGAACACCGAGCCCAAACCGATCCCGGCGGCGGAGGCGAGAGCCGGAGACATGATGCTTTGCGCAAACCCGCCGGTGGACCCGTTCCGGACCCACAACGTGACGGACAGCGTTCTTTTGACTCTGTGCGACTCGCCGATCGGACTACTCGGATGCAGTGCCAGCGTCATCCTCAAGAAAAACGACTACGCCGCGGCCGCAACGCTTCTGGAGCAGGTCTCGGAGAAGTACGGCGCCGGAACACGGGGGGAGATCCCCTTCTCTTGCGCGAGTCCCACAGAGCAGGAGCGCCAGTTCAAGCGGATCTGGTATGTACCAGTCCGACTCGCCGACGAAGAGACCTACGCCTATCGCATAGTCGTCGGATGGACGTGCGAGCCCTCAAGCGGGCCCCGCAAGCCCGGTATTCTCTTCGTGTACCAGACGCCGTCGGAGATTCAGCGGCGACACCAAGAGACTCGCGACCGGCAGGATAGTTTCTAGCTCGAACGAGGTGCCAACGCCCGGTGGCACTCTCACTGACGCGACAAGGCCCCCCAGGTCCACCGTGCTGCGTTGCGAACTATGAGCGGACGCTGTGTGGCTGTGCTCAATGACGCATTGCGGCGGCGCCATGGGTGCGGGCTACCGCGGGGTCAGGGCCGGCGCTTGGGATTGGAGTTGCGGTTTCTGCCATGGCCCCGAGAGCATCAGCGTGTCGTGGGCCCCATCGAACTCGCCGCTGTACTCGTGGCCGGCCCTGCCCCCCTTCCACTTCTCGACCTTGAGCGCGTAGTCTTTCCGGCCTTTTTGCTTCCAGCCCACACAGAGCACGCCGTGTGCGTTCTGACTGACCACGCTGCCCGCATACATATCCCGCATCTCCACGAGCTTGCCGTCCGCCTCCCGGTCGCCCTTCTTGTCCACTTGCGACGTCGCGACAATGGTGACGCCCAGGTCCCTTGCGATCGAATGGAGCTCTCCGGTGAAGTCGGCCCATTGTCCGGCGTCGAATTTGTCGGCCCGCGGGTTTGACCACCTCACCAGCTGGAGGAAGTCGACCACGACCAGATCGATGCTGTGCCTGACAGACTCCGACCGAATGACGTTGCACACCACGCTCTCCGTCGGGTGCGACAGCGCCACGGCTCGCGAACTCTTGCTCACGTCGCAGCCCGCGTATGTGGCGATCTGAGCACGTGTGTGCTCCGCTTCCGCATCCGTCAACAACGCTGGCGCCGCGAAGTCCTGCGGCGTCACCCCTCCCAGCGACGTGACGCCACGAAAGAACACTTCGGGGACCGAGTCTTCAAGAGTGATGAAAAGGCAACGCTCGCCGTTCCCGGCGTTGTGGGCCATGATCTGCCGCGCCGCCGAAGTCTTGCCGTGACTGGTTTTGGCGGCGATGAGAATCAGCTTTCCACGTGGAATGGAGCCCAGATCTTTGGCTACAGCAGGCCAGGGAAACGAGAGCCCGCCTTGTGTGTCCTCGACTCGCCTGCGGTCGAACTCGGCGAGCGTCATGCTCCCGATCTGGTCGAACGACATCGATCGACTCACGCCCTGGCCCCGCGCGTTCGCAGCCTCGCGCTCGAGATCTGCGATTGCTTGGAGCGGGTCGTCGGCCTCTGCAATGGCAGCGGCTGCGCTTCTGAGAATGCCCCCATGGTGCCGTCGGATGTGTGCGTTTCGGATCCTGCGCTCAAGCTCGTCGATCTCGCGCTTGATGTTGCAGTACGACCGGTTGCGGGTGAGCAGGTCGGTTGCGTCTTCGAGCGGCAGGTAGGTGGAAAGGTCTTCTAAGAGGAGCGTCCCCGAAACGAGCTTGTCCCAAACCCCTCGCACGATCCGGTCTTGGAACATCTCCGGGCTTCCCTTCAAGCTGGAGAATGAGAGCATCTCCGGCGAGGCCATGAGTTTTGCCATCCATGACCGCTCGTCTGGCTGGTGAGCGTTATTCAGCATGGGCCTCCTTGCACGCAGCATCGAGACGATCGGCAGCCAAGGTCGCGAAGCGCTCAAGTTGGGCGGCAGTACGTCGTCCCCTCTCACGGTGGAGGAGACGCCACGCGGCCTGTATGGCTCGCCGGTCGCAGTGACTAGGATACCTATTGACCAGCATTTGAGATCTTCCCTTCCAGTTTCTTCCTGCACTTCTCAGACCAACAGCCTCGGGCTGTCATGTACGCGCGTTCGTTTTCGTCCTCATAGGCGAGGGCGTACCTCGCCTGTACTAGTTCTTCGGCCTTCTCAAGCGTTAGCCCGCCAGAGACAACCGCGTCCTCCAGGACGTGTGTGGCATCTTCCCGATCCTCCTCATCGGCTCCGCTCTTTCTCTGTGCGTCCAACAGCAACCCGACCACCCGGTCAATACTCCCCCTAGTCTTCTCTTCTCTAGTCTTATCTACTGGGGATATGCCCGAAACGGCCTCTGAACACAGTGTGGCTGTCGGGTGGATCGCACAGAAGTCGCACAACTCGTCCCCATACGTTCCGGCTACGCAAAAATCCTGCACAGCCCGCGGAACGACCATGAGAAAACGGCCATCGCCGAGATCGTCGACAATGATATCTCCGTTCTCTATGAGGACACCCATCCGGCTTCTCAGGGTACCGCGCCATCCCAGATCGTGGCGGACCTTCGAATACTCCAGCATGGCCGCGCCGTATTTTTTGGCCGACTGTGTGTAGAGGTAGACCAGCAGGCCGGCGAGGCCGGCCTCGCCCTTCTTGTCGTACTTGCTGCGGGCAGCCGCCCCTAGATCGCAGGGAAGCTTTGCCCAGCAGCCCCGGTCGGTAGTCGAGACTGTTTCGATGGGTGGCGTCGGCGCGTCCTCGACCCGGAGCTTCAACCTGGTCGCCGAGCGGTATCTGCACACGAGCCGAGTCATGCCGCCCCCACGCTCGGGCGCTTGAACGCGCTGCGGTACCACTCCGCCAGTTCCCCGGCCGGATAGCGCACGGTCCGGCCCTGCTTGATGTAAGCCGGGCCGGTCTCGCGCCGCCGCCAGGTGCGAAGCGTGGCGGGGGAGCCTAGGTCGAGCTTCTCAGCGACTACAGCGGGTCGGAGCTGTTCGTTCGGGTCAAGGTCGTCGAATGGGGTGGGCGGTGGGGATGCGGTCTTCATCGTGCCCAGTGACAGTGGAACCCCCCTCCCCACTCTGCGCCGCAGACTGGGGAACGCGACCTCATTTTTCTTTCCGGCGCAGTTGATCTAGCAGCGTGCGGGCTGCGACTCGAACCGCAGTCCCGTTGTCTCGGATCAGCTCGAATCCCCCGGCGCCCTGGCCATTCGTCCACTCCGCGTCCCCACGGCCCGCGCTGACGAAGTTGTCACCCAGCACCAGCTCGCCATTTTCAGTGCGTCCGCATAGGTCGTCCAGACGCCCCGCTAGAAACCCGAAAGGGTTGTTCTCCCGCTCGCGCCTGGCTGTGAACGCTGTCCAGGTATCGGCCGGGAGCGCCCTGGCGGCGAGCGTGGTGACGGTCTTCTCGGCCTTCGCCCTTGCGCCCCTCCTGCCCTTGATAGACGCAGTCAGTGACAGCTCCGCCAAACGAGAGCCCAAGTGGCACAAACTCTCTCGCGCTGCGCCCTCGCAAGCGGCGAGCGTGAACCTCACCGCGCACGCTGTGCAACCCCTCTCGGGCCTTTCGTGGGTGCACATGCCCGCTCCCGTCGCGGCGACGATCCCTCGCACTCTCTCTCGCGTGGCGAACTCAAACGACTTGAAGGCGTTGGCCACGGTTTCGTGGGTCTCATCGATCACTCGTACCGCGTCACCAAGCTCCGTTTCCCAGGTTCCCAGGGATGCTTTCGCCTGGAACAGATCAAGCACGACTCCGAGTATTGACTGGTCGTCTCCCGTGGAGAGGTCGTTCACACGATCCCGGAGTTCCTCCGGGAGCTCCGTTGGCATCTCCTCAAGAGCCTCCATTGCGAGATCGTAGTGTCTGCTCACGACCCCACCCCCACCAGCGGCATGCCGACGATCGCCCGGTAGTCCTCGGCCCCGATGTCGAGGTACCGCATCGTCACGCTCACGTCCGTATGCCCGAGCATCCGAGAGACGCTGACAAGCGACGCCCCGCCCCGCACCGCCTGGGTTGCCCTCATGTGGCGAAGGTCCTTCGGTTGGATGTTCTTGAGATCGGCGTCCTTCACCGCCTGTCGGAACTGGCGAACCGGGAACCGCCTCGGCTTTGCGCGGTCCTTCGGCGACGGGAACACCCAGGGGTTGGACTGTCTCTTATACACATCTGACGCTGCCGACGAGCGATCTAGTGTAGAT
>CAJXVA010000379.1 GCA_913061055.1 uncultured Pseudomonadota bacterium
ACGAGATGTAGAGAGGTCTCGTGGGCTCGGAGATGTGTATAAGAGACAGGGGTCGAGGTTCGCTCGGTGTTCGCAGTCGCTCCGACAGACTTCCACGACGTGGAAGTGCCCGGGGCCGATCTGGCGGTCTTGCTGCCCGGGTGTGACCTCGACGTCGCACCGCTGTCGGGCATGAACCACTACGACCGCTCGACCGAACTCGACGACGATGCTCGGCGGGCCCAAGTGTTCCTGCTCGGTGCCAACCACAACTTCTTCAACACCCAGTGGCAGATCTCCGAGTGGGACCTGTTCGGCAATGGCAACGACCCGTTCTGCACGCCGGACGATGACGCGCAGAAGCTGACTCAGACGCACGTCCTCGAAGCCTTGCTCGGAAGCTGGTTCGACCAAACGCTCGCGCAAGTCGGCACGCCCGAGCCGTTCATGCAGGCAACGGATCCCAGTCCGTCCGCCTTCGACGCTTGGGCCGAATCCGATCTCGAGATGCGGTGGTCGTACTCCGGCGGGCCACGAGTCCTCGTCGACGACTTCCGGGCTCCGAACGCGCCGCTTCTCAATGCGCTCGGGGGGACCAACACCTTCACCGACTGGTTCCTGTTCGAGGCGTGCTTCGAGCTCAACTGCGACCCGTTCTTCAACCACGTCAAGCGGGTTGCCCGGCTGCTGTGGCAGCTCCCGGCGGAACCACTCGGTGTCTTCGGGCTGGAGGGCTACGACGCGGCCGCGCAGTCAGCACTCTCGATGCGGGTTGTTTCGCGACGGAGCTCGTTGAACCAGGGGCTGGAGGAGAACGACTTCCTCATCCGCTTGCGCGACGGAAGCGGAAACGTGGCCGAGGTCTTGCTGTCCGACGCCAAGACCCTGGCCCACCTCTACCCGCACTCCAACCCGATCGAAGTCCTCGAGACGTTCACGTTGCCGCTGGACTGGTTCTTGGAGGCCGAGCCTGCGCTTGACCTCTCCGATCTTCAGGCGCTCGAGTTCGACATGACCGCGACCGGGTCGAGTGGTTCGGTGATCGTCAGTGATATCGAGTTTCTTGGGTAGCGGGAGGTTGGGCCACCCGCTGCGAACGCGAGAGGGTGAACGCGGCGTGCCCCAAGGCCAGGCACTCGATCGCCTTGCCCAGCACGAACACTTGGTGCAGCCGGGATGCGGGCACGGCCGCCCCCGCAACGATCGCGTCTGTCCGGGCGCCCAGCGCCGGTAGCAGCCAGACGGACTCCAACACCACGATGGCCAGCACGACCGAGGCCGTCCACGGCAGCCGAAGCCGGGAGACGCGGGTGGTGATGACGAGGGCGACGGCGAGCAGCCACTCGATCCGAGCCAAGGCCCGAAACGTGACCCGGCCGACCTGAAGCGCGGTGGGTAGGT
The DNA here is from genome assembly GCA_913061055.1 of uncultured Pseudomonadota bacterium. Lineage (GTDB taxonomy): Bacteria > Myxococcota_A > Polyangia > Nannocystales > Nannocystaceae > CAJXVA01. The sequence goes on from CAJXVA010000379.1 coordinate 1,381, forward strand.
CGAGCGACGGAGCCGTGAACTTCACCGGCGTTGCCACGAACGCGACACCCAGGACGATGCCCAACCAGACCAGAGCCACGGCGGCAGGCTTCACGAACGCCTCCGAGAATCCGTCCTACGGCCTGAAGTACGTCCGGTCATCGCGATTCCAAGCGACTCGAGTTGAAGTTCGGAGACGCTCGGCCCAGCGTATCCGCTCAAGCGCCCGGGCCCCGGGGTACAACGCGAAAACTCTGCGCTCGACTCCGAACAGGACCGGGCCGGGCATGGAGCCGGGGGCTACGGTTCTGGCCGGCGTGCGACAAAACTCGTGACGGCGCGGGTAAACACCACAGGCTCCTCTATGTACGGAAAGTGCCCGCTGTGTTCCATCCACACGATCGGTACGCCCCATCCCTCCGCGGAGCGTTCGAGGTTTTCCTCTCCGATGACGTTGGAGTGGCGGCCTCCGACCAATATTGCCGGCATCCGCAGTGGGCCCGCGAGGGACGCCGGAGCCCCGTCGATCCAGCCCCCCTCCCGATATGCCGAGAGGACTTCCGGTCGGGAGCAAGCGAGTAGGCCAGAGTCCACGTCCCACGCGTCCGCCTTGGCTTGCATCGCGGCGTCGCGCCAGTGAAGACGCCCCTGCAGCGCGCTCGGCCCGACGAGGCCGTAGATCTTCAGGAGGCGGTTCATGGGGGACCCGTCGTCGCCGGCGATCGCGGCAATGCCCGGAGCGTGTTGGGACCAGGCCTCGGGCGCCAACGCTGCGGCCGTTGCGACTTGGTGCTCGAGCGCATCCGGTAGGTCGGCCGTCGTCTCCACGAGCACGAGCCCGGCCACCGCCTCTGGGTACCGGCGCGCGTATTCGACGGCGACCAAGCCCCCAAAGGAGTGTGCAAGGAGCGTCCAGCGAGATGCGCCGACCGTCTTCCGAAGCGCCTCCAGGTCGTCGACCGTCGCGTTCATTCCCAAGGGAGCCTCGGTCGCGGCAGCGGACCGGCCGCAGCCACGCTGGTCGGTCAGCACCAGTCGAGTGTTGCGGGCGAGCTCTTCGCCGACCGCTCGATCGAAAGCGAAGGCATTGTAGCCAGGTCCGCCGTGCACGTACACGACAGTCGGGGCGTCGGCGTCCCCACGCTCGCGGTACCACAGCCGTGTCCCGTCGGGTCGATCGAGCCAACGCGCATCGGCGTAGGCCGCCGACGACCCGCAGCTCGGCGCTGTCGGGTCGGCCTCAGCCTTGGGTTCAGTTGCCGTGCCTGGTGCTTGTGGTGGACGCGGAGGTGCGGCCACCTCGACGGGGGACGGCCCGCATCCGAGCACCAACGGCGCGACGCACAGCCAGGACCTCACCGACGCAGGATGCGGGCTACCCCCCCTCGAGGTCAACGCGACCCGAGTTCAAATCGCAACACTTGCCGGGGGCCGAAGCGATGCGGTTCATCCGCTGCAGGATCCCGCAGCTCCGTAGATTCAACGCCCACCGTCGGTCGCGTTCACGGTTCGAGCCGAAGTGTTCTCGACAAAGAGTGTGTTCTCCGGCTTCACGGGGCTCGTCGCTACATTCGGCCGTCTGCTCTCAAGCGGCGGCCGATCTCATCGATGTTCGCCTCGCCCTTGCGCAGTGATGCCGCGTTGGTGTGAACGGAGTACCGCCCGAGCACGAGGGGTTGCTCATGCTTGAGTGCGCAACCCATCACAAAGCGGGTGGGCTTCGTTGCCACAACTTCGAAGGGCTCATCAGAGGAATCGAGGATCACGAGCTCTTGCTCGACTGGTTCCGACGCAACGTGGGCGGAGCCCGAGTAGACGAACACCCACGAGACGGTGTGGCCTTGGGGCGGATCGAATCGCCAGGACTCTCCCGCGTCGAGCTCGACGTCGAGGTAGACCATCGGAGATGGGGTGGGAATCGGATTCTTCGCTCCGTCGTAGTCGCCCAGAAGCACCCGTACGTTCCCTTGCTGCGGGACTGCGTCGGGTTCGATGTACAGACCTTCCGCCTCGCCGTCCTCCATTCCTGGTGGCAGGGCGACCCAAAGCTGAAAGCCTCTCACGGTCGGACCGTGCGGATTCAGGGCTCCTTTGTGCCAGGTGCCTCCGCCGGCTCGCATCCACTCCAGCCCGGTGGATCGCACCACGCCGTTTTGTCCGGTTGTGTCTTCGTACGAGACGTCGGCATCGAGCAGGTAGGTCAACGTCGCGATGCCCGAGTGCGGATGAAATCCGAATCCTGCTCCCGCAGGCGCCTGCCCGGAGACGAAGTCGAGAAAGACGAAGGGCTTGATGAGTTCCGCAAGGTCTCCGGGGCTCACCATCCGGCGGATGAAGCCGTGGGGGGTGCCCTGGACTCGGGTCGTAATCTTCCGTGGTGTCGTCATGTTGTCTTCTCGGCGTTCGAACAGACTCTAGGAGCGGACCACTGTCGGGACAAGATGTGCTTTTCGGGATACATTGTCCCTTAGGTGGGCCGTCGGGATCTGAACGCAGCACAGGTCATCGTCGCCATCGCCGAAGTCGGCAGCTTCCGCCGGGCTGCGCAGGAGTTGGGGATGCCCAAGTCCAGCGTCAGTCGGAAAGTCGCAGAGCTGGAGGAGCGGCTTGGCGTGCAGTTGATCCATCGCACGACACGAAGTCTCTCGCTCACCGAGGCGGGCGCGCTGTTCGTCGAACAAGCGGCTGATGCTCTGTCCCGACTCGAGGCCGCCGAGCAGTCGGTGCTGGCACTGCAAGGAGAGCCGAGTGGGCGGCTACAGATCACGGCCACGCCGGTGATGGGCCAGCTGTATCTTGGACCGTTGGTGGTCGAGTTCGCGGACGCATTTCCTGCGATCACGGTTTCGATGCGGCTCACCGATCGCCACGTTGACCTGGTCAAGGAGCGCGTCGATGTGGCCTTCCGCGTCGGGAGCCTCCCGGACTCCGGCCTGGTCGCGTTGCGGATCGCCAGCTCGCCCATGCGGCTCGTGGCCAGTCCTAGCTATCTCGCCTCCCATGGCACCCCAGCGTCCGCTTCGGATCTGAAGACGCACGAGTGTCTGCTCTTCGCCAACGCTGGCACTGCCCGGCACGGCACATGGTCCGTCGGATCCGGCAGTCGAGCCCGTGATGTCCGTGTGGTCGGGCGGTTTACGACGGACGACCTATGGGTCCTGAGACAAGCCGCCGAGGGGGGCTTGGGCATCGCACGGCTTCCCGGGCTCTTGGTCCGTGACGCGATCGCGGACAAGCGTCTCGTGCCGGTGTTGGACGGGGAGACACCGCCACCGATGCCGCTGCATTTGGTGCATTTGGGCGGCCGCTATGCGACGCCAGCGGTCCGCGCGTTCATCGACTTCGTGCACCCGAGGCTGGTCGGAGAGCTGGGGGCGTCCCACCGTGGAGGGCCGGGTCCTGACCGCTGAGTTCGGCCTGGAAGTTGTGTCCGGCTCGGCGGGCGCTGGGGAGCACGTCACAGCGCTCGACGGGTCCAGGTGTTATCGCAGGTCGATGCAGAAGTTCGTAGCTGCGCTGTTCGTGGGGTCTCTTTCCGTTGCTGGTTGCGACGAGGAAGATTCCTGTACGCCCGAATCGTCCGAGCTGATCCCCGAACAGGACCTCGCACTCGTCGACGCGGACGCGGCGGAGTTTGTCGACTGGTTCGTTGGAGACCATGCCGTCTTGCTGACCCCCGAGGGCGTCGACTCCGAGGAGCGCGTGGGAGGGGTGCTCCGGGTCGAGCGCCTCGAGGACGCGCCCGAGCTCTGGACCAGCAGTTGTGGCGAGTCGATCAACGTTCACTACGAAGTTGTGCTCGAGGTTCCCGCCGAAGAAGGAGCGATGACGATCGTGCCATCGCATCGCATCTGGCTGCCCGCCTCTTGGCAATTCTGGAGTCCGACTCGCCCCGATGAGCCGTCCTTCGGCGAAGTCGAGCGACTGGATGCGTTGTTGCACGCCGTCGATCTTCCGAGTCCCGAGTCCCACTACATCGACGTCGAGCTCTCGCTGCCGAGTTTCGACGGCGCTCGCTGCTCGGGTCGGCTCCGCGCGAAGGCACGTCGGGGCTCTTCGCAAGAGGACCAGCCATTCGTCCAGTTCCGCTGTCTCGATTGACCGCTCCTTCCGAGGGCGACAGTCCGCCTGGAAGACGTCGCCCTCGACTTCGCGGGCAGAGTCAGTGTTTGTCCGTCGACATACCCCGGTCGAACCGGACGCAAGTTGGTTGGGGCTGCGGCCGGTGTGCGTGGTTGCTCGCTGCGCGCCAGCTCGCCCCGTGTGTCCTCGCCCAGTCCAACGAACCGTGCTGGTAGGCTTCGGCCGACGTTGCTTGTCCTTGTCCTAGCGCTGGCGCTCGCCCAACCTCCCGAATCGTCCGCCCGTCCCGAGGCGGACGAGACCGTTCAGCTTCCGAGCAGGGTGCTGATGCTGGAGTCGGAGCCAGAGGCTGGCTTCGATCCGGGCGCATGCATGGACGCAACGGAGGCCCACGCGGGTGGGTCTGGTTTGGCATTCGACCGGCGACCGCTCGAGTCGGAGTCCGCGCTGAGCCAGGCGCTCGCGCAGTCGCGCGAGGAACCAGTGCTCGCGGTGTTCTGGTTCGAAGCTCGTACCGACGTGGTCGCGATCTACTTGTACGCGCCGCAGACCCACGCGGTGTACCTGCGCGAGGTCGAGCGCAGCTCTGAGGCGGCGATGGTCGAAGCGGTGGGGTTGATCACGGCGTCCACGGTCTCCGCACTGCGCTCCGGTGAAACGCTCGCGATGCGGAAGATCTCCGAGGAGGAATGGGCGGCGTTGCAAGCAGAGCCCGAGCCGGAGCCCATCGTCGTTCCGGAGCCCAAATCGAGCCCCGAACCCGAACCCGAACCCGAAGCCCCGCCCGAGACTCCACGAGACGAGCTGAAGCTGGATTTCGGCGCGGCCTACCGAGGCGCATCGTTCAACACTCAGGCTCCGTGGCAGCACGGTGTCGGCGGTCGTTTTGCGGCGGTGGTCGGGCGGGGGCTCGCCCTCGAGCTGGGCTACGCTTGGATGGCTCCAACCAACATCAGCCGGGCGCAACGTCTCGATCTCACCCGCCATGAGCCTGAGCTCGGGGTGGGGTGGCGATGGCGCTTGGGTGCGCGGGTCGCCTTGGATGCGGTCGGCGTTGCCGGACTTGAATTGAACCGGTGGCGAGCAGGAGGTCGCGGCGCAACACGGCTTCGCGCCCGGCTCGGTGGCGGCTTCCGGGCGGCGGTGGAGGTGGGCGCAGGTGTGTTCCTCGAGGCTCGACTCGGTGCTCGCGTAGCCCTCAATCGCTTCGACTTTGTGGTCTGCGAGAGCCCGGATTCGGTTTGCACGGGTGAGGCACGGGAGGTTGTGGCCTCGGGCTGGAGGTTCGCCCCGGAGGCCGCAGTGGGCGTCTCCTACCGGTTTGGCGTTCCCCTCGAGAAATGATCACCCGGTTCACGGGTTCGCCGGCTCTACCTGGCACGCGTGAAGCGCAGCACGGGCTATGGCATACCTGAACAAGGCGTGGGAAAGGACGGACCGGCGAACGATCGCACGTTGGCCGAGCGCGCCGCGGGCGGAGATGCTGACGCGCGGCGGGCCCTGTTGCAGCGGGTGCTCCCCACGCTTCGTGCCGCAACCATTGCCGTGCTGGGTGTTGGCGCGGATGCCGAAGACGCGACGCAGCAGGCTGCGATCGATGTCCTGCGAGGCCTTCCTACGTTCCGAGCGGAGGCCTCGTTGAGCGCGTGGTGTCGAACGATCGGTGTTCGGGCGGCCCTCCGGGTGGCGAGAAGCCGCAGGCCGGTGGCCATCGTCGAACCGGACCAGCTTCCCGCTGAAGAGGGCGCCGCACCGATGACCGACAGCATTCCAGGTGAGCTCCGGGCGCATCTCGATGGGATCCCGAAGCTGCAAGGCGAGGCACTCCTGCTGCGGCACGGCATGGGCTACACGGTCCCCGAGCTGGCCCAGTTGCTGGAGACGTCGGTCAACACGATCAAGAGCCGACTTCTCAAGGGCCGCAAGGCGCTGCGGGCTCGCATTCGCCAGCAGTCGCTGGTGGCGGAAACGCGTAGGAGCGGGAGGTCGTCGTGAGCGATCGGGACGAGCGATGGCAGGCGCAGCAAGACGCGCTCGCGCTCGGAGAGCCGGTGGAGCTCGACCCGAGCTTGGACGAGCGCGAGGAGCCGCAGTGGCGCGAGGAGCTGGACTTCTACGCGTCTCTGGCCGAGCACGCGATGGGTGAGGCAGCCCCCGCGAGCAACGACGACGCGTTGATCGAGGCCGCCCTCGCCACGGTTCCCGCCACCGCGGGTGCGAAGCCCGTGGCTCGGCTGGGAATTGTCGCGGCCGTGGTCGCGCTCGCAGCGGTGGCATTGCTGTGGGCGGCGTGGCCACAAGAAACCCTTCTGCGAGGTGTCGAGCGCTCGTGGACGACGGAAGCACAGGACGTGCTCGACGCGATCTCGCGGAGGCTCGAGACGGCGGAATCGCGGGCGAAGTCTGAAGCCGCTCACGATGTTGTGGAACCGCCGGTCCCTGCCGAGCCAGAGCCGCTGGAGGGGGCTGCGACTGATGGTGTGGCTCCGTCGGAACCTGCCAAGCGAGGCCCTTCGCGGCCACGGGCCGATGCCGCGACGCTTGTCGCAACCGCTCGCGCGGCCCGTGGCGATGGACGCCTTGCGGATGCCGAACGGAGCTACGGCGAGCTTCTTCGTCGCTTTCCCAAGAGCGCCGAAGCGCGGGCGGGCCGCGTTGCGCTGGCGCAGATCAAGCTTGGGCGAGGCAAGGCCAAAGCCGCGCTGCGGCTGTTTACGGCTGCAGCGGGCGGCGGGGGACCTCTCGCCGAAGAAGCCGCGTGGGGTAGAATTCAGGCGTTGGATCGCCTCGGACGCAAAGACGGGCTGCGCAAAGCGGTGGAGACGTTTGTCCGGGACTATCCGACTAGCGTGTATCGGGCTCGCGCGCAGGGACGGCTGGATCCGTGACGCGCCTCGCCGGCGTCGTGGCGATGGCGCTCGGACTGCTCGGGTGTGACGACGAAGTGATCGGATTTGCGGAGGTCGCCGACGGGGGCTCGTCGAGCAGCGGCAGCAGTGGCGCGGAACTCAGCACGTCCAGCAGTACGACCGGGACGCTGGCGGAGAGTTCGAGCAGCAGCAGCGGTGCCGTTGTCGAAGAGGGCCTGCCCGACTACGTCGCGTACGGGTTCGAGGCCGGTGTTGCGGTCTCGTTCGAGGACGGCGAGGACTGGACCGACATCCCAGAGCTTGCCGGTGTCACCGCGCACGAAGCGGTCGCGCGCGGCGAGGACCGCATCGTCCTGGTCGGCGCCGATCGAAGCGCGATGACGGTCGACGGGCTCACCTGGGAGGTCAACCCATTCGGCGTGCCAGGCTACGCGCGCAGTGTTGCCTACGGGTCCGGGGGATTCGCCTCGGTCGGGCTCGACCACATGGCGTGGTCGGAGGATGGGCAGACGTGGTCCGATACCCGAGGACCCGAGGTCGGCATGGATCTGGTCGCACTCGCGTATGGCGGAGGGCGCTTCGTCGCGGTCGGCGTCGATCAGATCGCCACATCACAGGACGGGCAAGACTGGACCGTGAGCGAGGCGCTGGGCGAGAAGCTGTTCGCGTTGGCGTTCGGAGATGACCGATTCGTCGCGATCGGGGAGGCCGGGCGCATCCTCGAAACGCAAGACGGTGCCACGATCCTGCGGGATGAAGCCTCGGGTTTGGAGGGGCTTGGGGGTATCCGGTTCTGCGATGACACCTTCGTGGTCGGCGGCGCGGATCGGTACTGGCTCAGCCCGGATGCCGACGCCTGGACCGAGGTCATGAGCATCGGGCAGGGCGCGTTTGCATGCTCAGGGACCTCCTGGGTGGTGCCCAAGACCGAGGGGCTGTTCTGGGCGCCCGAGCTGGGCGTCTTCGACTTGGCCCACACTGCAAAAAGCGTGTTCTACGAGGTCGAGTTCACAGGTCTCGTCTCGCCCTGAAAAACAATCACCCGGATCCGAGGGCATGGCGCTCTGGTCATCGGATGTTGCGGCGAACAGGAACGACGATCGGGCTCCTTGCGGCAATGGCCGCTGGCGGCTGCTACCAGGGGGCGAATGCGGGTGGGCAAGACACCGACACGTCCGGGGGCAGTGGCGAAACCGAGCCCGGGGACACCGAGGGCGAGGGCAGCTCCGGCGGGTCGAGTGACAGCGACGACGTGTTTGGGTGCGATGAGAGCGTCTGGTCGGACTCGCTCTCGATGCGCCGGCTGTCGCGGGTTCAGTATCGCAACACGGTCGAGTCGCTCGTCACCTGGGCCGTGGGGTCCAGTGCGCCGGATGTCCTGGGCGCGGTGACGCCGCTGTTCGATCGCGTGCCTGCCGACGTACCGCAGTCCTGTCTCTTATACACATCTGACGCTGCCGACGA
>CAJXVA010000380.1 GCA_913061055.1 uncultured Pseudomonadota bacterium
GCCCTGGCCCGATACGCCCCGGAGGCGCACTCATCGTGACGATGGGGGCTCGTCCCAGAGCCGTGGGATTCCGGAAGAAAAGCACAAATGGTCAGAAGTCCGTCGGCGCTCGCATCTAGGGTCGGCCCATGACGATGACACAATCCGAAGCTCGCACCGCTTGGGAAGCCTACGCCTCGATCTGGAAGCTCACCGGCCCACAGGCCAAGCGCGCCGCCTGTGCGCAATACCTCGACGACGGGTGTGTCTACACCGACCCGATCACCCAGCGAAAGGGCTGGGACGCCCTCGTCGAGTACATGGTCGAGTTCCACCAACAGGTCCCCGGCGGACACTTCGTGACCACCGACTTCAAGGCCCACAATGAACGCTCCGTGGCGACGTGGAACATGGTCGGCGGCGATGGTGCGGTCCTCGGCACTGGGATCTCCTATGGTGAGTACAGCGGCGATGGCAAGGTCCGCACCATGACCGGCTTCTTCGAAACTCCGCACCAGCCGTGAACGCCTACGTGCAGCAGATCCAGCGCGGGATCGACTTCATCGAAGCTGGCCTGGACGAGAGCATCGATCTCCGCAACGTCTCCAAGGCGGCGGGCCTCAGCCACGCTCACTTCCAGCGCATCTTCAAGGCGCTCACCGGCGAGACGCTCAAGACCTACGTTCGATCGAGACGCATGGCCCAAGCGCTGGACCTGCTGCTCACCACCGACCGCCGCGTCATCGACATCGCACTCGCCGCGGGGTTCGAAAGTCAGGAAGCGTTTGCGCGGGCGTTCAAGAAGGCGTTTGGGATGACACCGACCGAGTACCGGGCGCTCGGGCACGGCAACTTGTTCCTCAAGAAGCTCCGCATCGACGAGGCCTATCTACAGCACGTCAGCGAGGCGGTATCCCTCGAACCCACCCTCGTGGTCCGACCGGTGACCGCGGTGGTCGGCATGCGCACCGTCTTCTACGGCGTGGGCTCGGAGAAGAACAACCTCGGCGAGGAGCTCCCACGGGTGTGGGACCGGTTTCTCGCGCGCCACGAAGAGGTCGATGCCCGGGTCCCGTTTCCGTACTACGGCGTGGTTCGGCCCGACCTCGAAGACCCCGACCGCCTGGAGTACTTCGCCGCCGCCGGGGTGGTCGGTGCCCCGGCGGTGCCGTCCCAGATGGTCAGCCTCGAGCTTCCTGCAGGCCGATACGCCGTGTTCGAGCATCGCGGAGAGGCCAAAGCGATCGACAAGACGGTGGACTACATCTACGCCACGTGGCTCGCCCGCTCCGGCCACCGCCACACCTGGGGCCCAGACCTGGAGCTGTACGGCACCCGGTGGCGTGCTCAGGGGGCGGACTCTGTGATGCACTACGCGATCCCGATCGCGTCCTGAGCAACGGGAAACCGGAGGGCGGGGTGACGCCTCGTCCTGTCTTGTAGCGCCGCAGTTGTGAGCCGCCGACGAACGCGTCCCCGTTCGGCCGTGCCGGGGCCGCGTTCAACGCATCGAACCGGTCCGCCGGGGCGCCGAGCCCGTCGCGATAGAGCGCACCCATTGTTGTGATTGAGGGGGACTATCGCGGTCTTGGGTTCGCGCCTGGCGAATTCGGCAGGATAGGCCGACCCGAAGTCGAGCTGGCGGAGAGATCAGCCCTCACGCGGCGTCGCCCACGGTGAGCCCTCCGGGCGGCACAGACCGGCGCGATCGGCTTCGCAGTCACACCGCGATTTCAGGGCGCGGTGCTACGCCGAGCGCATGCTCTGCACCCGACTGACCGCCCTTGGATTCCTCGCCACCACCACCTTGATTCACGGCTGCTTCTCCGAGCCAGCCAACAGCTGTGACTCCGAAGATTGTCGAGGGTCGAGCAGCGGTGATGCGGGCGAATCAGGAACAACCCCGGGTGCCCCGACGACCGGCGAGACCGACGACGCGGAGAGCACCGACGACTCGGAAGGCACCGATGACTCGGGCGTGGGCGACACGACCGGAAGCCTGGGATCCGAGGGAGGCCAAGACGCGAGCACGGGCGGACTCGAAGCATCTTCGAGCGGAGAAGAGACCGACAGCGGACGCCCCACCGCGGAATGCGGAAACGGGGTGCTTGAGCGCGGCGAAGCCTGCGACGACGGCGAGGGCAACAGCGATACGCTGGCCGACGCGTGCCGTACGAGCTGCGCCTTGCCCACGTGTGGCGACGCGGTGATCGACAGCGAGGAGGACTGCGACGAAGAGGCGACCGGCTGCCTTGTCGATTGCTCCTTCGACGCGCCGGTGTTCGGGGAGTTTCCCGAAGCCACGCTCGTCATCGGACAGCCGGACTTCACCAGCGGAGAGGCCAACGCGTTCGAGTACGCGTTTCGCTTCCCTCGGGATGTGCTCACCCACCAAGGCCGGCTCTACGTCACCGACGGGATTCAAGCCGGCATCTACGTGTTCGATGAAGTCCCGAACCAAGCGGGCGTCGAGCCCGACCATGTGCTCGGCCGTGATGGCATCGGTGGCTCGGAGCTCCCGCTGGGGCCGAACTCGGTCGGCGCGTTCTCTCGCGGAATGGCCAGTGACGGGACTCGTTTCGGGATCGCCGACGTCGGGGCCCCTCGAGTTCTCCTGTACAACGAGGCCCCGGTCGAGACCAGCGATCCTGATGTCGTGATCGGGCAGCCCGACCTGCAGTCGTCGGGAAACGCCGTGGGTCCGAACCGATTCAGTGGCGGCCCCTCCGACCTGCTGTTCGCCGGCGGCCGCATGGTGGTTTCCGATAGCGGGGGAAACCGCGTGCTCATCTGGAACACGATCCCGACCGAAAACGACACGCCCGCCGACCTGGTCCTGGGCCAGGCCACCTTCGAGGAGGCGGAGCCCAACCGAGGCGGCGAGCCCTCTGCGAGCACGCTGTCCGCCCCGACGGCCGTGTGGTCGGACGGTGGCAGGCTCGCCATTGCCGACCGCAACAACCAGCGAGTGCTCCTGTGGAACAGCTTTCCGACCGAGCCCGGCGAGCCGGCGGACGTCGTCCTCGGACAACCGGACGCCTCATCTTCGGCAACCGGCTCGGGCGCCACGGGCTTCCACAACCCGCAGGACGTACTCTTCGTCGGAGGCCGGCTCTACGTCTCCGACCAACTCAATCATCGCGTGCTGTTCTACGAAGGCTGGCCCGCAGTGGACGGCCAGGCTGCCGACGGTGTGATCGGGCAATCGAGCTTCGAGAACAGCCGGGCCAACGACGACGACCAGGACGGTTCCACGGACGAGACTCCCTCCGCTCGAACCCTGGCGCGCCCGTTTGGGCTCCACTTCGACCAGGGGAGGTTGTTCGTGACCGACACCTTCAACCACCGCACCCTCGTCTTCGAGGGCAGCTGAGACGTCGAAGACCCCGACCGGCGAGGGCCTCTTGCCGAAGCAGGGGTCGTCGGCTCCCCCGGAGCTGCGCAGCACCGGGTGGCGGGCCGAAGGGGCGGATTCTGTGATGCACTACGCGATCCAGATTGCGTCCTGAGCAGCGCCTGAACCGGAGGTCGGGGCAGCTCTCCACACCCGCGCGCCCGGCCGCGTTGCTACGGTCCGGGCCCCGGGTCACCGCCTGGGAAAAGGAACAACATCATGACCGTCGCAAAAATCATGGAGATCTCCGCTGCCAGCCCCGACAGCTTCGAAGCCGCCGTACAGGTCGGCATCGAGCGTGCGTCCAAGACCATCAAGAACATCACGGGTGCTTGGGTGCAGGACCAGAAGGTCGACGTCGAGAACGGCAAAATCGTTCGCTACCGCGTCAACATGAAGGTCTCGTTCGTTCTCGCGTAGGCCCGAGGGCCACCGCGCCTTGGACCCGAACTCACGGGTCGGGCGCGAAGGTCGTCTTCAAACGCTGGTCCAACTCGACCGTTCGCGGATGCGTCGGGCCCAGCGTTTTTCTTCGAATCTCCAGACCTCGTGCCAGCAGGGCTCGTGCCACCTCGGTCTCTCCGAGTGCCCGCCGAGCCTCCGACAGGTCCACCAAGACGCTCGCGATCGCACGATCGCCTGGACCCAGCGCCGCCTCGCGGGCCGCTCGCGCGCGCTCGAGCGTTTGTGCCGCCCCACTCGCGTCCCCCATCGCAAGCAGCCCACGGCCGACGCGGTGAAGGAAGAACCCCATCCGCGGATGGTCCGCTCCGTAGTGCGCGGCCGCGAGGTCGTAGGCAGCGCGATAGTCCGACAAGGCATCGGACGGCAGTCCTTGTTTCAGGGCGGCCGAAGCCCGGTTGACCAGGAGCAGGGCGCGCTGCGGTGCGCGCGTCTCCTGCTCCAGCGCGTGCTCGATCGACATCCGGGCCGCGTCCAAGTCCCCGGCGCCAAGCTGACTCTCCCCGATGATTCCGTCGATCTCCGCGGTTGAGCGACCAGCCTCGAGCACGTCGGCGCGCGCGTGCACCGAGAGGTCCGCGACGCGGGCGGGCTGGCCCGCGAACATCACGGTGCGAAGGAGCTGGGTCGAGATGTCGGCGGCCAACGTGGGCGTTTGTGCCTGTGCGGCCAGCACCCGCGCCCGACGCAACGTCGCCTCAGACTCGGCAAAGCCAGCGCTGCGTCCCTGTGTCGTCCCGAGCAGGAACGCCGTCTCGGCCTGAACCGGGACGTACGACAGGTCCCGCGCCTCCGCATCCGAGTCCTTCGCTCGTTGCAGCGCCGCGCTGTAGCGCGCCAATCGATAGTCCGCCCATGCGGTCGCAACCTCGCCGCGCAGCCGGGTGACCACCGCAACCTCGTCTGGACTTGGGCTGGCCGGGCCGCCGACCGAGTGCGCCGCATCGCAGTCTTGGGGATCGAGCAGCGCATCCACCAGTCCCGAAGCGCGTCCGGCTTCATCCGGGCTCGACACCCCGAGCAGCGCCTGAGCGACCGCGTTCAGCTCGACGTGGCGATGCATCAAACACTGCATGCGCCGGTCAAACAGCGAGTCCGACTGCACACCGTCCACCTTCGTCGCCACGCACACCTCCCGGTGGGTCTCGGCCCACGCGTCCGCGTAGGCGTCCAGGCGCTGCAATGCGGGCTCGCCGACACCCGATCCAAGCTGAGCCTCCAGCGCGCCCCGTATCTGCTCGGCGGTCTGCGGGGCGTAGGCAGACGCCACGACGGCGGCCCCCCCCTCGCACGGCTCGTCCGCAGGGGTGGCCCACAACCATGCCGCTGCCACGACCGCCATCGCTGCACCCGCGACGGCCCACCCCCTGCCCCGGCCTCCAGGCGGAGGGACCAACGCTTCAACAAAGGCCTCCACCGATGGGAAGCGCGCCTGCGGTTCGGGGGCCAAGGCACGGCGCACCGCTGCCACGAGCCGCGGGTTCTCGGTGACCGTATCGGGCAGCTTCGCGGGCTCGAGCATCGCGAGCCGCAGCATGGTCACCGACTCCCCCGAGAACGGCCGGACCCCGCCCAGTGCCTCGACGAGCGTGACCGCGAGCGCGAACTGATCGGCCGCCTCGGTCGGAGCACCGCCGTCGAGGCGCTCGGGGGCCATGTAGGCCGGACTTCCACCGCCGGAGTCCGTCGCCTCAGACGTGGTCGCGCGCGACAATCCGAAGTCCGCCACCCGCGGGCCATCCTCAGCGACCAGAACGTTGTCCGGCTTGAAGTCCCCGTGCGCGATCCCGGCAGCATGAGCGGAGGCGAGTCCCCGCCCCGCGGCGCTGAGCATGGCCACCACCTCGGCCGGGGTGCGAGGCTGAGCTTCGAGCCAGGCTCGAAGCGTTCCTCCGGCAACGAATTCCATCGCCACGAAGACCTGCCCTTCGAAGACACCCGCCTCATGAACGGTGACAACGTTCGGGTGGCGCAGCTGGGCCAACGCCCGCGCCTCAGGGAGCAACGCGTCGGGATCGGTCTGCCCACCGCGGAGGACCTTGAGGGCAACGCGGCGGTCGAGAACGTCGTCGTAGGCGGTGAAGACCGCACCGGACGCCCCTGCCCCCAGACGCTCGAGCACGGCAAAGCGTCCGATCTTGGGCGGCGCGCTGCGGTCGCCCAGCAGACCGCGCAACACCTTCGCGCGCAGCACCGCTCCCACAGCATCATCGGTCGGCGGTCGCGCGTCGGCGAGCATCGCAGCTTCGTCCCCGCCGGGCTCGCTCACCCAGCTGGTATACCACTGCGGTGGCGTCCACCGACTCCGAGCTGCTGAGCGCATGGCGAGCCGGAGACGACACCGCCGCGCAACAGCTCATCGAGCGTCACTTCGACGCGTTGTGTCGGTTCTTCCGCAGCAAGCTGGGGGACGACGTCGACGACCTCATTCAGCGCACGTTTCTCGACTGCGTCGAGAGCCGCGACCGCATCACCCAGCCGTCGTTCCGGGCGTACCTGTTCGGCGTGGCCCGCAACCGCCTGTTCGACCACCTTCGCGCCGCCCACCGCCGGCCCACCGATGCGATCGGCTCGCAGTCGATGGCAGACCTCCGTACCGGCCTCAGCCGAGCGTTCGCCCAACAGCACACCGCCCAGCTCGTCACGCGCGCCCTGCAGACCCTGCCCCTCGATTTTCAGATGACGCTGGAGCTCGCGTATTGGGAAGAACTGCGCGGTGCGGAGATTGCCGCGGCGCTGGGGGTCTCGGAACACACGGTGCGTAGCCGACTCTCCCGCGGTCGGGTGATGCTCAAAGCGGCGATCACAAAGCTTGCGTCGGACCCCGCGGCCGCGGATGAAGCCACCACGTCCGTCGCGCGCATCGTCCAGAAAGACGTTTTGTTCTCGTAGCTTGGAAGTTTTCTCTCAGGACGCGGGATCAATTCGGGATGCCCACGCGCCGTCTGGGACATGCGGCTCTTCCCTGGATTTGCACTCACGATCTCCGTCGCTCTCGGTGGCTGTGACAACCCGTCCGCCACCGAGCTCGAGGAACCAGCCGAGCCCGATGCAGAGAACGGCTCGTTCCTGGTCGGAAAGGCGGACGGCGGATGCGTGGACCCGGACTCCCCCGCGGCCGAGGGGATCCTCTCCCTGGTCAACGACGCCGCCATCACGCTCGCGGAGTTGGACGACGCCGTCACCTCCGGAGGGGCCGGCCTGGATCGACGCGCCGCCGAAGAGCTTGTCCAGGGTCGCCCCTTTGCGACGCTGGCCGAACTCGATGCGGTCCCGTACGTCGGACCCCACGCGTGCCGAGCCCTCGCTCGCCACGCATGCAACGTGCACGAACGATGCACCCAACCGCTGTCGCTCATGACGTGGAACTTGCGGCACTTCCCCTTGACCGCCGAGACCGAGGACGCCGTCGTCAACACGTTGACCGACTTCGCTCCGGACTTCGTGGGCATCCAAGAGGTCCAAGACAACGCCGCGCTCCTGCGCATCGCGAACCGCCTTCCCGAGTTCGAAGCGTACATCGCCGAGCCCGGTCCATTCTCCGGCGTCGCGGCCCTCGTTCGAACCTCCGCGCTCGAGGTCACCGACGCTCAGGACCTCTTCGAAGACGATTGGTTCGCATTCCCGCGCCCGATGCTCGCCCTCGAGGTCGAAGTGGTCGGCTCTGCGTCTGGAGCCCAGATGCAACTCGGCGTGGTTCACCTCAAGGCACGATCGGACGCCCAGAGCCAAGACCGGCGCCGGGCCGCATCGCGAGAGCTGCGAGCCTGGTTTGATGCCGGAACGAGCGGCGGGCACGCGGTCGTCCTCGGGGACTTCAACGACCAGGTCACGGACAGCCCCTCGGACAACGTGTTCGCGCCGCTTCTCGACGACGAAGCGGGCGTGACGTTCTTGACCGAGGACGCCGAGTCCAGCGGCGCCGCCACATACATCCCGTGGTCTCGCATGCTCGACCACGTGGTCGTGACGGACGGGCTGAAGGCACACCACGTCGACACCGACGTCTTGGCGCTCGACCAGGACGCCGACTACGAGCAACACGTCTCCGATCACCGCCCCGTGCTCAGCGTGTTCGAATTTCCGGTCGCCTATCCCGGCTGACACCACCGGAGCGAAGACGGCTCCGCCCCGCAGCGAGCCGAACGACGCGATTCCCCTCGAGGGCTAAAACGCGATGTTGTCTTCGACGTCGGCGTCGATCTCGTTCGTCCAGCGCGGAAACTCGCCCTTGTACATGAGCGCGTACGCGGCGGAGACCTCGGTCACGCGCTTGGCGTAGCGGTAGCTCTCGCGGAAGGCGATCTCTTCGACGAAGACATCACGCTCCAACGGGACCTCGCTCTTGGACTTGGCCTCGAGCCACCGCTGGACGTTGGACGGGCCACCGTTGTAGCTGGCGTAGGCCATGGGCGCCTGGCCGTGGAATTTCTTGAGCAGCTCGGCGACGTAGTAGCCGGCAAGGTGAGCGTTGGTGTCGATGTCGAACAGGGTGTCGTCATCGAACGAACCGCCGGGCTCGAGCTCACCGAGGCGCTCGGCGAGCTGCTGGGCGGTCCAGGGCATGATCTGCAGCGCACCACGAGCGCCCACGGGTGAGACGACGAACCGGCGGAAGCGCGACTCGGTGTACATCAGCGACCACATGTGGATGGGGTCGATCTCGAAGTGTCGCGCCTCGCGTTCGACGGCGGCCCGGAACGCCCGGGGGTGCCAACGCGCTTTGTAGGCACCGTCGGCCGAGGTGCTGAGCTTCGCGAAGCGGTACGGCTCGTCGAATCCGCGGGCCAGTTCGCGGAAGCCGGCGGCCAGGGTCGCCGCATCTTCTTTGCTGCGGAGGGTTCGCATCCCGTCGCGGGTGGGACGGATCCGGGGATAGCTCCAGTCGGGCTTCCAACCCAGGCCGACCAGGAAGGACTCGTTGCGAACGCCGCTGGCCTTCTTGCCGCGGGTCTCGTAGGCCTGCACCGCGACGCGCAGCTCTCGGCGCGCTTCTTCGAGGTAGCCGGCGTTGTAGAGCTGCCGGGCGCGCCGAACCTCGGGCCAAGCCTCGCCGAACGCACTGTCGAGCTCGGCCAACGTCGTCCGAACCTCGGGCCGCGTGGGGTGCACGGGCTCGCCCCGGTTGGGCTCGAGCGACGGCGCTGCAGGAACGGTCCGTTCGGCGTCGAGCAGCCGCTGTCGGGCCATCAAGGCGTAGTACGACAGCGGGCTGCGATCGATGATCTCGGTGAGCAGCGCCTCGCCCTCGAGCTGCGCGGCGGGGTCGGAGCCAGCGAGCATGAGCTTGGCGCGGAAGTAACGGGCCCGGGTTCGGTCGGTGGAGTAGCGCTCGGCGGCTTCGAAACCGGCAATGGCTTCGTCGACCCGACCCAGACGCATCGGTAGCCAAGCGTGTAGCCACACTCGAGTCTGACGGTTGCCCGCGGTCTCTTTTTCGTAGCGCTTGAGGAAACCTTCGGCACGCGCGTACTCGCCGGCACGGACGGCCAGCATGGTGCCGTCCCAAAGGGCACTGATCCGCGACCACTTCTTCTTGCTCTTGGCAGCGTCGTCGTAGATCTGCAGCGCTTCGTCATACATGGCGCCGCGCTCGAGGCAGCGGAGCAGACGGCCGCGGGTATCGATGGAACCGGTCGCCTCGTAGGACGGACGCAGATCGTCGGCGCACTGGCCAAACTCTCGCTGCTTGTACGCGGTGTACGCCCGCGACGAGCGAGCCTGAGTCCGCAACGACTTGGACTCGACGGTGTCGATCACATCGTCGAGGATCTCTCGGGATAGGTCGACCCATCGCAGGCGGCGCGCAGACATCGCCCGGTCGAGCTTTTCGGTGACCGACAGCGGCTTGGCGCGCACGCGGTCGAAGCGCGCGGCCAAGGACTCCAGCTGTCTCTTATACACATCTCCGAGCCCACGAGACCTCTCTACATCTCGT
>CAJXVA010000381.1 GCA_913061055.1 uncultured Pseudomonadota bacterium
ACAGGGGCAGCAGCGGGGCGGGCTGGGGGGCCCAGGTTGCGATCAGCTCTTCGTCGGTCGGTGCAGGCACGGCGGGTCGAGCGAGGGTATCAGGGGCACACGGGGAATCGGCAGAGCCCTGAGTAGGGGCCGGCTCACGCGGTGAGGGTCCGAATCAGCGCTGCATCGAAGCGCGCTAGGCTGACGCGGTGGCCGAACCCAAGCAGGTGATCGTCCTCCGCAAGGATCTTGGCATGCGGAAGGGGAAGATGATCGCGCAAGGCGCCCACGCCTCGCTTGCCGCGGTCCTTCGTGGCTCCGGCGACCGCCCCAAAGCGGAGGCGCCGGGGCGGCTGATTCTCGAGGTGGACCCGGCAACCCAGGCGTGGATCCAGGGCAGCTTCACCAAGATCGTCGTGGGCGTGAACTCTGAAGCGGAGCTCGTCGCCGTTCACGAGGCCGCTGTCGAGCGCGGTTTGACCTGCGCGCTGATCCGGGACGCCGGGCGCACCGAGTTTGGCGGTGTGCCAACGCTGACCGCGTGCGCGGTGGGACCGGGGCTGCCCGAAAGCGTCGATGCGGTGACCGGTGCGTTGAAGCTGCTGTAGCCCGCGGGTGCTCAGGTGGCTGGATCAGGGGATGCGTCCTCGCGACACAGGTCGTCGAGTGCCCCTACGAGATCGGCGACCGTGACAGCTCACTCATCCTCACCGCACGCCCCAGCGAGTCGGTTCGCGACGGACTTCGACGCACCGCGGCGGATCGCCTGCAGCTCGGTCAAGTTGATCGGTCGGCCAAGGATGCACCGGGCTGCGGCCCCGGCTGCCTGAGCCTCGAGTCGCAGCTCGCCGTCGGGGAACCGCGTTCGATGCTGCGCCGCGAGGGGCAACGCCGCCGCAGCGTCCCCGCGGTCGATCGCTTTCCACATCGATCCGACCAGGCGTGCCTCCACGGCGAGGGTGCTCTGGGCCACCGGGACCGCAGACGGCGCGGGCTGTGGCGGCGCCCCCAGGCGCGGCGAGTGGGTCGTCTCTGGAGTCGCTGTCAGTACGCGCGGTTGGGGCGCGAGCGTCGGAGCCGGCGCGACCGCCCGAAGGGGGGCGGCGACACCCGACGCCCGGGGCGGAGGCTCCTGGAGCGGGACGCGCGTTTCGGTCGGGGCTTCGTGACTGGGCGAGGGGTCCGGTTGCGTCCACTGAGAGACTCCCAAGCCCACCGCCCCTACGAGCGCCAGCGCGGCGAGGGGTTTGGCCAGCCCCAGAGCGCTCGCGCCGTTGGTGAGCGCCTCGGCGGTGGCGGTCGGTGCCGGAGTGGCACTCTCGCCACCCCCGCCTCCGCCTCCACTTCCGAGGGCTCCGACGAAGCCCACCCACGCATCATGCTCGGCGCCCTGCGGGGGCGCGTCGTGGCGCTTGGCCTTGGCGATCAGGGCGTCGAGTGCATCGTCGTTGTTCATCCGGTCTCCCGTTCTCGGCGGGTTCGCATGCGCCGGACTTCAGTGGTGATCCGTGCTCGCGCGAGTCGCAGGCGTGAGTGCACGGTGTTGACGCTGAGTCCCAGCTGCGTTGCGACGTCTTTTGCTGGCACATCCTCCAGCTCGATCAACACGAAGACTTCCGCTTTGTGCGCATCCAAAGTCGACACCAGCCGGTCGAGCAGATCGACCGCGGCGTGCCGGGTGACCAGGTCGGAGGGCGGAGCTGCCACCATTCGTGCTCCACCGTCCTCTTGCCGTTGACGACGGCGCGCCTGGGCGCGGTGGTGCATTCGGGCCCGGTTGACCGCGACCCCATACAACCAGGTTTTCAGCGACGAGCGACCCTCGAAGTGGGTGCGGTCGCGGTATGCGGCGAGGAAGACCTCCTGCACGACGTCATCGAGTTCAGCCGCTGGCACCCCCAGCCGCCGCACGCAGCGCCACACAAATGCGTGGTGCGAGCGGAAGAACGCGCGGAACGAAGGTTCCGGCGCTGCGAGCTGGAGGGAGGTCACCGGATCCTTTGTTGCCGCAGCTGGGACCAGCCCGTCACCAAAAAACTCAAAAAACGATCTCGACCCCGGCCCGGAGACGACCGGACGCTACGCCCGGGGCAAAAACCTCGATTTCGCGGTTCTGAGCATGCAACTCAGGCCGTACGAGTCCAAGCTGCAGCTCTGGCATCAGCCACAGCCCGACCCGCGGGTGGACGGCAATCCGCAACAGCGGGGAGATGAGAGCGGCGATCCAGACTGGGGCGGCCGGCGTCTCGTTCTCGAGGCCGACCGGCGTCGCTCGCACTTGACCCGCTTCAAGACCGGCGCACAGCGGCAGTGTCAGTCGTCGCGTCATCGGGACAACGCCGCAACCGCGCCCCGCGATCGTCCAACCGACAAGGTCGGCACCCACGGTCCCCGGGGAGACGCGGACCGGCCGGGGCAAGCCGAGCTGGGCCTCCAGCTCTGCCGCCCACCATCCGCGGCTCAGCGTCGCCGCGAGTCCAAGCTCCCCACCGGGCGGCATCCATCCGAGCCCAGCCCCACCCGCGACGCGGACTCCGACCCGCGGACGCGGTCTGTCCGACTTCGGCGTTGCATCCGGGGGCGGCGGTTCGGGCTCCGGTGGTTGGGAGGGCTCCGGACTGGGCTCGGCCGGTTGAGGGGGCTGCGGTTCGGGCCTGGGCAGCGGGGGTTCCGGTTCACGTTCGAGCTCCGGTTCGGGCTCGGGTTCTTCGGCCTCGACCTCTGGCGACACCGCGAGGGCCGTCAGTACCGCGACCACCTCGGCCAGGCCCTCACAGTCCTCGTCCTTCACGACCCGCTGCTGACGAACGCCGTCGCTTCCGACCGTCGCCACCGACAGGACCCAGCCTCCCTTGTCCGCGGTGACGACAGCCTCCACCCGCACGGTGTTCCTGGGCGGCGCGTCCTGGAGGTAGCCCTCAATGCGAGCGTGGACCTGCGCCTGCGAGGGGCACTGCGGCGGTGCCGACCACTCCAGATCAACCGGAGAGGTCAGCATTCCTGCCGTGAGGACGAGGGAGCCGAACATGGCGGAGAGCGAGCCGGACGGTACCAGCTCGGTGTCCATCGGGAATACCCACCGGTTGCTCTTAGGACACTATGGGATCAACGCTGTGTCCACCCGCAGCACCCGCATCGCGGCGGGGTCGAACCCACCCTCATCCCGGACCCGCGCTCCGACCGCGAGGTCCGATCCAAACGCGCGCATGTCGAGTGCCCGCGGTGATTCTCGGAGGCCCGTGAACAGGCCCCAGGTATGCGGGTTCTGATCTCGGACGCGGAAGACCTCTCGAACTTCGAGGGTCTCGAGGTCAACCTCGGCCAGGACCAGTTCACCATAGCTGTCCTCGCGCTCGACCATGCTGTTGCAGTAGCAACCGATCTCCTCGTCGCAGGTCTCCGTGACCGAGAGGCTCTGGTCGAGCTGCGTCCACATCCAGGCGGCCCAGACCCGCCCATCGCTGGTACGCGTCACAGCGGCCATGGGGGATTCGACGCCCGAGCCTTGCTCTTCGCATGCCGCGGGACAGCTGCCTGGGGATCCATCGCCTTCAAAAACGCAGGTCCGTTGGAATGCAGCGGTGTCTTCGAGCAGAACGTCCATGCCGCCCGCATCGGACTGCCACGCCAGGCGGTAGCCCTCCACGTCCTCCGCGAGCAGGACATAGTCCGGCGCATCGGCGACGAGCGAGGGGAGGGCAGGCGCAGCGATGTGTACGTAGGCGCCAGGATAGTCGGACCACGTCATCGTCCCAACCGGCTCCGCCTCTCCTTCGGACAACGCCATCAGCTGCCAGTTGCCCCCCTGATCGTCAAAGTCGAAGCCGACGGGTACGCCCTGCGGTGTGACGGTGAATCGTTGCCACCCGCTGGTGCCCGGCACCGGGGCATCTCGCTCGGTCCAGCTGCCATCCGCTTCCTGAACAAACTCGGACCGTCCATCCGGCGGATCGGTGCTGGCCCACACGTGCGGCTGACCGCCAGCGTCGACCTCCATATCGAACACCGACGCGTAGACACTGCCATCGAAGACAAGATCGAGTTCGTAGTTGCCCTCAGATCCGGTGACGAAGGTGACGCCTCCCGCGTAGTCGTCGGCGGCGTCCGTGGTGTCGGCCACCATCACGGGTGCGCCCTCAAGGTCCAACGCGAGACTGATCGTGCTGCGTGCAGTCACCTCGGGAAGGCGGTCTGCCGACGCGAGACCATCGGCCTCAATCGACATGAGCCAGGCCGAAGCATCGCTTGCCGTGACCAACCAGGTGGACTCGGCTCCCGGTGCAACCCGCAGCCCGGGATCGCCGAACGCGTTCGCATCGCACGTGATGCGAACGTCGGCCACAATCGGGCAGTCAGGGCCGCAGTCGTCCTCATGGTCCACAACGACGCTGTCGCAGGTCTCACTGGGCTCGCCGTCCGTGTCTCCATCGGTGTCTCCATCGGTGTCGCCGTCGGTGTCGCCGTCGGTGTCCGGGTCGGTGTCGCCGTCGGTGTCGCCGTCGGTCTGGGACGGGTCATCGGTCTCGCCGGAAGTGCTGGTGGTGCCCTCGCCGTCGGTGCCCCCTTGCCCCTCCGTCTCCCCGGGTAGGTCTCCGAGTCCTGCGCCGTCGACGCAGCCACCGGCGGCCAAGGTCGTGCAGAGCAGGCCAAGGCCCGCCGAGATGGATCGAAGATGCAATGTGAAGCCAATCATGCTCCTTCGTTGCCGCCGCCCCCAGCCGCACGTCACGTTTTTTCCGTTCGGGCCGCGTTGGGTTCGACCGCCGCAAGATCACCTGAGCCGATTTGGGGGGCGGGCCGCCACTTCGACCCTGTGGTCGCGACGCAAATGCACGTGGGGGGGCGTTATTGCCCTCACCTTCTTTATGAATTCCTTGGCCTGCGCCGATGGCGGATCAGGCGAGACTGATGGCGGGACCGACCTCGGACACGGAAGCGACCCTCTCGGTGAAGCGTCCGGATCCTTGCCCGAGGGTACGGGCGAGGATGGTGAGTCTGATGCATCGGGCGGCCCGAATCCAAGCCCCAGCTGCGACACCCCGCTCACCGACTGGGAGCGGATGATGTTGGACTCGCACAACGAGTGGCGCTCGAGTGTCGTTCCGCCCGCGGCCGATATGAATCGTCTCTACTGGGACACGGAGATCGCCCTCAACGCCGCCGCTTGGGTTGCGAGTTGTGACCCCGATTGGCCCCACTCTCCCGAGGAGTCCCGGACCGGTATCGGCGGATACGAGGTGTTGGGTGAGAACCTCTCGTATTGCGGTGGGTCTGCGTGCTCCGACGACCCGGTGGTCATGGACGGGAGCGGCAAAGGGGACGGGCTTGGATGGTGGGATGAGCGAAACGACTACAATCTTGCCGACGATACGAGCAGCGGCATCACGGCCCACTACACACAGATGGTCTCCTCGAACGTCTACTCCATGGGTTGCGCGACCCAGCTGTGTGGTGCCCCCGGACCCTTCGGTTGGGATGGGGAGTGGTGGTGGACGATCTGCCAGTACGGTCCGAGAGGTGACGCGTACTGGGTCGGAAACAGGCCGTACGAGACCGGGCAGGGCGGCTTGGTCGACCCGCCGGATTCGGTCTTCGATCAACACCCCGGACTCTGCGGGCCTTGAGCGAGCGCCGATGTTGCGGTCAGCTCGCTGCGAACAGCGTCCCGATCTCGAGCACTGGCGCACGCCCTGTGCGAATACGCCGCGCAGGAATGACGAGCCCGACAACGAGGACGACGGCGGTGCCGACCATGCACCCACATCCAAGAAGTGTTCGCACGAGCCCCGCTCGTAGGCACTCGCCTCGTGTGCTCGGGGCTTCGGGACAGAGCCTCGCGGCTTTCGAGCCGTCGTGAACTTGCGCCGGGCCGTACACAACACCATGAGGTCTAGACCGCCGTTGTCCCACGGGCTGTCGACATGCCGACCGATGAAAAGATCTGTCCCCAGATGGACTCGTGCGAGATGTACGCGATCTTTCGGAACAGTGGCGTGCTGGGGACGTGGAAAGCTCTGTTTTGCCAGGCGACGTTCGAGAACTGTGCTCGCTACAAGCTGGTGCGCCTGGGCCGAAGCGTTGCTCCGAACCTGATGCCGAACGGTGTCCTGCTCCGACCGACGAGAAAAACGAGCCCATGAGGGAGACGGAACGATGATCGAACCCTGGCATTGGGCCATCAGCGGAATCGCGCTCGCGAGCATTCCCCTTTTGCACTGGATCGCGTTTGGTCGGACGTTGAGCGTTTCGGGACGCATCTCCGCGCTCATCAACCGAGCTCGGCTCGGTCGTGACGAGCCCACTGTCGAAATGAGCTCGGACGAACTCATGGCCGCGGTACGCGAAGCGACGATCGCAGCGTTCGGGGGGGCGGCGGTGCTCGACCCCGAGGTGCCGGACGCAAGTGCGGCGCTGCCCACCCGCTTGCCGATGAGCAACCACCTGTTGTTCCTTGGGGGAATCGTGGTGGGCGGCTTGATCTCTGCCCTCGCGGCGGGGGCGTACAGTCCCCAGTTCGCGCTGCACGGCCGGACATTCAACAGCTTGTTCGGTGGCAGCTCGGTGTCGACCGCCGCAGTGCTCATCGGTGGAGGCATGCTCGTCGGGTTCGGCACTCGGATGGCCGCCGGCTGTACCACCGGACACGGACTGTGCGGAGTCAGTCGCTTCCAGAAAGGGAGCCTCCTGGCCACTGGGGCCTTTTTCGGCGCGGCCGTCGTCGTGTCTCTTGGACTGGAGCTGTTGTCATGAAGTCTGCTCTCACCGTTGCCGTCGGCATCGCGTTTGGCTTCGTCATGAGTCGAACCGGATTCACATCCTGGGACCTCGTGCATGGCATGTTCGCGTTCACGCAGTTCCAGCTGCTGCTGGTTTTCATGCTGTCGGTCGGCGTCCTCGCTGCAGGATGGATCGCAGTCGACAGGCTGATCCCTGGGCGAGGTTCGTTCGGCCCCAGAGCGATCCACCCAGGGACGATCATCGGCGGCGTCCTTTTTGGGGCGGGTTGGGCACTCAGCGGCGGCTGCCCGACGATCTCGCTGGCCCAGATCGGTGAAGGTCAGCTCGCGGCGATCTACACCCTCGGTGGCATTCTCATCGGGAACTGGATCTACTCCCGTGTGCACGAGCGCTACTTCAAGTGGCCGGCGACCTCGTGCTTGGATCAGTAGCGCCTATTCGCGAGTACCGGGCCTCCGCTGGGGCGACCCAGATCACCGCAGCGCGCGGATCAGCCGGGCGCGCAGGTACTCGAAGTTGAGCCGCGCGATGGAGCGCACGCTGATCTCCTTGGGGCACACGGCTTCGCAGGCCCCGGTTTGCGAGCAGCCGCCGAAGCCTTCGGCCTCCATGGCCTCCACCATGTTCAAGGCGCGATCCGTCCGCTCGACCCGACCCTGCGGGAGTGTGGCGAGGTGGGTGATCTTGGCGCCGACGAACAGTGCTGCCGAGGCGTTCTTGCACACGGCGACGCACGCTCCACAGCCAATGCATGCGGCAGCGTCAAACGCGTCTTCGGCGGCTTGTTTCCCGACCGGGGTCGCGTTGGCCTCGGGGGCGGTCCCGGTGTTCACCGAGATGAAGCCCCCGGATGCGATGATGCGGTCGAAGGCGCTGCGGTCGGTAACCAGGTCGCAGACGACGGGGAAGGGCCCGGCCCGCCATGGTTCGATGACGATGGTGTCGCCGTCGCGAAAGCTCCGCATGTGGAGTTGGCAAGTCGCGACGCCAGACCCCGGCCCGTGTGGACGCCCGTTGATGAAGACGCCGCACTGACCGCAGATCCCCTCCCGGCAGTCGTGGTCGAAGGCGACCGTGCGCTTCCCCTGTCCGGCCAACGTCTCGTTGAGATGGTCGAGCATCTCGAGGAAGGACATCTGCGGATCGACGCCCTCGAGATCGTAGGTCTCCAGGGCACCAGGGGCGTCCGAGGACTCTTGTCGCCAAACCTGCAGTCGAAGACGCATCACTTGTAGCTCCGGGTGGTGGGCTCGGCGAGGGTGAAGGACAGCCGTTCCTTGTGCAGGACGGGAGCACCGTCCGCCTGGTGCTCCCACGCGCAGACGTGCATGCACGCTGCGTCGTCGCGCTGGGCTTCGCCTTCGTTGCTTTGGTGCTCGACTCGGAAGTGGGCACCGCACGACTCGTCGCGAGACAGCGCGTCACGGACCATGAGCTCGGCCAGTTCCATGAAGTCGCTCACCCGCAGTGCTTTTTCGAGCTCCGCGTTCATCGCATCGGCACGCCCGACCACCCGGACCTCGCGGTGGAACTCTTCGCGCAGTGCCTGGACCTCGCCCAGGGCGGATTGCAGGCCCGCCTCGGTGCGCGAGATGCCGCACCGATCCCACAGCACTGCGCCCAATCGCCGGTGAAACGTGCGCGGGGTGATGGTGCCGTCGGTGCCCAGCAGTGCCGAGATTCGCTGCTGCACCGCGTCTTCGGCCGCGTCGAACGTGGGGCCGGCCGGGTCCGGCGGTGCGGTGCCAATCTCGCCGGAGAGGTCGTGGCCGAGCGTGTACGGCAGAATGAAGTTGCCGTCGACGCACGCCTGCAGCAGCGAGTTTGCACCGAGCCGGTTGGCCCCGTGGTCGGCAAAGTTGCACTCGCCCACCGCGTACAGACCACGAAGGCTCGTCATCAGGTGATAGTCGACCCACAACCCACCCATGGTGAAGTGGGCGGCCGGATAGATGCGCATGGGGGTGGTGTACGGATCGTCGCCGGTGATCGTCTCGTAGAGCTGAAACAGGTTCCCGTAGCAGCCCCGCATCACCTCGGCACCCTCGCGGGCAATGGCATCCTTGAAGTCCAGATACACCCCACGACCCGAGGGCCCAATGCCGTGCCCTTGGTCGCAGACTTCTTTTGCAGCCCGCGATGCGATGTCCCTCGGGGCCAGGTTTCCGTAGGCCGGATACTTGCGCTCCAGGTAGTAGTCGCGCTCGTCCTCGGGGATGGAACTCGGCGCTCGCTTATCGCCCTTGGCGGCGGGCACCCAGATTCGCCCGTCGTTGCGCAACGACTCGGACATCAGCGTCAACTTGGCCTGGTGGTCGCCTTGGGCCATCAAGCATGTGGGGTGGATCTGAACAAAGCTGGGGTTGGCGAACAGGGCTCCGCGGCGGTGGGCTCGCCAGGCCGCGGTGGCGTTGCAGCCCATGGCCAGCGTCGAGAGGTAGTAGACCGTCCCGTAGCCGCCGGTCGCCATCACGACGGCATGGGCGGCGTGCCTCTCGAGGGCTCCGCTGACCAGGTTGCGGACGATCACACCCTGGGTACGTCCATCGTCCACCACCACATCGAGAACCTCGCGGCGGGTCAGCATCTTCACCCGCCCGGCGTTGACTTGCCGAGACAGGGCCCCGTACGCGGCCAGCAGAAGCTGCTGTCCGGTTTGTCCACGCGCGTAGAATGTCCGCTTGACCTGCACGCCCCCAAAAGACCGGTTCGCGAGGACGCCGCCGTATTCTCGGGCGAACGGGACGCCCTGCGCGACGCATTGATCGATGACCCTGGTGGACAGCTCGGCCAGCCGATGCACGTGGGCCTCCCGGCTACGGTAGTCGCCCCCGCGCAGCGTGTCTGCGAACAGCCGGTCGATGGTGTCGCCGTCGTTCTGATAGTTCTTCGCCGCGTTGATGCCCCCTTGCGCAGCGATCGAGTGGGCTCGGCGAGCGCTGTCCTGGTAGCACAGGCACGTGACTTCGTAGCCTTGCTCGGCCAACGACTGTCTCTTATACACATCTCCGAGCCCACGAGACCTCTCTACATCTCG
>CAJXVA010000382.1 GCA_913061055.1 uncultured Pseudomonadota bacterium
ACGCGTTTCCGTCTCGGCAAAGACGCCGTCGTTCGCGTCGAGTAGCACTGGCCGGGATACCGGACAGCTGGTCCGCAGATCGTCTCAGAACGAGTCGGGTGGGCTTGTGCAGCGCTTTTGGTTGTAGTCGCCCAGACTAAGTTTCCTGTGACGAAAACGACGGCTCGACGCACTAACCTGGCGTGGACTGTTGGAAGTGTTTGTTGCCGGTTGTCGTTGCCGTGTCGGCATGCGGCGGGTCGCCGGTGACGGTCGAGAACGGATCGACGAGTACGTCGTCGACACAAACGGGTACGGGGTCGGGTCCGTCCTCCGCGGCTTCGTCGTCGTCAGGGGGAAGCTCCGAGACGACTGACGCCTCGGCCGGAACCGGAAGCGACACGACTTTTGCGGACATGTCCTCCACGTCCATGTCCGCAGAGACGACCTCGACGTCCTCGTCTTCGGGCGACACCTCCACGTCCGGCGAGACTTCTACATCCGGGGATCCTGTAGTTTGTGGAGACGGTCTGCAAGACCGCAACGGCGTGTGTCTGGGCGGGGGGGACGATTTTCCCGCAGGGGCGACCGCAGTGGCGATGGTCTCGGGAGACTTCAACGGCGACACCAACCTGGATGTTCTGCTCTCCAACACGGCAGGCGATAGCGTGGTGCTGCTTCCGGGGACCGGAGACGGAGGATTCGGTGCGGCTGTCGTGACGCCCCTGGCCGCCGGTGCCCAGCCCCACGCGATGGCGGCAGGGTTCATCTCCGAGGATGACGTCGCGGATGTGATCGTGGCCAACACCGGCAACAACACGGTTTCGATCCTCTACGGGAGCGATGCGGGGTTCTCCGAGCTCGTCCTGTTGGCCGGGGGATTGCCGAGCGATGTGGCGTTGGCACACCTCAACAACGACGACCGGCTCGACTTCGTGATGGTGAACACCGAGGACGAGGTCTTCAGCACCTGGATCGCAAACGACGCACAAACCGGGTTCCTGCTCTCCGACCTCAACGATGGTGGTCCGATCCCGTTCATCGACACCGTGGTCGTCGGGGAGGTCGCGCTCCCCGGTGCGGTCGATGTTGTCTTCTCAGGCGACCTCGTGGTGGGTGCGTCGCCGGGCAACGGCGATGGAACGATCGGCGACACGGTGGCCCCCGTCGCCGAGATCTCTGCGCCCGCTCTACACATGCGCAGCGGCGACTTCAACGACGATGAAGAACTCGATATTGCCATCGCGACGGCCGTGGGCGTCGTCGTGCTGGTGGGCGATGGCAACCCAACGGAGCCAGAGTTCGACGAGCAGGGGTTGGGTGCGCACGATGGGGTGCTCGACGTGGCGGTCGCGGACGTCACCGGTGAAGGCAACGACGATGTCGTGGTGCTCGCCGCCGGGGACTCCGAGTTGGTCGTCTACCCAGGACTTGGAAATGGGAACTTTGGCAGCCCCGTTGTGGTCGAGATCGGGGACGGAGCGTCGGCGCTTGCCGTGGGCGACCTCGACGGGGACGACCGCAAGGATGTGATCGTCGCAAACGCGGACACGCAGAGCGTGAGCGTGTTCTTGGCCGATCCCTGAGACGCTGCTAGAGCCGTCGAGCCATCACGGCGCTGTGCTCTGGCCAGAGGACAGCGACCGTCGTCCCTGGCCCCTGAAGCACGACAAACTGCGTGCCTGCCGGCGGCGCCTCCACCAGTGGCACCTCAAAGCGTGCCTGCGCGACGCTTCCGACCGCGTCATTGAACTCGGTCACGACCCTCACGAGTTGGGTGTTGCGAATGTTGACCACGTCGCGGGTTCGCTCGCGGGCCAGAACCGCCTGTCCCTGGGAAAGAAGTCGGGTGAGGCTGGACTTGTTCACCGACCAGAACAGCAGCACCGGTCCAAGGATCAGCATCGACAGCGGGGCCATGTAGAGAAGCGCTTTCCCGTAGCTGGCCAACACGGAGCCGCTGTGACCACCGCTCGCATCTGCGGTGCCCGCGATCAGCCACAGCACCACGCCGAACGCCACGAAGATCCAAACCATCTTCTTGTGACTGGTCGTATTGCGCTGGACGTAGCTGGCGACGAGCGCTTGCGGCCTTGGGACCGGCGCAGCGACAAGCGTCTCGTGCGGGGAAGCCGGCATGAGCTACGCGCCTTCGCTGGCCCGCTGCACGCTCGCTCGGAGCTGAGCCTTGCGCGCGTCGTCCACGAAGCTGGCCTCGATGGCGTTCTCGGCCAGCAGTCGTAGCTGAGCGTCGGACAAGCCGAGGGCCTGCTGGCACTGGACGAAGTTGTCGTTCATGTAGCCGCCGAAGTAGGCGGGGTCATCGGAGTTGATGGTCGCGCACAGGCCTGCTTCGAGCAGGCGGGGCAGGTTGTGCTGGGAGAGGTCGTCGAAGACGCGCAGCTTGGTGTTGGACAGCGGGCACACGGTCAGCGGGATGCGTTCGGCTGCGAGCCGCTGGACCAGTTTGGCGTCTTCGAGGCAGCGCACACCATGGTCGATGCGCTCGACGTGCAAGGCATCGAGGGCGCCCCAGATGTACTCGGGCGGTCCCTCTTCGCCCGCATGGGCGACCCGGTGCAGGCCCTCGGCCCCCGCGAGGTCAAACGCCTCCGTGAATCGCTCGGGCGGGTTCCCAACCTCGGCACTGTCGAGCCCAACGCCGATGAAGTGTTCGCGGTAGGGCAGGGCGTCGCGGAGCGTTTGCACCGCGGCGTCGCCCGAGAGGTGCCGCAGGAAACAAAGGATGAGCGAGGAGCTGATGTTCAACTCCTCGTCCGCCTTCTTGCACGCGGCCGTGAGCCCCTCGATGACCGTGCCCATCGCGACGCCGCGGTCGGTATGGGTTTGTGGATCGAAGAAGAGCTCCGCGTGCTCGACGTTGTCGCGATGGACGCGGGTGAAATAGGCCCATGCGAGGTCGAAGAAGTCCTCCTGCTTTTGGAGGACGTTGGCACCTTGGTAGTAGAGGTCGAGGAAGTCTTGCAGGTTGCCGAAGTCGTAGGCGGCACGCAGCGCGTCGACGGACGCGTACGGCAACGTGACACCGTTGCGGTCGGCGAGCGCGAACATCAACTCCGGCTCGAGCGTGCCCTCGATGTGAAGGTGCAGCTCGACTTTCGGCAGGCGTTCGGCGAAGGACGTCATCGCCCGGGAGGATACTTGTGCTCAGTCCTTCGTGTCGCCGAAGAAGTAGGCGAATCCGATGCCCATGAACAGTCCTCCATGGTCCCCTAGATCGAAGCCAAAGCCAGGGCCGTTGGTCGTGCCCCGTTTGGCGCCGATCCCTCGGCCGGGGTTGGCGTCGAACTCACCGTTTTGATCCGGTTCACGGTTGCCGGGAATGATGCGAAAGGCGACCCCAAACTCCGGCACGATCGCCACGCGCTTGCCGATGAACAGCTGAATGCTCGCGGGGATCTCCACATCGATCTCCAGCGGGGTGTCGAGCGTGTCGGTCTCCTCTTCTTCCAGCTGGCCCAGGAATCCGAAGTACGCCGACACGCGGGCGCCGACCCCGAAGTCGGCATACACCTGCTGGCTGCGGTCGCCTTGGAACGGCCAGTAGAAGAACTCGGGGCCTACGCCCATGGCACCGACGGTTCGGGTGCGTTCGAAGTCGCCGTTCTCGTCGGTGTCGCCATGGGAGAACGTCGCGGCCCCGAGGTTCAAGCCGGCGGTGAATCGGTCCGCGGCATACCAGCGAACGAAGAGTCCGTTGAGACCTGCGAGCGTTCGCATCGCACCGAAGCCGACGCGGTTCTTCATCGGAGCGGCGGGGCTTCGCGTCTTCTTGGCCTTCTTCTTCTTTTTCTTCTTCGGCTTGGCGCTCGCACCCACGCTGACGGAGGCGTCGGCGTCCGACGCGGCGTCATCCGCCTCGGCTTCTTCGGGTTCTTCCTCAGCCGCTTCGTCTGCCTTGTCGTTGTCTTTTGCAGGAGCGGCCGCGGCTGGCGAGGCGATTGCGAGCGCTGCTCCGAGTGCAGCGGTGAGGGTGGTACGACGTGCGAGGGGTCCCCGAGCAAGCGAAGGCACGCGCCGAGTATATCCATGGTCGCGAAGTCGCTCCCGAACACGATGCAGTACATGTGCGACCCGGGACGTACCTTGTCGTGCATGCGGGGGGCGGCGGCACCGTGATTGGGGGGCGGGGACCCTTTCGCGTTCTGTGCATCTCGCTACACTTGGTTGGGATGTTGGGCAGGCTGCTAGCGATCGGACTTGGCGCAGTGGCGTGCGTGGGGTGTGGCGATGTCATCGGGCTCGACGCGAGCGACCCGGCACGTGGACCGGGGCAGCTCGTCGGGAACGGCGGGCCGATCACGGACGGTGCGTTTCGCGGAGGGGCGGATGCCATGCCGCAGCCGCGGGATGTCGAGGCGCCGGCCGAGGGCCTGATCGTCGACTGCGACGGCGACTGTGCCAGCTACTGCGACGGCCTCCCGTTGGAGAACCCGGTCAACGTCGGTATGTGCCCGGTGACCTGGGGCGCAGGCCTTGCGACCCGGCCGCTGGATCGCGGCGAAGCGTGTCGCCGCCTGTACGCGGACTTGCTGGGCCGCTTTCCCAGCGCGGACGAGAGCGCGACGGTCTGCCAAGCCGAGACCTGGGGCCAGACGGTGTCGCAGCTCCTCGCGACCGACGAGTTCGTTCGAGTTCAGCAGCTGCGCTGGGCCGATCGGCTTCTCTACAACAATCGCGCCGTCAACTTCGAACGCGCCTACGACATGGACGAGCTGGTCGGCAAGGCGTTCGAGGGCCGCGTCGCCTGGGATGAGTTTGCGGCCGTTACCAGTGCGCACCCCGTCATCATGCGACGGCTGGACACGCCGGCGGACCGGGCTGAGTTCATGTTCGAGCTGTTCCTGGGCCGCCCTCCGTACGAGGGAGAGCGTAGCGACATCGCCCGGCTGTACCGCCTGTGGAACAACGGCTACTTCGACCACCCGCACGTCGGACGGTTGCCGGACTCGTTCATCGAGTTCGCGTGTGTCGACGAAGACGGCAATACCGACCCCGCGACCATCGGCGAGTGCACCAGCGTGCTGTGGGGGCACCAGGAGCTCACGCTGCGCCCCGACGCGAAGCGGATCACCAAGTCGGGCGAACTCGAAGGCTTGCTGTGGACGGGGAAGCTGCTTCCCGAAGAATGGAAGAAGCTCCAGCTCCCCGGTCGCATCATCGCGAGCGACCCGGCCTTCTGGGAGTTTGTCGTCGAGGAGACCCTCACCCGCTACCTTGGCTACGACCTCGCCGTCGATGCGCCGGCCGTTCGCCATGAACTCGTGAAGTATCTGCTCGAGTACCAAGGCGACATCCGAGCTCTGCACTACGCCATCGCAACGTCCTTCGCGTATCTACAGTCCTCCCAGGGCGGCGGGGAAACCGAGCGTCGTTGGACGTACGGCCCCTACAAACAGATTCAGGTCGAGGGGTGGATCGATTCGATCAAGGCCACGACCGGTGCCAACTTAGCGCGCTGCGACCACCGGCTACCTCACCCCGAGGACTACCTCGAGGTCGACGAAGAGGAGGAGGAAGACGGCTACGGGGGCGGGCTCAGCGGTTGGGCCCTCGCGCTGATTCGAAACTCTGGATGGCAGGTGACCGGTGAACTCGAGGTCGAGGACAACTACCGCAACCTGGCTCGCACGCTGGGGGGGTGTCCATCGAACGAAGTCGGTGGACGGTTCACGACGATCAGCGTGCTCAACACCGCGGTCCAAGAGTCCTTCGTGGCCGAGGTCTGCGGCATTGGTGATGCTCGCGGCGTCGATCTCGGGCGGCTGATCCCCGGGGGGATGAGTGGCGACACCGTGCTCGACGACGCGACCGCCGACTCGATTCTTGCCCACCAACAGGCGTTGTTCCTGGGGCGGAGTCCCGACGAGGAAGAAACCGAAGAAGCTCGTGCTGCGGCGTCGCAGTGCAATCCTGCCCCTTGCACAGCCGAAACGTTCGCGCGGCCCTTGTGCTTTGCCCTGCTCTCCAGCTCGGAGATGCTCTTCTACTAGGAGGCTCGCGACCCATGGCACGTTCCAAGTTTTCGCGACGACGACTTCTCCAGGGCGCAGGGATGACTGCGGCCGGGCTGGCCTTTCCTCATCTGTGGATCCCCCGAGAGGTCAAGGCGACCGAGGCGTTCGGCACGGCCAAACACCTGATCTACATCCGCCTCTCCGGCGGCTTCCGGTTCCCGGTCGCCTTCAACGGAGCCGTCGGAGAGCAGTTCAACCCATTCGGGATGGCCAGCGGCATCGCCAGCGGCACCGAGTGGGGGGTGGGCCGCATGCTCGACCAGAACGAGTGGCGGACCGACGAACTCGCCGGACTCGGCATGAAGCGAGTGCCGGAGTTCGCCAACGAGATGACGGTTCTGCCCTGTGTCGACCATGAGCCGCTGTCTGGGTCGGCCGACGGCAACCACGCGACCGGTCTCGAACGCTTCCTGACCGGGGAAGTCGGCGGCGCGACGGGGCTGTTCACCATGTTGGGATATGGCCTGCGCGAGCGGACCGATGCCGACACGGCTGCGGGCATCGTCAACCTTCCGCCCGTCATCATGGGCGAATCCGGGATGGGTCGCGGCTCGGGTGCGTACGCGGCGTATCGACCTGCAGTGCTGCGCGGGGACGACCTCGACCGTTTCGCGGCGGGCTCGACCGAGCAGCTACCCGACTGGGCCCGCTCGATGGCCGAGGGCTACGACGTTCGCAACAAGGAGCGCCACAACCCCTCGCACAGCCCGACGGTCGACGCGTACATCCGGTCCCGTGAAGCGACGCGGGCCTACGCCGACATCTTCGCCAGCGACATTCTCAAGGTCAGCGAGGGCAGCGGTGAGGTCTTTGACGGGCTGAGCAACGGCGAGCTGGCCACCGTGTTTGGCGACACGAACGGGGGCCGAGCGGTTCACCTTGCGTTGCGTCTGTTCCACTTCGGCTGCCCAGCGGTCTACATCGACCAGGGGGGCTACGACATGCACTCCGACGAGGAGATGGACTTGCCCGGCCGCATGGAGGAGTTCGTTCAAATCCTCTCCGCGCTCGAGTGGTCGCTCAAGCGTCTCGAACATCCCACCGGTGGCACGTACTGGGACCACACGATCATCGCCGCGGGCAGCGAGTTCTCGCGTAGTGCCCGAGGCGCCCGGTTCAACTCGGCCCGCGGTAGCGACCACGGGGGCGACTTCGCGACGCGCTGGATGTCGATGCCGTTCATGGGTGGACCCATCGCAGCCAAAGGGCGAAGCCTCGGCAGCACCAACCCCGACGACCTGAGCCCAACCGGCGACGTGTTCTCGTATCGCTCGACTTGGAAAACGATGATGGATTTCCTGGGCGCAGAGAGCTCTGAATTCTTCCCCGCAGATGACCCGTATGACGCGCTCTGCTCCTAACGCCGCCCTCGTCGTCCTCGCGCTCTTCGCCCTGGCCGGGTGCAGAGAAACCGTGGACTACAACAGCGGTCGGATCGACTTCGACCCCGAGCGTCCTGAGGTCCCGGAGGCCGAGGACATCACGCCCTACGATGGGGATGATGAGACCGTCCTCGATGCCCAGATGCGATTCCCGACCGGGCTCGATCTGCACCAGAAGGTGATCTGGCGAACGTGTACGCCCAACGGCGGGGTGTGCCACAACGCCAAGGAGTATCCGGACTTGCGGACGCCGGCGAACCTCGCTTCGGCTTTTGACGCTCCGTGCAACGTGCAGCCAGGCGAGTCCACATCGGTATTCGATGGCTGCGAACCCAGCGGTGACAGGATTCGGTTCACCGGAAACCTCGATACCGAGCCGGTGGAGATCGCCTACGTCGAGCAGATCGCTGGGGATGAGATCGACGACTTCGACCCGTCGAACCTGTCGGCGGAGAGTCCGGGCCTCCACATCCATCTGGTCACGCCGGTTCAGACCGACCGGGACGGAGGTTGGTCCACCGCGCGCTTCGTTCGGACCTTTGTCGAGGGGGGGGAGGTCGACGAGATCACGTACGCGTCGTACGAGACTCAGTGGGCGGTGCTGGACGGAGGCTCGCACCTGATCGGCAACGTTCGGGAGTACCAGTCCGAAGAGGTCGAGGAGTTGATCAATGTCGGCATCGAAGAGGCGGATGCCAACCGCAACGGTGTGGCCGGAGCCACGGCGGACATGGGGGTCAAGATGCTCGTTCCGGGGCGCCCCGAAGACAGCTACTTGATCGCGCGCATTCGGGGCGAGATGCACGACGCGCCGATCCCCGGCTCACGAATGCCCTTGGCCAACGCGCCGCTGAGTATCTCCGAGATGCTTGGCTTGTATTGCCTCGTCGAGGGGTGGCCCGAGGGGGCGGACCAGGCGTACCTGTCCGGCCCGATCGACTATCGGAACTGCTCTTACTCCGAGGATCCCGAAGCTCTGAACCTGCTCGGCAACGGCGTGACCTGGCAGGCGAGGGTCCGGCCGATTCTCGAGGCCAACTGCGGTGGGTGTCACTCCGAAGCGGAGCAGCAGGGCGACCTGGTGTTGGTGGGGGAGGGGGTCTACGAGCGTCTATTGGAGAACTCGTTGCAGCTGCCTGATCTCAGCCTGATCGAGCCTGGCGATGCCGAAAACAGCTACCTGTATCAGAAGCTCATCGGGGCGGACGGCATCATCGGCAACACGATGCCGTTCAACCCCCTCACCGGGGAGGGGCAACTGACCGAAGCGGAACTCGGCGACATCCTCACCTGGATCAGCAACGGCGCGGTCGAAGACCAATAGGCTGGCGGGGAGCCTGCCTAACCGTTGCAGTACGGCGGCACCCACTCGGGCAGCCCGCCTTCGTAGGGGTGCGGGTCCACGCCGAACGGGTGATCGACGAGGAAGTTGTACGCGTCGCGGCGTCGCCAAACGTCGGTCTCGTTGTCGGGGTAGCCGTGCCCGGTTCCGTGGTCACAGATGACCGCCTCCCCGCCGCGCTCCGTGATGGTGTCGAAGTAGCGTTGTGACGCGCCGCTGAAGGACACCCCGCCAACGTTGTCGGACGCGCCACCGTGGAAGATCAGCGACGAGGGCGTGGAGTTGGGGTCTTCGGAGGCTGCGGTGCTGTAGACGCCGCCGGAGTAGACGACGGTTGAGGCGATGTACGAACTGCGCAGGATGCTTGAGATGCCGACGTGGATCCCTCCGGCACTGAAGCCGACGCCATGGATCCGGTAGGGATCGATGTCGCCCTCCTCGACGGCACACGCGACCATCGAGTCCATCATGACCATGTCGTTCTGGGCGCCGCCGTTGGTGAGGAACCACTCCGATGCAGCTGCCGGGTCAGCGAACGGGGCGATGACCATGCCGCCACTTTCGACGACGGCCGCGATGGCGTCGTCGGTGACGGTCGCGGTCGCATCGTCGGGGTTGCCGCCTCCGCCGTGAAAGAAGAACACCAGCGGGCCGCCGCCGCCCTGGGCCGGGTCGTGCCACACCAATGCGTTGCGGCTCCCGGTCCCGACGGGAAACGCGAGGTCCGCAGGGTTGTCGCCCACGCCCAACACAAACTCGGGGCACTCGCCTTGGAGCTTGGGGATCTGGGGCGCGCCAGGAACGTCGCCGGTCTCCGAATCGGTGGCTGCGGTCGGATCCGTGGGATCGGTGTCGGTGGTGGGGTCGGTCGGGTTCGTGGGGTCTGCGGTCGTGCCCCCGCTGGAGTCCGCGGATGTCTCGTTGGTGGTCTCGCCCTGGGAGTCGGCGGTCCCTGCGGTGGGGGCGGTGGAGGGGCCGCTATCGGCGG
>CAJXVA010000383.1 GCA_913061055.1 uncultured Pseudomonadota bacterium
GGTCTCGTGGGCTCGGAGATGTGTATAAGAGACAGCCCCCGAGGCGAGCACGCCCCCCAAGCCGTCCCGACCCGACATCGAGCTGCCCTCGACCTACGAGGAACCGCCGGCCGATGTTGTCGACATCGTCGATGCTCCGACGACACCCCGCATCACGGTGAGCCCCAAGGGGGACCGGGTGCTGTTGGCGAGCTACGACGCGCTGCCGGGTATCGAAGATGTGGCCGCGCCGTTCGAGCGTCTGGCAGGACTGCGGGTCGACGCTCAGCGATATGCGGAACGACGGATCCGAATGTACGAAGGACTCCAGCTGGTCGACGTCGCCTCGGGCGAGACGACCACAGTCGACTTGCCCGAGGGCATTCGAATGGGTCCGCCGAGCTGGTCGCCCGACGGCAAACACATCGCCTTCACCCGGTGGGACGATGACGGGCTCCGGCTTTGGGTCGTGGAGACGGCGACCGGTACGGCCTCTCAGCTCGCGGATGTCCGCATCAACGACATCCTGACGCAGGGGTTTGCGTGGCTGCCCGGTGGCGGTGGGTTGCTGCTGCTGAGTGTCCCCGCGGATGCCGGGGCGCCGCCTCAGCGCCCACGTCGTCCCGTGGGACCTGGCGTGTCCGACACCGCCGGCGAAAAGGCGACGAACCGTACGTATCAGGACCTCCTGCAAAACCCCTATGACGAGGCGCTGTTCGAGCATGCGGTCACCGTGCAACTGATGGAGGTTGAGCTCGCAGGCGGCACCCCGCGAGCGGTCGGGACGCCGAGCATGGTGGCATCCGTCGATCCGGCGCCCAGTGGGGACTACCTGCTCGTCGAGCACCTGCGTCGCCCGTTCTCCTATGCCGTGCCCTACTACCGGTTCCCGCTTCGGACCGAGGTCTGGGACCGAGGCGCGAAGGTCGTGCGGACCGTGGCCGACTTGGACCTCGCGGAAGAGATCCCGATCGGCGGGGTTCGGCAAGGCCCCCGCCGGGTGCAGTGGCATCCGCAACAGCCACACACACTGGTCTGGGCCGAGGCGCTCGATGACGGAGACCCGAAGAAAGAAGCCGAGCACCGCGACCGCCTGATGCAGCACGCCGCGCCGTTCGCCGACGTCCCAAAGATCCTGGTCAAGGTGGAGCACCGGCTCTCCGAGATCTCGTGGACACAGACGCCCGACCAGTTCCTCGTCAGCGACTACGACCGTGACCGTCGCTGGACCCGCACCATCGTGCACGATGCGGCGGGGCACCGAACGCTCGTCGACCGGTCGGTTCGCGATGCCTATGCGGACCCGGGCCGGCCTGTCTACGCCCTCCGTCCCGACGGCACGTACGTCATCCCCGTCAAAGACGGAAGCATTTCGATGTCGGGCAATGGGGCGACGCCCGCGGGGTATCGCCCGTTCTTGCAGCGGATGTCCCTGGAGGATGGCGAGACGACCCGCGTCTTCGAATCTGGCGAGGGCGAGTACGCGTCGTTCGTCGAGTTCTCGGCGGGCGAAGAACTGCTGGTCTGGCGGGAGTCCAAGACCTCGCCGCCAAACCTGTATGTGCAGGACAGCAGCGGCGATCGCCGCGCCCTCACCGAGTTCGCCGATCCGCATCCTCAGCTGACCGGGATCGACAAACGAATCCTCAAGTACAAGCGCAAGGACGGGGTCGAGCTCTCGGGCACGCTGTACCTCCCCCCGGGCTACCAAGACGGAGAGCGCCTTCCGCTGGTGGTGTGGGCCTATCCGATCGAGTTCAACGACAAGGACACGGCCGGCCAGGTTCGCGCCTCCGACAACCGCTTCACCCGGTTGCGAAGCACGTCACCGTTGATGTTCCTGACCCAGGGGTACGCCGTGCTCGATGGCGCGGCGATGCCGGTGGTCGGTGACCCTGAGACGATGAACGACAGCTTCCTCGAGCAGATCAACGACTCGGCGGCAGCGGCGATTGATGCGGTCGTCGAGCTTGGTGTGGCGGACCGCAGCCGGGTTGGCGTGGCGGGCCACAGCTACGGCGCGTTCATGACGGCGAACTTGTTGGCCAACAGCGACCTGTTCCGAGCCGGCATCGCGCGCTCCGGCGCCTACAACCGCACGCTGACTCCGTTCGGGTTTCAGAGCGAGCGACGGACGCTTTGGGAAGCACCGCAGGCCTATATGAAGGTGTCGCCACTGTTCTCGGCACACCGGCTCAAGGAGCCCATCCTTCTGATTCACGGGGAAGACGACGCGAACAGCGGGACCTACCCGCTGCAGTCCAAGCGTCTGTTCCACGCGCTGAAGGGAAACGGTGGAACGGCGCGGCTGGTGATGTTGCCCCACGAGTCCCACGGCTACCGGTCGCGTGAGTCCGTGTTGCACGTGCTGGCGGAGTCGTTCCGCTGGTTCGACACGCATGTGAAGAACGCGGAGCCGGCCAAGGACGTGGCGCCCGCCGGCTAGTCTGCGAGGCTCGCCGGAGCGCGGGATCAGGCGGTGTGTCGGGCGGCACCCACCACAGCGCGTGCCAGCTGACCGTCTTCGGTCCTGGAGAAGGCGCGATGCTCGAGCCAGGAGGTGATGTCCTGCTGAGCGGGGTGCTCGGGGTGCACCTGGTTGTAGAGATAGTTCAGACCGCGGGTGCGGGCCTCTTGCTCGAGGTGCTCGAGGATGAACGAGCCGATGCCCTGGCCCTGGGCTTCGGGCTCGACGACCAGGAGGATCTCAGCGTCGCCCCAGTTGACGTCCATCCTGCCGTAGCCGACACAGCGGCCGTCGTGCTCGACGCGCCACCAATCGTCGGGAAGGACGTCTCCATCCGCGTGGGAGGCCAGTTTTGCCGGGAGCGTGCCCGTTCGAGCACCACCGACGATGCGTGCCTTGTCAGCGTCCCAATGGGCGACCGACTCGTGGATCCAACGAAGATTTTGTGAGGAATCGCCCATAGGGTGCCTGTGCGCGTGAGGATACCCGCGATATTCGTCGGCGCAAGGGCTCTCTTAGCCTTCGACGGCTGAAAAACCGCTCAGTTGGCGCGCGTTCAGCGGCACCACGTAGCTCGACGTCGGTGTTGGGGGCGTGTCGGCGTTGTTGTCGCACGCGACCATCGGCGTGGCGTTGGGCTGAGGACCGCAGTTTCCGTCGGCGCACGCATCGCCTCGGTCCTGCGTGACGCTGGGCTCGGTGAGGCCGCGGGGGAAGTCGGGGTCGTCGAACTCGACGGCATCCTCGCCGGCGCCGGAGCTGAAGTTGAACCCGGTCACCGAGTCGACGGTGAGTTGAAAGGTGATCTGGAAGCTCGCCCCTTGGTCGGTGTGCCAGGTGTCCGTACCGGCGTCGTAGAAGCGCGGGTCGCAGGACTCGGTGGGAGGTTCGTGCACGAAGTAGGTGACCTCCGCGACCTCCACACCGTCGACGATCTGCGGCTCCTCTCCGCTGTTGTCGACGACGCCGCGGATCACGATGCGGGGCGCTCGAATCGGCCGCGCGTTTGCAGAGAACGCGCGCGTCTCCTCGATCTCGCCGGCGCCGGGGTAGGGGGTGAATCGTCGGGTGCGCTCGATGTCACTCAGGGCGAGGCGGAGGTAGTCCGGGTTGCTCCCGACTTCGCTGACCGCAGTCTTGGGGGCTCCGGCCGGGATGCTGAAGCCCTTGCCGGGCTCGGCGCGATGGTTGTCCGTGAGCAGGTACAAGCTCGAGTGAAACTCGTTGGTGCCGTCCTGCGGGTTGATGGCGCTGTCGTTGTGGGCTCCGCTGATGAGCGCGACGAGGAACTGGTCCTCACCCTCCGGAGGCAACCCGCCTGCGGCGTTGGCCTGGTCGTCGATCCGATCGTTGGCGGAGACCGCCGGGGCGAACACGAACGGCTCGCCTGGGTTGCTGCCCGAGACCGAGCACTGCGTGCCCGCGCCCGTGCAGGCGGGGAACTGCGCGACGGCCTTCGCGGTGTCGCCCCAGGCGCCCTCGCTGTCCGACTCGTGGTTGGCGGTCCGCCCCAGGTCCCACCGGAACAGTCGTCCGGAGGGGTCCGTCACGTAGGTCTCTTGGGCTTCGGCCCAGAAGCGGCTGAGGCAGTGCGTGCCAACGGCGGCGTCGGAGACGAGTCCGAACGCATCGCCAAACGTGGGGACCTCGGGGGTGCCGACCTCCGCCCTCTCCAGAAGCTCGCCGGTCAGGGCATCGATGCGCAGCAACACGCGTCCCTGCGTTCCTCCCTCGCCGTACCCGGAGCCGACGATGAGGAAGGGGTCGGGCTCCTTCGACATGTCATCGCCAGGTACGTGAAACGTCAGCGAAGGTCGCGCCCATGTCTGTCCAAGAAGCGGCTCGTAGGTCGCTGCCAGACTCGCGTCGTTGGTCGACCACAGCACCTCGAAGGGGCCACGGCTGGACACCGGAGACATGTGGCTCACGTCGAGCGCGACGTAGTCGGAGCCGCCCGGGCCGAAGCCGAACACGGCGAGGTGTCGCCATTGATGGTCTGCTTCACTCGCCGAGGAATCATCGTAGACCCAGCCGGTGTTCACGCTGGTGGAGATGCCGTACAGGTGCTCGTCGAGCGCCTCCGGCTGTCCGACCGACTCGGCACCGATGGCCGCTTGCTCACCGACTCGGGTCAGCAGGCCGTTGGGAATGAAGCCCCACAGCTCGTTGCCGCTGTTGTACTGGAACGCGTGCAGCATGCCGAGGTCGTCTCCGATCAGCACGGCCTCCTGGTACTCGTAGTGGGGGCCGCCGGTGGGGAGGATCGAATCCCACGCTTCGCGCGCAAAGCTCTCCAGGGACTTCGGCAACGAGCCGGCATCGGATTCCGAGAGCTGCCGGCCTCCGCAATGCGGGTCCCGGATCGCGACCGAGGGAACCGCTGAGGTCTGCAGCGCGGGCACCCGCCGGACGAGCGTGGGTGTGGAGGAGGCGAGGCCTGGAAGCTTCCATCCGTCCGGCCAATCGCGACCCAGGATGAACGCCACGACCTCGTTGGCCTGCGCGGTGAGGCCGATGCCCGCGATGATTCCCAGCGACGCGAGTTCGTCTCGGAACGCGGGGGTCGCCAGGCCTTCTTCGTCGGAGATCTTGATCAGCCCTCCGGTGGACGTCGTCGTGAACACGCGCCGTTGCAGCCACTGGGTTTCCGAGAGGCACTCTCCGGCGTCCCAGGATCGCGACTGCGGGCAGGGGCCGAAGGTGTGCTCGACCTCGTCGTCCGACCACTGCGGGGTTGGGGTTTGGCACTGAGGGAGGAGCTCCCCGTCAGCGTCGCGATGCTCGCAGAGTTCGCGCCGGACTCGTCCTCGCCAGCCCGGCCACGCCGTCGTGGCGCTCAGCGCTGTTTGAAGAGCGTCCCCTTGTCCTGCGACTCCCCCAGCCCCGACGCCAAACTCGTTGGCGGTGGTTCCCGGACCCGAGGGCAGGTCGACGTCGAGCTCCGCGGTCACGATCGAGGTGAGGACTTCGGCGAGCTCTGCGGTCGAGTTGGCCAGGTACGCGCATGCGCCCGGGTTGTCGGGATCGCTGCAGGTGTCCCAGTCTGCGTGGGGCGCGTCGTCACACGGCGTGGCACAACTGCCGCCGTCGCAGGCGCCCGCGGCCGCACACGCCATGTTGTTGATCTCGCCCGTGTTCTGGAAGAAGCCCACGACGTACGTCGCGACGCCAAGCTCGTTGCGCAGGTCGGCAAGCCGGCGGTAGAGCACCGGGCCGCCTTGGTCGGCTGGGCTGGGGACACCATCGGTGATCAGGACCGCAGTTGTCGGTGCGCACAGACCTCCGGAATCCTCTTCCGTGACGAACCGTAGGTAGCTGGCGACCGAGCGGTGCCCTCCTTCGGTGTTCGTTCGTGGGTAGGCGCCGGAGACGTCCCCCACAACCGACGCCCAGGGAGTGCCGCCGGCGGCATCGATTCCTCCGTCGGTGAGCGGGGCGGTCTTGGCCAACACCACGTCGGTCGCCGCGTCTGCACTCACCGGACCCCATTGCTGCGCATCAATGTCCGTCTCGGATAGGTCCAGGTAGAACGGCGCATAGAGCTTGGCCTCGTTGACGGAGTCATCCTGGCCAACGACACCGCCCGCGTTGAGCCCTTCAGCGTACGGCCACATCGAGTAGCCCGCGTAGTGGGTGAAACCGTCGACGTAGGGCCAGTAGTAGAAGTCCTGGTTCCAGACGTTGCTCAACCGACTCGCTGCGGTCGACCCATAGTCGCCGTAGGTCGCATCCAAGACCCGTCGGTCCGGGTCCGTCTCGGCGTTGAGCTGGGTCCGCACACCCATGAACTGCGGGAACCACTGCACGCCTCGAAAGGCGTTGTTGGTGTGGTTGGGGTTGGTTCCGATGAGCGGAGACGGCGGAACGTCGCCTTCTTGGTCGTCGGAGGCGATGGGGGAGTTGACGCCGAGGTTGTCCCAACGCAGGTACGGATAGGGGCGTTGCTCGTTGCCTTGGCACAAGCGCCAGGTCCCGTTGACTCCGGGG
This sequence comes from uncultured Pseudomonadota bacterium, assembly GCA_913061055.1. GTDB lineage: Bacteria > Myxococcota_A > Polyangia > Nannocystales > Nannocystaceae > CAJXVA01. Next base: position 6,434 of record CAJXVA010000383.1, read on the forward strand.
TACTTCCAGATCTGCGCCCACTCGAAGTAGCCGTACCAAGTGACCCATGTGAAGCGACGGTTGTCCGCGCAACGGGCGGGTGTCCACGTTGGGGCGTCGTACTGGTCGAAGGTCATGAGCCCGAACGACGCTGTCTCGCTGGTGTCCGAAATGACGCTGTTGATCACCCGCCGGGCCGCGGAGATTCGGCTCTCTCGGGTGTCGGTCTGCGTCTCGCAGTCGCCCCAGCTGCACTGCTCATCAGCCGCCTGAGCGCGCCAGCTCATCGAACCGGACGTGTCGACCACGAACAGGATTCGAGGCTGGACGTCGCCGTTCCCAAGTCCACGCAGCACGTAATAAGGGTCGAGTTTGGCGTGGGTGTCTTCCGCGCCGCCGACCATGATCATCACGGCCAGGAGCATCAGCCCCAGCCCGTGTAGGCCCCATCCCCACTGCGTTCGCTCGTTCATTCTCGCTGACCCCGCTGCAAAGCAGCCGGCCTCAGCGAAGGGTTGAGCAAAAAACGTGCCGCGCAGTACTGTGAAATGGTCCGATAAACTCAGGAGGCTCGAACTAGGGCTTTACAGACACCATCAGCATGGGGGCATTGTCCCCCGTATTGACCATGAACCGGGGCTAGCTCGAAGATCCGACCCTTGGGCCTGTTATGTTGGGGTATCCCCTGTTGTCCTACGAGAGCGGAGATCTGGTGCCACTGTGGGTCTGTCGCACGGTCCGTCCCGCTCTGAGACACCTTCGCGGTCGGGCGTCTCGAATCGAGTCCCGGCAGGGGACACCCGCTAGCCCTCGACCGGGCTGAATCCGCCGATCTGTCGCGCCGTGAGCGGGACGACGTAGCTGGACGTCGACACGGGGGGTTCGTCGCTGTTGTTGTCACACGCGACGTTGGGCTTGGGGTCGGGCTGGGGCCCGCAGTTGCCGTCCTCGCACGCGCCTCCGCCAGACTGCTCGACCCCCGTCATCGACAGGCCGCGCTCGAAGTCGGGGTTCGAGAACTCGACACTGTCCTCGCGGGCTCCGTTTTGGAAGTTGAATCCTGCGCCGCTTTCGACGCTCAGGCTGAACGAGATCTCGAACGTGGCCCCTTGGTCGACGTGCCAGGTTTGCGTGCTCGGCTCGTAGAACCGTGGGTCGCAGCTCTCCGCGGGCGGCTCGTGGACGAAGTACGTGATCTCGACGACCTCGACTCCATCGACCACGCTTGGCGTTTCACCCGAGGTGTCCACAACGCCGCGGGTCACGATTCGTGGGGAGCGGATCGGACGCGTGTTGGGTGCGAAGTCCCTCGTTTCGGTGATCTCCGCCGCGCCAGGGTAGGGCACGAACCGGCGCTCCCGGCTGATGTCGCTGAGCGCGAGTCTCATGTACCCGGGGTAGTCGCCGACGTCGTCGAGTTCCATCTTCGGGGCCCCGGAGGGAATCTCGAACCCCTCGCCAGCATCGCCCCGATGGTCGTCCGCCAGCAGATACAGGCTCGCGTGGAAGCTGTTGGTGTCATCGGTTGGGTTGATCGCGCTGTCGGTGTGGGAGCCGCTGACGAGTGCAACGAGAAATTGGTCGGTGCCCTGCGAGGGCTCGCCCGAACCGGCGCTGCTTTCATCGTCGATTCGATCGTTGGCGGTGACGGCGGGCGCAAACACGAAGGGCTCGCCCACGTTTCCGGCCGAGACGGTGCACGTGTCCCCACTTCCAAGGCAGGCGCGGAACTGCGCGACCGGTTTCGCGGTGCTGCCCCATGTGCCTCCGCTGTCGGCCTCGTGCGCGGCGGCCCGTCCGAGGTCCCACCGAAACAGGCGTCCGGAGGGGTCTGCGACGTACGTCTCTTGGGCTTCGCCCCAGAAGCGACTGAGGCAATGCGTTGCGACGGCGGAGTCGCCGACCAGGCCGAACGCGTCGTCGAATGCATCGGCGTCTGGCGCTCCCACATCGACGCGGTCGAGCAGCTCTCCGGTCGTCGCCTCGATCTGCAGGAGGTACCGGCCTGCTTGGCCGCCGACCTCGTCACCGTAGCCGGACCCCACCACCAGGAACCCCTGCGGTTCGTTGGCCATGTCGTCACCGGGTACGTGAAAGGTGAGTGAGGGGCGGGCCCATGTTTCCCCGAGCAGCGGGCTGTAGGTGTCGGCGTGCTCGTCGTCGTCGGTGGTCCAGAGCACCTCGATCGGCTCCTCGGGCGACTCGGGCGACATGTGACTCACGTCGAGCGCGACGTAGTCATGTCCGCCGGGGCCATAGCCGAACACCGCGAGGTGACGCCACTGGTGCTTCGACTCGTTGGCGTCGGAATCGTCGTAGACCCACCCCACATTGACGGTCGAGGAGATGCCGTAGATGTGCTCGTCGAGGGCTTCGGGCTGCCCGACAGCAGCGGCTCCAATCTCGGCCTGCCTCGCCACGGTCTGCAGCATGGACCGCGGAAGGTAGCCCCAGATCTCGTTGCCGCTGTTGTACTGGAATGCGTGCAGCATCCCCATGTCGTCGCCGATGAGAACGGCCTCTTGGTACTCGTAGTGACCCGCGCCGCCGCCGTAGCGGGAATCCCATGCCTCGCGCGCAAACGCCTCGAGGCTCTGCGGCAGCGAGCCCGCGTCTTCGGCGGAGAGCTTGCGGCCGCCGCAGTGGGGGTCTCGAATCGCCACGGACGGGACGGTCGAGGTTCGCAGCTGTGGGATGCGTCGCACCAAGGTGGGCGTTGAAGAGGCGAGGCCGGGCAGCTTCCATCCGTCCGGCCAATCGCGACCGCCGATGAACGCCGCAATCGCGTTGGCTTTCTCCTGCTCGTCCGGCGCGGCGATGATGCCTTCCTGCTCCAGCAGGGTCCGGAAGGCGGACTCCGCGACACCTTCTTCGTCGTACACGCGCAGCAGCTCGCCGGATCCGGTCGTCGTGTAGATGCTCCGGGCCGTCCAGTCGGTGTCGCGAAGGCACTCTCCGGCATCCCACGAGTGCGACTGAGGGCAGGGGCCGAACGCCTCCTCCAACTCGTCGACCGACCACTCCGGCGAGGGGACCTGACACTGCGCCAGCAGTTCTCCCTCCTCGTCGCGGTGCTCGCACAACGACCGACGCACGGAGCCCTTCCAGCCCGGCCAGCTGGTGCCAGCCTGCAGCGAGGTCTGGAGCGCCTCTCCCTGTCCTGGAGCGCCTTGTGCCCCCACGCCAAACTCGTTCGCGGTCGCGCCGGAGCCGGAGCTGAGGTCGACTTCCAGCGCCGCGGTCACGATGCCGGTGAGCACGGCCGCAAGCTCGTCGGAAGAGTTGGCCAGGTATGCGCAGGGGTTACCGGGG
>CAJXVA010000384.1 GCA_913061055.1 uncultured Pseudomonadota bacterium
GTCACGACGGCGATGATCCTCTTGGTGAAATCCGGCACCGCCCCGACCTTCTCCAGGTTTGCGAGGGCGACTGGGTCCGGCTCGCCCCGCGCCGCGGAATAGTGCACCTGCAGCTCGGCCGGGATCGCGATGAAGATGCCGGCGTCTTGCTCGAGACTGCCCCAGATCTTGGGGAGCAGTGCGTCGACCTCCGCAAACTCCCCCCGCGCCGCGTGCACCCGGGCCAGCCCCACCTGGGCGTAGGTCGCGTTGGCCCCAGACTCGCCGTGGTGCAGCGTGGCCAGGTCGAGCGTGCGGCGAGCCATCGGGAGAGCGGCGTCGAACCGCTCCTCGTTGGTGAGTTCCTCGGTCTCGCCTGCTAGGGGCATAAGGAGCTCCAACACGTTCGGACCGACGGAGGACTCGATGCGCTCGAGCATCTCCTGCCGATAGCCACGTCCCAGGTTCTCGAGCGGCGTTCCTCGCAAGTAGTGCGCAGTGGTCTGCAGGGTGCGCCGATAGAACATGTGGTCCGTGCCGAAGGTTTCGCGGGCGAACGCCACGCCCGCTTCGGCGGCGATGCGGCCCGCCTCCACGTCTCCGGACATGCTGAGGATCGCACCTTGCCAGGCACGAAACTCCAACGTCCCGTAGATCGGCCAGCCATTGCGGGCAAGCGCCGCTTCCCACGTGGGGAGCTGCGCGACGATCTCCGGGGCGTAGTAGGCGTCGCTCCCTCGCTCCTTGAGTCCCCACAGCTTCCACAGCCTGCCGAGCACGTAGGTCTGGTCGCTGCGCGCCTCGGTCGCCAGGAGAGCCGCGTCGTCGATCTCCGCAACGGCCTCGTCGAACGGGACGATGCCCGCCATCAGCATTCCGTTCGCGGAGCGGGTGCGGACGTCGGCGACCGCCGGTAGGTAGCCGATCTCCTCGATCTCATTGAGCACCTCGATCTCTCGGTCGAGCACACTCTCGTACTCGAGGCCCGGCTCGCCGAAGAAGGTGGCTTTGGCGAGTTGCTCGAGTGTCCGAAGCTCGAGCAGCGCGTCGAGCAGTTTCTGCCGCAACGGACCATCCGGATACTGCACGATTCCTTCGACGAGCTTGGGATTGCGACAGTCGCGGGGGAAGTAGAACGGCATGTAGTCCCCCGATGCTGCCGTCGCCGCCACCTCCGGGGTCAGATCGGTCATCGCCACCGCGCGGACCCGGAGCTCGAGCAAGCGCTGGTCGAGACACGTCTGCCGCTGGGCGTAGCGCAGCCGGTTGACCGTCTCTTCGTCGCTCGCACAGGTCTGCGTGTGGATCTCCGACCACGTGTTGGCCCAGTCGTCGAGCAGCGCCCGTTCCTTGACGTAGAACTCCTGCACGCGGGCGGAGGCCCCGACGAACCGGTCCGCCACCGTCTGCTTCACCTCGTCATCCCAGATCCCCGCGAGGCGTTCCTGCGCCGGCTCGCATCCAGGCCTCCCCGGCCGCGTCAGCCCCCACGCGGTTCCGCCAAGCGCCAGCGTCAGCGCCCCAACCACCACCGCGGAGCGCCGCTTCCGGGTGGACGCGGTACGAATGTCCGAAAGCTCCTCCAGCAGCGCCTGCATCCCCGGCCAACGCCCCTGCGGCTTGGGCGACAGGCCCCGCTCCAATGCCCGCCGCAGCCGGCCCGAACCTCGCGAACGTTTCGGTGGCTTGACCTTGCCCGTGCTCACCGCCTCCGCCAGCGTCACGACGGTCCTGCCGGGGAACGGACGCGCGCCATACAGCGCTTCCCACAGCGAGACACAAAATGCGAACTGGTCGCTGGCCTCGGTCGTCTGCGCCCCGCGAAGCTGTTCCCACGGCATGTACGCCGGCGTCCCGAGCACCGTCCCCGTCTCCGTCAGCGATCCGCTCCCCGCCTGGGGCGTGTCCCCAGGCCCGGTCTCCGCGAGCGCCATGTCTTCGGGTGGAGACGCCGGCGCATGTATCGCGTCGTCGGATTCCTCTTCATCGGCGGCGTGCACCAACCCGAAGTCCAAGATCCGCGGCCGCCCGTCCTCGCCGACGATCACGTTGTCCGGCTTGAAGTCCCGGTGGATGAGCCCCCGAGCATGCGCTGCCACGAGCCCTTGTCCGGTCTGCAAGAACACATCGAGCAAAGCATCGATCGAGTGGTCCTCCGCCCGCATCCAGGTGCCGAGTGTGACGCCCTCGACCTGCTCCATCGCGATGAACAGGCGGTCCTGGTGCGTGCCCACCTCGTAGACCGTCACCACGTTGGGGTGCGACAGCTTGGCCAGCGCCTTGGCCTCCCGCCGCAGTCGCTCGGCATGCTGCACGCCGATCTCCCGATGCAGTAGCTTGACCGCGACCGGGCGCTCGAGTTCGTCGTCGTATCCCGCCAGCACGGTGCCCATGCCACCCGAGCCCAGTACGCGGGTGGTCCGAAAGCGCCCGACCGCCGCCGGCACCCCGTCGCGCGTCACGTCTACGGGCTTGGGGCCCCCGAACAACGCGGCATGCACGTGCTTGCGGATCGCGCTCTCGCCCTCCGCACGCGGCGGAGTCGACAAGCGCGTGCTCGGGTCATCACCACTCGCCACCGAAACGCACGATCCCACGCCAGAGCTGTTCCGTGCAATTGCCCGGGTGCTCGTTCACCTTTGCTGTGATCCATCCGGCCACGCGGCGGGCTCCTCAGCCATGAGCCTTCAGCAGACTCTCTCTATCCGAACGGCGAGCGTCGTTCTCCTGGCGATGGCGACCTTTACAGCGGGGTGCAGCGACGATTCGGGCACGCCAGAGGAGATGGGGTCGGAGGGGAGCACGACCGCGTCGACGTCGTCGTCCACTTCCGGTGAGTCGGCCGGTTCGTCGTCGTCCGGCGAGACGGGGAGTTCGAGCGGAGGAGCCAGCTCAGACACGGGTGCGTACGTGCCCCTGGACGACCTGTGCGCGATGTCGGGGACTCCGTGCACGGACCCCGCCGAGGCCAAGTGCGCGATCGTAGCCATCGATGGCGGGGGAGTCGAGCTGGGCTGTGTGGCGCCCACCGGGGATGCTGGGCTCGAAGAGGCGTGCGAGTACCCAAAGGAGTCTCCGGACGTGGATACCTGCGCGTCCGAGATGACCTGTCTCAACACGGGGACAGCGGAGGGCACCGCGTGCCGCAGAATCTGTACGGGCGAGTTTCCGTGCGACGGGGGCTTCGACTGCCTCGGCTTCGGCGACTCCGGCCTGGGCGCGTGCTTGCCCGCATGCGAGCCGTTTGAGGACGGTTGCGGCGCGGACCAGCAGTGCTCCGTGCTGACCGACCTGGAGGGCGAGTCCTTCGGCTACTGCGAGGCCGTGGGGCCCGGGGCGCTGGGTGAGGACTGCATCTACAACCGCGACTGCGGCGATGGCCTGTTGTGTGTCGCGCCTCTTGCCGGTGGGGTGACCTGCGAGATCCTCTGCCGCATCGGGGTCGACGGAGACTGCCCCGAGGATGTCCTGTGCCTGCCGCTGCTCGACACCCCGGGCTATGGCTTCTGCAACCCCGCGTAGCTGCCCGCAGCGCCCCGAGGGACGCGCTACTGAGCGACGCCCAGGCGGCTCACGCCGGGGACGTCGGTGGTGCGCTCGAGCACCTTCTGCTCGGTGGCGACGCGGAACATCGCGTTGCGGCTGCGGACCTTGCCGCCGCTGAGGAACTCTTGGTAGTTCGCGAGAGGCTGAACCTGGTAGTTCCACAGGGAGTCGGCATGTTCCCACTCCTTGTTGTAGATGGTGCGGAGCGCCAGGCTCTTGGAGTCCACGGGCAGACCGGCGATGTTGGCCTGATACTGCTTGGTGTACTTGTAGTACTCCTCGGCGTTGGACAGGTACAGCACGCGCACCGGGACGCCCAGCTTGGTGGCTGCGACACCGACGCTCGTCATGGTGTCCGCTCCGGTCAGGTCGCCATCCATGATGCGGACCCGGTTGTTCTGGAAGAGCGTGCGAATGTGGTTGTAGTAGTCCGCGTTGGACAACCAGCTGGTCTGCGCGTCGCCTTGGTGGCGTTCGATGACGTGCCCAAGGTGCCGGAAGATGGTCTCTCGTGAGGCGCGATAGGTCTGCAGCCGAAGCCGGCGGGTCTTTTTGTCGACGTCGGCGTACGCCTCCTCGAGCAACGCAATGCTGGCGTCTTGCTCCGTCGCGTTGAAGCGTTGGCGGAGTTGCGCCGGCGTCTCGGAGGCTTCGATCAACACCTCGTAGTTGTTGTGTACGTCGACCACCATGTGGTCGATGTCGAGGAGGAACATCAGCTCCGCACCTTGGGCTGCGGCCACCGTGAAGCATTGGTCGGGCCCGACCCCGACGAAGGCACCGCCCAGATCTTTGACGTAGGGAAACCACGTGTCGTGACGCCGCTCGTTGCTTTTGACGTAGTGGTTGGGCAGGGGCTCTCCACCGTCGGTGGGACCGGCCAAGAACGTCGCCTGGTCCTCTGCGGACAGGGCCGCGAGCGGGTCGACCGGTTCGGGCGGCGGGGCGGGCTCTGTGGGCTCGGCGGCCTGTGGCGTGACCGGGACGGCAGCGGGCTCGTCGGTGGCAGGTTGCGGCGCGTCCGAGGGCTTCTTCGCGGCGTCGGCGGGCGGAAGCGTCTCGTTGGTGTCGCGGTTGGTGTTGGGACCGCATCCCAACGCAAGAGCCATACACGCGGGGATCAGTGCGCCCAGACGGAGCATCGGCGGAGTCTAAGCAGATCCGGGCCCGCCCGTCGAACTACTGGCTGAACGGGCCCGAACCCGGCGGCTTTCGTCGATTCACGGGACTTGCTCGAGGCGCACGCGGTGGACCTTCTCCAACCATGGCCGCTTCAACGACACGAGGATCGGCTGGCCATCGGGAGTGAGTTCGGGCGCCACGTACTGGGTGCTGCTCCGCGTGAGCTGCACGAAGAGCGTCTGATCCTGCAACGCGGGGAGCAGGGTCCGCATCGGGATTCGGTTCTCACGGTAGCTATGGGTCTTGACCCTGATCTTGGAGCCGTCCGTGGCGATGAAGGTCATCGCCTGCGCGCCCACGCCTTCGAGGACGAGGGTGTAGTCCTCAAAAGACGAGACCTCCGGCAGCTGGATGCGTAGCGTGTGCGGACCTCCGTCCGTGAACTCGGCTGGGACCGGTACGAAACGCTGTTGCGATGTTTCCAGCCGGGTCAGGCTTGGACAGACCACGCGCCCGGGGTCGGGGAATTGAAACGAGTTCAAGCCCGCCTTCGCCTCTCTCTGCTCACCCGCGATGCGGTATCGACTCCAGGAGCGGGGCAGGTAGAACCGCAGCTCGTCCTGGCCGAACAACTCGACGTCGAAGCGGGTCGGCGAGATTGTGGTCGTCCGCGCGAGAGTGTTGGTGACGCCCGGGCGTTGAAGGTGCACCGGGTCGATCAGCACGGTGGCGTAGCGGCTCTTCAAACCTCGGTGGGTCGTGTGCTCGATGGCGAAGGAATGGCTGCTCTCGGGCGCGAGCGTGAGCTCGAGAACCACACGCTGCTGCGGCTGCAACGCACCAAGAAACACCACCTCGCCGCCGTAGCGCACGCTCAGATCCGACAGCGGGTAGGGACGCCGGTTCCGCATCGAGACTTGCAAGGCCTCCGGCGGCCCCTCCAGCTGAAGCACCGCGTCGGCGTAGAGGGCCTGGAGGTGGTCGTGGATGAGCTTGGGCCGGTTCTCATGATCCCAAGCGCCTCGCCGATCGTCGGGCTGCTCGGGGTTGAACGGGTCGTTGAAGCCGACGGCGACCGGTTGCGCCCAGTTGTCGTGCGACTGGAAGAACACCCCGCCGGAGCTGCCGGCCTCCTGGAGCCGACGCCAGTGGGCTCGCACTCTCGAGGCGCGCACGAGCGGATCGATCTCCTCGTAGAAGGCGACGAATCCCCCGAACTCACTGGCATAGAAGGCGTTGTTCTTCGCACGGACCAGGTCCACCGCATCGCGCCAGTACGTGTCGCCGGTGTCCAACATGTTCACCGCGAGGATGTCGACGGGATAGTCGTGAAAGATGGCGTACGTGGAGTAGCTCAGCGGGAAACGGTAGCGCTCGTGCGCGCGAGCCCGGCGCAGCGTCTCCGCGATGTTTCGCGGCGCGGAGGGTCCCTGGGAGACCAGCTCCAGCTCGTTGCCAACGTTGTCGATGAGGATGTTGGCTCGGCCCTCGGTCGCGCCGATGAGTTCGCGGTATCGGTCGAGCAACTCCGTCGCGCCGTCCTCCTGCGACATGTCGATGTTGTTCCAGGTGGACTCGCTGGGCTGAACGATGAGCATCAGGTCGAGCTCCTCCGCGAGGTCCATCAGCTCCACCGTTGGCGTGTGGTAGACGCGGATCGTGTTGGCCCCAAGCGCCTTGATCTGCTCGAGACCCTGCCGCAGGTCCAGGTCGACGTGGGGGGTCCGAAACGAAGGGACCACCCCCTTGATGATAAAGGGCTCGCCGTTGAGGTAGAGCGTTCCGTCCCGGATCTCGCGGAGGGCTGTGGACACCTGGCGTTCGACCGAGCACGCGGAGCCGGCCCCCGACAAACCGACGCGCACCTCAACCGTGTCGAATCCTAGGGGCACCTGCGTCGTCGCCGAGGCTGTGCCGGCCCCGGTCACAAGCATCTCCTTGGACGCGGAGTCTGCACGAATCGAGATCGCGACAGGCTGCGAACTGCTGGAGTCGATATCGACCGTCGTCACGATCTCGAGCGTTTCGGATGTCGCGGCCCTCTTTTCGATCCGGACCCTCATCCGGGTCTCGAAGTTGGTGTTTTCGTACACGATGGGTCGGCCCAGGAGGTAGATCGGGTGGCCGCAGTTGTCGACCACGAGCAGGTCGTTCACGGCGACGAGGCCAGCGACCGCGAACAGGGCTCCGACGAGCAGGGTCCGCGCCCAGCGAATCCCCCCGGAGCTGGCGGTCAGAATCGAGGCCAGCGGCTTGGGAAGGAAGCTGGCATCGATGGAGTTCGACCGGCGGATCGTGCCCCAAACGCTGCGACCAAAGATGCGGTCCATCAAGCCGACGTAGGCCGCGAAGATGTCGAGGAAGAGGATCAGCGGGAAGGTTGGGAGGAAGAGGAGCGTGGTGACGAGCGAGGGCCGGCGCAGTCGTGCCGCTCCGACGATGAGGACCGTCAGGGGGGCGAGGAACAGGGCGAGGCCCAACGGACCCAGGACGCTGGTGTACGGGAACTCGATGATCTGGAAGAAGATCTCGTCCCCGAGCAACTTGTAGGCCCAGATAGACGCGGTGGCGATCTGTGGAAAGACCCAGACGAGGGCGAGCGCGACGTTTTGCAGACCGCGCACGAGGTTGGGGCTGATGAGGTAGGCCAGGATGCTGCTGATCAGCAGGCTGAGCACGAGCGCGAGCAGACGAACGCTCATGGTCAGCTGCAGGAAGACGTACAGGCCCAGGCAGTTGATCAGCGCGACGACGAGGGTGGGGACCAGGAAGAACGCGCCATGAAACAGGAGCTGGAACTTCTCGCGCCAGCGCAGCGGTGCGCGAAGGATCTTCGGGAGGTGGGCGAAGAAGGTCTGGTTGTGACCACTGCTCCAGCGCCGCCGGCGAGCGACGTAGGTGCGGACGTCGGGAGCGACTTCCTCGAAGCTTCCGCAGGTGCCGTTGTAGGCGATGCGGTGGCCCTCGCAGAGCAGCTGGTACGACAGGAACGTGTCCTCGGTGATCGAGTTCGGCAGCGTGCGACCCTCGAAGACCGACGAGCGGAAGACACAAGTGGTCCCGGTGAAGAACCCGTGCAGGCCTGCCGCGTGGGAGAGGTGGTTGAGCACCTCGTTGCCCAGGTGGTTCTCCGCCGAATCCCAGAACTGGAACAGGGTCCTCGCTTCGAGCGGAGCCCTGCGGCTCTGAACCGCAGCGTGCTCACCCCGCTCGAGGACGGCGACGGACGCTCGCAGCCACTGCGGCTCCGCGCGGTGGTCCGCGTCGAGGAAGGCGACGTAGGTGGAGCTGAGCGTTTCGAGCGCGAGGTTGACCTTGCTGTGTTTCGGTCGGAGCCCGGTCAGGCACACTTCGAGGGTGAAGTGATCGCGCTGTGCACAGAGGTGCTCGTCGAGGTCGTACGCCTCCCGCAGGGCGGGAAACGATGTGTCCTGTTCGTCCTCGATCAGCACCTGGATGCGGACGGGCCCGGCGTAGTCCTGGTGGAGGATCGTCTCGATCGTGTCGAGCAGCGCCGGGCCCTCGTTGAAGGCTGGCACGAGCACTGTGACGCTGGCGTCCTCGGACGGGGGGCTCGGGATCGAGCCTCCCAACTTCACGAACCCGAAGCCGAGGGCTGCCACGACGTAGCCCACGCCGTACGCGAGCAGAACGGCGAAGAGCGCGGCCGAGATCGCGAGAAGCGCTGTGGTCAGCATGGGCGGAGGGAAGAGCGCGAGGCGGGCCGCCAGCATGACCAGGTGCGACCGTGAGCGCAAACGGACGCGACGTAGGCCGAGGTCGGGGAAGCGAGCTTGGGTAGGAAGTGTCGGTGAGGGTGGGTTGCAGTCGCCGGATTCGATCTTGCGCGCCGTCGACCCTCGTTCAAGCACGGCAAGCCGTGCAGCCGACCCACCGCAATCGCGGTAGTATCTCCGGGTGGGGGTTCGAGAGGTTGTGCTGGGAGTGTCCCTTGGGGCCCTGTTCGGATGCACGGGCGAGACCCCGTTCTTGTGCGAGTCGGACGACGAGTGCTCCGCCTCTGGCATCTGCGAGTCCAACCAGCGCTGCAGCTTCCCCGACGAGATGTGTGCCTCGGGTCGTCGCTACGGGGAGTTTGCCCCGACTGCAACCGCCAACCAGTGTGTCCCGCCAGGCGAGACCCGCGAAACCGACGGAGAGTCGTCCTCGTCGTCTTCGTCGACAACATCACCCTCGGATGCGGCGAGCACCGGAGGGGAGAGCGGCGGAGGCGAGAGCACCGGGATTGCCGTCGTCGAGAGCACGGAGTTGTTCGTCGAGAACCCGGGCGGAGGCCGTGTCCTGTCCTCCCCCACGGGCATCGACTGCGGCACGGAGTGCACCCACATCTTCTCGCCTCGGCCCGACTCGGGCATCTTCCTCGATGCGGCGCCCGACCCCGGGTGGAACTTCGTTCGCTGGACGGGCGACTGCTTCGGCATCGGCCGCTGCGAAGTGCTGGAGCAGGACGTGGTGAACGTCGCTGTGGCCTTCTCGCAAGACCCTGTCCTCAGCGTACAGAAGGTCGGCAACGGTGACGCGCGGGTCATCTCGAGCCCAGACGGCATCGACTGCGACGTCGGTTGCGGCTCGGACGCGTCTCCCTTCGTCGAGGGCACGACGATCACCCTGACGGCCTCGCCCGCGGTGGGCACCATCTTCGTCGGCTGGTCTGGAGCTGGGTGCACCGGGACCGACAACTGCACCGTCACGCTGGCCGGTAACACCACGATCGAGGCCGAGTTCGTTCTGGAGAAGCGCGACCTCAGCCTCTCCAAGGTGGGCGCCTATCGAACCTCCGGAAGTGCGCTCTCGATGCCCGAGGGGATCGACTGCCCGCCTCCGTGCACCGAGGACACCGTCGAGTTCGACTACGGCACCAGCGTGACTCTGGCCGCCACCCCGTACATGACTTCGGGCTACGAGTTCAGCGGGTACGGCGGAGACTGCAGCGGGCTGAAGTGCACGCTGCTGATGGACGAGAACAAGAGCGTCGAGCTGACCTTCGCGGCGGAGCTGTCTCTTATACACATCTCCGAGCCCACGAGACCTCTCTACATCTCG
>CAJXVA010000385.1 GCA_913061055.1 uncultured Pseudomonadota bacterium
GAGGTCTCGTGGGCTCGGAGATGTGTATAAGAGACAGCCACATCCACAGCACAGGAGTGAGACGAGGACGAACGATCGCAGCGGAGACCGGGGCATGGACTCACCGTGGGCTCGCGGCAATGTTGCCGCCATCGACTGTGATCACGCACCCGGTGGTGCTCTGCGCGCTGGCCAAGTACACGAACGCGTCGGCGACATCGTCCGCCGTGACGGTGCGCTGCAGCAGGTTGGAGCGAAAGTAGGCGTCAACGTCGAGGCCGCGGGCTTGGGCCCGCTTGCGGACGTCGTCCTCGTCCAGGAGCTTGGTGCGGATTCGGTCGGCGTTGATCGCGTTGGAACGAATCCCCGCGTCGGCGCCTTCGATCGCATACTGCTTCATCAGCGCATACAGACCAGCCTTGGCGACCGCGTAGGGACCGAAGCCCTTGCCCGGGTTGAATGCCGCCTTCGAGACGTTGAACAACAGGCTGCCGCCCTGCCCTTGCGCGCGCAACACCGCCGTCGCAGCGGCCGCCAAGCTCTGGTGGGAGCGAAGGTTCACCGCGAGGCTCGCCTCGAACACGTCCGGCGGACACTCGTGGATCGGGGCCTGCGGTGCAGTCCCAGCGTTGGAGACGACGTGATCGATGCCTCCGTAGGCCTCGACACACGCGCGGACGGCTGCCCCGATCGCCGCCTGATCGGTCACGTCCGCCACGGCGAACTCGCCACCGAGCGCTTGTGCGACCTCGGCCACGGCCGGATCTCGATCGACGAGAAACAGCGCCGCGCCCATCCGTCCGAACGCCCCCGCCGTGGCCTCGCCGATCCCCGAGGCGGCGCCGGTCACCAGGACGACCCGTCCTTGAAGTGGCGCGGCTTTCTTCCGACCGAGCTTGGCTTGCTCGAGGGACCAATACTCCATGTCGAACAGGTCACCATCGGGCAGCGCTTGATAACGACCCACTGCTTCGGCGCCTCGAATGACCTCGATGGTGTGTTCGTAGAGGTCGGCGGCCACGCGGGCGGCCTTCCGGGTCGCGCCCGCCGTCACCAGACCCACGCCAGGGATCAGCGCGACCACGGGGTTGGACGAGAGCTTGGTCCGGGTGACGCCCTTGGCCGCCACCTGGGCGTCGAAGTAGGCGTCGTAACGCTCGCGAAACGCCTGGACCTGCGCCGCAACGTAGCCCGGCCAATCAGTGCCCGCGGCGTGCGGGTCGAGCAGCAGCGGAACAGCCTTGGTCCGGATGACGTGGTCCGGGGTGGCCGTGCCGCGCTGGGAAAGCGAGGCCACGTTGGGGTCGGACGCAAACGCCAGGGCCTCAGGCGTGTCCCGCCGCTCGAGAACCACGCCACCCAGGCAGCCTCGAAGCGCGGGGGCCAGCGCAGCGTAGTCGGCCCGGGCCTGGGGAACCGAAACCTGCGTGCGCTTGGCCGCGACAAACGCCTCGGCCCGGCTCACCGCTTCGACATGACGTTCGTAGGCCTGTTTGGCCGTGTCACCAAACGTGAACAGGCCATGCTGCGCCAGGAACAGACCCTCGCAATCTGCGTGGGCCTCGTACACCTCGGCGGCGAGCTTGGCCAACGCGAAGCCGGGCATGACATACGGGACGACCGCCAGCCGATCGCCGAACACTTCCTGAGCAAGCGCCGCTGCCTGCTCCTGGTCGGCCAGACACAGGATCGCGTCGGCGTGCGAATGGTCGATGAACCGGTGGGGCAAGAACGCGTGCAGCAGGGTCTCGACCGAGGGGTTGGGCGCGCTGGCGTTGAGCAACCGAGTCCGCGCCGCGTTGACCATGTCCTCGTCCGACAACGCCGGCAAAGCCCGCAGCCGTGAAAGCGTGTCGAGTCGCACCGCGGGCAGCCCCGCCGGCTCGATGTCTCCGAGATTCCAGCCGCTGCCCTTGACGCACAGGACCGACACCGGCTCCCCCAGGTCGTCCGCAAGCCGGGTCTTGACCGACGTGTTGCCGCCGCCATGCAACACGAGCGCCGGCTCGGCACCGATCAGTCGTGACGAGTAGACGCGAAGCGCAACGTCTTCATTGCTGCCAGGCGCACCCGCCCAGCGCTCCACCGCACCTGCCGCCTCCGCGTCGGACCACCGCGATCGCATGCCCGCCTGTTAGCACGGACAGCGCCCGCAGAGCCATCGGCAAGCACCGGGCGCAACCCCGGGGCTACCGCGGCGACTTGTTCGCCGCCTTGTACGCCGCGAGCACGTCCTTGCAGGACGGCGAGGTCTCGACATCACGGGGGCTCTTGAGGGTACCCAGCAGCCGATCGCCACCCACGACGGTCACGCCCATCCAGTAGTGCTCGTTCTTGAAGTGATGAAGCCGGTGATGGCGCACCAGAAACTTCAAGTAGCGCGACCGAGGCTTGTAGGTGCAGTGGCACAGGTAGTGCGTCCACTCGTAGACCAGGGCGATGAGGATCGAGGTCGCGGTGAAGGTGGCTGCGAGACCCTGGGGAAGCAGGAGGTGCGCGACCACGGCAACACCCACAAAGACCAAGATGCCGCTGATCACCGGGATGAACCACCAGCGCGGCGCGTGGGGATCGGTGTGGTGGGATCGGTGGTCCCTCGCCAGCCGGGTGTCGAGCGTGACGGGTCCGACCTTTCGAGGACGGGCATGCAGCACAAACACGTGCACGATCCACTCCGTCATCGGCTGCAGGGCGACTTGAAGCGAGGCGAGCGCGAGATCCCAGACCGTAAAACCGCCCAGCCAGACTCGGTACGCGACCGCGTACACGGCAAAGCCCACGAGCAGTCGAGGCGATGCGTGGCGAAAGAAGAGTCGCGCCGCGTCGAAGAGGCTCAAGCCTGGTGTACGCGGGTGGGTAGCAGCAGCGGAGTTCATGACGAAGGTCCTTTGGAGGGGTCTGGTGTTGAGTCTGTTGAATTCGTATGGGGCGGTTCTTGTTCCGCCGCCAGGGCTTCGAGGAGTTCGAACACCCGGGCGGTGCCGCGCTGAACGAGCGCTTCAGCGGCTTGGCGAGCCGCATCGCCGTCTTGGGTCCGCACGGCGTCCAGGACGTCACGATGGCCACCAACGTCCGAGACTTCGTCGGCCATGATGACGACCAGAGCGCCGCGGATGAGCTCATACGTGTCGCGCAGCGTGTTGAAGGCGAGTCGGTAGGCGACGTTGTCCGCCGCCCGGACCAGCACATCCCAGAACTCGAGGGAGTGACCTTGCAGCGCCCCCAGGTCTTCGGTCTCGCCCATCGCGGTGACCAGCCCGCTGAGCTGCTCGACCGTGCCCTCGTCCCGACGGGTCGCGGACAGGCGCGCGACGTCGGGCGCGAGCGCGGAGCGCATCTCCATCACGGCGCGCGCGACTCGAACGTCAACCTCACCGTCGGCGCGGATCATGAGCGACCCGAGCAGGTCGAGCCCGGCCGTCTTTCGGTAGTCCAAGACCCGGGTCCCACCGCCCTGCTGGATTTGCACCAGTCCGCTTTGGGCCAACCGTTTGAGCGCTTCTCGAACCGCGCCTCGGTTGACCCCGAGGACCTGCACCAGTTCACGCTCGGAGGGCAACAACACGCCCGGCTCCATGCGCCCATCCACAATTTCCCGGGAGAGCTGCTCAAACACCTGATCGGAGATGGTGCGGCGGTCGATCTTCTGAAGACCCATCCCACTCATGATGTGGCCAAGCCACCGGACCTTCAACTGGTCATACCAATATACCTTCAATCCAACAACGCAGCGACGGTACGCACCCACCGCCCCATGGTCGCGCAACTCCCGCGGTCACCTGACTCCGGTATCATCCTTCCATGCTCCCGCTTCGGCTCGGCCCGACCGCGTTGCTCCTGGCCCTGCTCCCGGTCGCCTGCGACTCCAATCCCACGTCGGCGAGCGGAACGGACGGAGGCAGCGGCAGCAGCGGGACTGACGCCACCGGTACGGCGACCAGCGACGTCACGGACCCCACAGACCCCACCGACCCCGCGACGACGAGTCCGACAGACCCCACGGCCTCGGGCCCGGACACCGACGGCACCAGCACCGACCCCACCGACCCCACCGACCCCACGACGACAGACCCGACCGACACCCGCGGACCGCAGATGAACTGCGGGAACGGCGTCGCCGACGGTGATGAGGAGTGCGACGGCGACGATCTTCTCGACTGGGAATGCTCTGCGTTCGGGTTCATCGAGGGGACCCTGAGCTGCAACGAGCTCTGTCAGCTCGAGTTCGATGGCTGCCAGGCGTTCTCGTGCGGCGACGCAGAAGTGGAGCGTCGAGAGGTCTGCGACGGGGACAACCTCGATGAGCAGACCTGCGTCACCCTGGGATTCGACAACGGCGCACTCGCTTGTGATGACGACTGCTTCGGCTTCAACACGGCCGGCTGCGGTACCTGCGGCGACGGGACCGTCGACCAGGCCGAGACCTGTGACGCCGCGGAGCTCGGGGACGAGACCTGCCTGACCCAGGGATTCGACGGCGGCACCCTGGCCTGTAGCTCCGATTGCCTGGGCTACGACACCTCGGGGTGCACGACCTGCGGCGACGGAAGCGTCGAGGGGGCCGAACAGTGCGACGGCGCCAACCTCGACGGCGAGAACTGCAGCTCTCGAGGCTACGACGCGGGCACCCTCAGCTGTGATGCCAGCTGCGAGTTTGATGAGAGTGAGTGCTTCGACAATACGAACTGCTGCTTCGAGAACGGGAGCGCAGGGTGCGAGGACCCAACCGTAGAGGCCTGCGTCTGCACGGCGGATCCCTTCTGCTGCGGCACGGACTGGGATGACCTCTGCGTCACGCGAGCGATCAACGAATGCGGTGCGCAGTGCTCCCTGTGCGGGAACAATAACCTCGAGGACGGCGAGGTCTGCGACAACAACCTGTTCGGCGGAGCGACGTGCGTGTCCGAAGGGTTCGACAACGGCGGGCTGTCCTGCATCAACGACTGCGGGACGATCAGCACCGCCAACTGTGGCACCTGCGGCAACGGGTCGATCGACCCGGCCGAGGACTGCGACGGCGGAAACCTCGGCGGAGAGTCCTGCGTGAGCCTCGGCTTCGACGGCGGAAGCCTGTCGTGCAGCGGAAACTGCCTGAGCTTCAACACGAACAACTGCATCGACATCCCCAGCTGGTCCACAGACGTCCACCCGATCTTCACCGCGAACTGCGGCTGTCATGGCTCGAGCTTCGCACCGTGGGCCGGAAACCCGATCGCCGCGGACGCCTACGACGCCATCGTCGACGTCTCGGCTGGCGGTGGCCTGTTGTGGATCGATTCCGGCGACGCCGACAACAGCTACATCGTAGACCGTATCGAGGGCACGGGAGGCTTCATGCCCCCAGCGCCATCGATGCCGCTGAGCGCCGCCCAGATCCAGACGATCCGCGACTGGATCGACGCGGGCGCTCCCGAGAACTGACGCCCGCAGGTGACACGGCAGGCTCGAAAGGCCTGAGCGCCTCCCCTATCCGGCGTTATCCTGCGGCGGATGAAGGACCCCGCGCCCCAGCCGATCCATCGCAAGGACTACCAGCCTCCGGCGTTCGTCATCGACACGGTCGAGCTTCACTTCGATCTGCAGGAGTCCTTCACCACCGTCCGCGCGACGATGACGCTGCGGCGTAACGGCTCACACTCGGGCGACCTCGTGCTGCGCGGAGAACGACTCGAGCTGGTCTCGATCGCGATCGATGGTGTCCCTCGCGAGGCGGATTCGTACACCGTCACCGAGGAGGACCTCCGGCTGCGCGACGTGCCCGATGCATTCGAGTTGCGCACCGAGGTCCGCATCAAGCCGCACGAGAACACCGAACTCAGCGGGCTGTACAAGTCGAGCGGCAACTACTGCACCCAGTGTGAGGCCGAGGGATTCCGACGCATCACGTACTTCCTCGACCGTCCCGATGTGATGGCCCGCTACCGCACCACCATCGTCGCGGACAAGGCGGCCTACCCGGTGCTGCTGTCCAACGGCAACGCGGTCGAGCGTGCCGACCTGGACGACGGCCGGCACACCGTCACCTGGGAAGACCCCTACCCCAAACCCAGCTACCTCTTCGCCCTCGTCGCCGCTGACCTCAGCTGCAAAGAAGGCACGTTCACGACCCGCAGCGGCCGCGAGGTCAAGCTGGAGATCTGGGTCGAACACCAGAACATCGGCGCCTGCGACCACGCGCTCGTTTCGCTGCAGAAGTCCATGAAGTGGGACGAAGAGGTGTTCGGGCTCGAGTACGACCTCGACATCTACATGATCGTCGCGGTGTCGGACTTCAACATGGGCGCGATGGAGAACAAGGGACTCAACGTCTTCAACTCCAAGTACGTCCTCGCTCGCCCCGAGACCGCGACCGACGACGACTTCGAGGGCGTCGAGGCGGTGATCGGCCACGAGTACTTCCACAACTGGACCGGCAACCGTGTCACCTGTCGCGACTGGTTTCAGCTCACGCTCAAAGAAGGACTCACCGTCTTCCGCGACGAGCAGTTCACCGCGGACATGACCTCACCTGCGGTCAAACGCATCCAGGACGTCCGCGTCCTTCGAGCGTCTCAGTTCGCCGAAGATGCCTCGCCCACCGCCCATCCGATTCGCCCCGACGCGTACATCGAGATGAACAACTTCTACACGGTGACCGTGTACAACAAGGGCGCCGAAGTCATCCGAATGATGCACACGCTCCTGGGACCCGAGGCCTTCCGCAAGGGCATGGATCTCTACTTCGAGCGGCACGACGGTCAGGCCGTCACCTGTGACGACTTCCGGGCCGCCATGGCGGATGCCAGCGGCGTCGACCTCGAGCAGTTTGGCCTTTGGTACAGCCAATCCGGCACCCCGCGGCTGCGGGTCTACGGCGAGCACGATGCTGCCGCGCAGACCTACAGCCTCACGTTGGAGCAGCTCGCCCCGACCGCCGGCGGCCCCCCCGAGTACGCGCCGATGCACCTGCCGATTGCGACCGGGCTGCTGGGCCCCAGCGGCGCTGACCTCGAGTTGCTCCCCTCGGATCCGGACGTGACCGTGCGCGGCACCACCGCGATCTTGGAGCTTCGCGCCCAGAAACAAACCTTCACGTTCGAAGGCGTCGCCGCACCCCCGCAACCCTCGGTGCTGCGTGGATTCTCGGCGCCGGTCAAGCTCGAGCAGGAGCGCTCCGGTGAAGAACTCGCGCTGTCGATGGCGCATGACTCCGACAGCTTCAACCGGTGGGACGCAGCCCAGAGTTTCGCGTCCGACCTGCTGCTCGCGCTCACCGAGGCGCGCTCCAGTGGCGCGGAGATGGTGGCCGACCCGCGGTTCATCGCTGCGTTCGGCGCCCTTCTTGCGGACCCGAAACTCGACGCCTCGCTCGCCGCGCTCTCACTGCTCCTCCCCGACGAGCGGGTGCTGGGACAGCGTCAGAGCGTCGTCGACGTGGACGGTGTGCACGAGGCCCGGACCTTCCTGCGCCGGGCCCTCGCCGACGCCCACGCGCCCCAGCTGTGGGACGTCTACCGCGACCTGCTGGAACGCACCACGCCGTACACCAACAGCAAGGAGGCGAATGGTTGGCGGCGGCTCAAGAACGTCGTGCTCGGCTACTTGGTCTCGACCGAAGACCCAGCCGCGATCGAAGCCGTACGAGCTCAGTTCGAGCGGGCCGACAACATGACCGACGCCCAGGCGGCACTGTCCCTGCTGGTCGACCAGAACCACCCCGCTCGCGACGAGGCCCTCGCCGCGTTCTACGAGCGGTGGAAAAATCAGCCGCTGGTGCTCGACAAGTGGTTCGCCGTGCAGGCGATGGGCCAGCTTCCCGACACCCTGGACCGCGTCAGGGCGCTGCGCGAGCACGCCGACATGACCCTGACCAACCCCAACCGGATCCGCAGCCTGATGGGGACCTTCGCGGTCCGCAACCAGGTCCGCTTCCACGCCGCGGACGGTGGTGGATACGATCTGCTCGCCGACACCATCCTCGAGCTCGATCCGCTCAACCCACAGGTTGCAGCCCGGCTGACCGGTGCCTTCATGTCGTGGCGGCGGTTCGACGAGGGCCGTAAGGCGCTGATGAAGGCCGCCGTTCAGAGGATTCGCGGGACGGAGGGCCTCAGCCGCGATGTCTCGGAGCTGACGTCCAAGGCGCTGGCCTAGCGCCCCCCGTCGAGCTGCGCTGGCTACGCAGCGGGGTCTGACACCGGCGTCACACCCTGCTGCAGGGGGCCACGGAAGCAGCTACAGCCGGTTGGGGCTGGTGTTTGCGGCGTTCGCTGGTGCCAAGCATCTTGGTGGTGCGGCCTTGCCCGGCCGCGGCTTGGATTTTCTACCGATGCTGCTTCGTGTGACTCGTCCCTTCCGACCCCTCTTTCTGACCGGGCTTCAAGCGAGCCTTGGCCTCGTCCTGGGTTGCGCGCTGCTCAGCGGCTGCGACGAGCCTCCGGCCGGGGATTCGGACACCAGCTCCGAGAGCGGTGAGGACACCGGTGAGGACAGTGGCGAGTCGGGCGAAGACGTCGTCGGTTTTCTCGACGTTGGCTTTGGCGAAACCGACTTCACCCCGATCGTAGACGGCGGAGAACTGCAGGTTGTCTGGGGCGCTCAAGGCTCCGCCATGATCCCGCTTCCGATTCGCGCCGGCGGCATCACCGTGCCGGATGACCCCCGCGACTACACCGACGAGCGAGCGCCCCTGCTCGACGTGACCCTCGATATCGAAGGCGAGGACGCAGGGTTCTGCGGCCACTTCAAGTGCGTGTCGAACTATCCGATGTCCTTCGACGTCCTCAGCGACGGAACGTACGAGTTCATGTACGTGCGTGTGATCATGCCCGACGGGATCGATGTGCAGTCTCTGGACGGCAAAGCGGCGACCCTTCGGGTCGAGCTGAGCCCCATCGACTCCGGCACACTCGTCGAAGAGTTCGAACTGACGGTCCTTGCCGAGCCGCCGCCGCTGTAGCAGCCCGCCGGACTGGCCTCAGCCGCCGAGTGCCGAGAGCACCTTGGCGATGCCCTTGCCGTAGCGCTCGCGCTCCCAGTCGTCGAGCGATGAAACATCGCCATCCACGACGGACATGAGCCCCGCGCGATCGATGACGATCTCGGGCTCCAGACCCAGGCGTGCCGCCTCGGCTTTCCGCCAGGCCTTCATGGCGTCGACCCGGTCGGAGCGGGTCCGGTCGGGCTTGGGTCGCTGCGGCGGCGGACACGGGGTGTCGATCGCGTCGGCGACCAGAGCGAGCAACTCGGGACCATCGCGGCGCGCCACCGGCTTGGGCATGCCCTTGAGCGCGGTCAGCTCCGCCCGGGTCTTCGGACATCCGCGGGCCAGGCCCATCATCGCCATCTCGGGCAGGATGCGAAACGGTGGCCGGTCCAGAGATTCCGCCCGCTGCTCCCGCCACGCGAACACGGCCTTGAGCACCGAGCGTCCCGATTCGTCGAGGTCGCGCGCTCCCTTGTACTTCCAGTAACCGTCGGGGTCGAACGGGCGCTCCCGAGGCAAGACCGCAGTCTGGCGAACACAGGCCCGGTCGAACATCTCGCGGTGCGGGCCCTCGTCGAGCGCCTCCGCCTGCAGGTCGGCCAGGCGCAGAAGGTAGTGCGTGTCGAAACGAGCGTATGCCAACGCGGCATCCGAAAGTGGACGCTGCCCCCAGTCGTAGCGCTGGAACTGTCTCTTATACACATCTGACGCTGCCGACG
>CAJXVA010000386.1 GCA_913061055.1 uncultured Pseudomonadota bacterium
CGTCGCCACGCAGATCGGTAGATCACAACGGCGAGCCCCAATCAAGTAGTGCTAGTAGTCGACGTCGAGCCGCAACATGATCTGTGCCACGGCCAGCGCGAGGAGCAACAGTCCCGAGATGCCCCAGATGATCGGCCACGGGCCGCTGAGATACTTCGAACGCGGGCCCTTCTCCACCTTGCGCGGTGCCGCCTTCGCGCGGTCCTTCTTGACGGACTGCTTTCCGGACTTCGTGCTCTCGGGGGCGCCCGCAAGCGCACGGGACTCCCGCTGCGCGTCGAGCAGCCGAGGATCGAGCTTTGCCGCCCGGTCAAAGGCGTTCAGCGCCTCCTGCTTGCGACCCTGATGCTTGCGGAGATGGCCACGATAGAACTGGGAGCGGGCTCTGATCGCCTCCGACTCCTCCCCGCAAGCCGCGACGGCATCGTCGAGGGTTCGAGCCAGGGCCTCGCCCTGACGATCAGCGTCGTTCCAAACCGACCAGGCGAGGTCAAGTTCCACATCGACGTCTCCGGGCTCGAGGACGTTGAGGTCTTCGAGGGCCGCGACTGCCCGCTTCCAGCGACGATCCGAGACCGCCTTGCGGGCGATCGTTCGCGAGCTCAGCCGCCGCTCATCCCGGGCGGCCGTCCGTACGTCGTCCAGCGAGGCCGTGACATCCTCCCCCTCGACCTTCTTCTGTAGGTCTGCCAGCGCCCGATCGATGTCGCGCAGCGTCGCATCCTTGGGCAGGGCCAAGATGTCGAACGGCGGTGCCCCGGCCGCGATCTTTGCCACCACAAGGTCCTGCACCAGCGACCGCTCGCTGTGACCTCCTCGGCTGGTGTCCTCTGCCGGCTGGTCCGGCTCGGAGCCTGCTTCGACCAACATGTTGCACGCCCACAGCGTGTACAGGAGTTGGATACCTCGGACGGCGTCCAACCCTGAGATCCGCATCAGGTCGTCGAGCACAAACGACGGACGGCTGCCGAGCAAGTCCAGGGTCGATTGCTCGCCGCTGTCGAAGCCAAAGCGCCCGCTGTACTTCGAGTAGGAGCGACTGATCCGCAGATCCGTTTCCTCGAGATGCTCCAGCGCCTGTTCAGCTTGCTCGGGGCTGCAGTGCCCGCGGACGCCATAGTTGATCGCTCGAAGCGTACGAGCCGGGGTCAGTCCCTCGAGCACTTCGGCTTCGAGACCCGGATCATCGTGAAACGTGAGCTCCACGCTGAGGCCCGCGGTCGCCAACAACCGCTGCTCACACTGGTCGCGAAGCGCCATGCCCAGCGTCTCCACGTCGACGAGGTCGAGCGATAGCGCGGCAGCGCGCGCGTCGAGGCTATCGAGCGGCGCCTCCTGTCGCAGTTGCTCCGCCTCGCCGGGCGCGAGCATGCCCGCCGACAGCAGAATCTCCGAGACCCCGGTGCTCGGGACCTCGTAGTCCGTCCACACGGCGAAGCCACCGTGGAAGACGATTTGGCGGCGCACATCGCCTTGGTCGAGTTCCGCCCGACCGGAGAACCGCTGCGAGAGCAGCGCGAACAGCAACTGTGCCCAAGAGGTCGGTTCGAGTGCGACCACGCGAGAGCTGGACTCGTCAGCAGCCAAGTTGCCCGCAGGGTATCGAAATCCAGGTGGCGGAAGCGCGCTTCTGGTGCGCTTGTGGCGTGCCAATTTGCGGCACCTCTTGGCCGCCTTTTGTCGCCCAAGCCTGACCTCTCCAGCCGGCAAGCCGAAGATCATTGTTATTTCGATAGGCAGGAAAGGTGCATTGCCCTGGTGTGCACCTGCGGGCCGGTACCGCCGTGGGTCTTGCCAGGTATCTCCATGCGATCTCGTAGCCAACGCGGATTCACGCTCATCGAACTCATGATCGTGGTGGCGATCCTCGGAATCCTGGCTGCGATCGCGATTCCCACCCTGACCCTCTACATCCGCCGGGTGAAGACCGCGGAGGCCAGCGGGCAGCTCGCAAAGCTGTTCGACGCCACAAACGCATACTTCACCAGCGACCGCGTGGACCGGGGAGAGGTCTCACAGATCAACGACGGTGCTGCGATGGCGGACGGTGCCACCCACCGCTGCCCCCATCCAAGCGGATCGCCCACCGGGGGCTCGGCAGGCTTCACACCCACCGTGAACTGCAACGATGGCCCCAGCGGACGTTGCGTCCCCGGGCAGGGTGGCGGCGGTGCAGGTGTCTACGACATCGACGAGTGGGGCGCGAACCCCATGTGGAACGCCCTCAACTTCGGCATGGAGCAGGGGCACTTCTTCCACTACGACTACATCTCGAGTAACAGCAACTCCGGGTACGGTGCGTGCCAGTTCACCGCCCAAGCCTTCGGCGACCTCGACAATGACGGGGAGTACTCCACGTTCGAGCGCTCCGGGGCTGCAGATCAGAACGGCGTCAACGCCGCGGCAGGTCTGTACATCCACCGCGTCGTCGAATAGGCCTGGGGCTCAGGCGTCGATGATGACGCCCGGGAACAGGCAGTTGGAGCCGGTTTCGCCAGGGAGCAACGAGCACTCACTTCCCCGAAGCACATCCATCGTCTCGACGAGCGTCTGCAGCGGGATCGTGCCCTCCGCACTCAGGGAGACGGTCTCGATCGACGGATAGCTGGCCTTGATGCCTTCGGCGGCCGACCGCAAGCCATCGAGTCCATCCTCGCCCTCGAGCCCGACGACGTCCGGCGGACCTTCGCCGCACCCACCACACCGACCAATCGTCACCGCGAAGCCGTCCTCTCGGACTTCGACCGCAAGGTGAGGACGCTCGTCGATGCTGTCTGGCCCTGGCTTCCCCTGCGCGACGAAGTTCGGCGGAGAGACGGGAATCGACGACCAATTCGCCGCCTCCATGGCGAGCAACAGCGCAGGGATGAGGAGGAACATACAGCTGAGGACGGGGATCAGGTCCACATCCAGCTCTGGGATCGTGACGCGTTTCTTTTTCTTGGGCATGAGCGGGCCTGTGCGAAGGGACAACACCCGGCGTCTGAGGTTCCAGGCTCGGGACCACGACCCCTCTGCGGGACACCACCGCGTCCGCTCCAGCCGCCCCGGAGGTCGTGAGATGTGCTCAGTCCTCCGAACGCTCGGCGCCACGGACAGCCTGGACCCAAGAACTCAGCACGTCTCGACTCGTCAGTTGGTCGATGACCGACCCCTCCGCGGCCTGCATCGCCTCCGCCAACAGAGCGCGCGCGCGCCTCAGCCGGCTCTTCACCGTCCCTTGCGGCGCCTCGATGACCCCTGCGAGCTCGGCTGTGCTCAGCCCTTCCCAGTAGTGGAGTTCCAGCACCAGCTGCAACTCCACGGGGAGCGTACGCAAGCCTGCGACCAGTCGCGCCTGTTGCTGCCGCTGTGCCACCGCGGATGTGGGTGACACACCGAGCGCGATCACCGACGTGTCGCCAAAGTCGACCACATCACGCTTTGCCCGCTTCCGAAGGTGCCGGTACAGCTCGTTGCGAGCGACCGTGAACAGGTACGCCCGAAAGCTCTCCACCCCCTCGAGCGACTTTTGGTATCGGACGCACGCGAGGAGCGTGCCCTGAATCAGGTCCTCGACCTCGTCGTCGACCTTGCTCGAGAAGAAGCGGTACAGGTTGTCGAAATACCGCTGCAGCAGTTGGCTCCCCGCAGTCGTGTTTCCTGCACGCCACTGCTCGAGGAGTTCGAAGTCGTCCTGCATCGGCTGAGGACTCTAGCAGGCCTGCCTCACCAACCGCCTTGGCTACGATTCTTCGCACCCACTTCCACCACCGGCTCGTTGCGCGGGGGGTACGATCGGCGCCCACAATGTCCGACGAAACTTGGTTCGATGCGTTCAAGGAGCGCTCGCGCACGGGCGGACCTGTTATGGTGCTTTGGTGCGCACCGGTGCCTCGACTCTCACAGCAGGACTGGTCGTCATCGCTGTGGCTCTGGCGGCCGGCTGCGCGAGCCGAAAGAGCTCAGATCCATGCGCCAACGGTGCCTGCGACGGCATTCCGGAATGTGAGCTGGGGCTGTGCGACGACGACCTCGTGCTGGGGGGCCGAACGATCTCGGGGCACAGCCTCGAGGAGGGAACGACGAACGAGCGACTCACGGCGGCGTGTCCGTTCCCGCAAAGCGAGATCCCCCCGGTCGAGGCGCTGCTCGACGACTCCAAGATCCCCGAGTACCGCCGCAGCCGGAAGCGCCGAGACAACCATGCCGAGGGGAACGCGTTTCTTCAGGACCATGAGCTGCACGAGCACCTCTTGACGGTTCAAGGGGCGCTGTTCGAGTGCCTCGATCTCGCCGCTTGTTATGATCTCGAAGCCGCTGGTACTGGAGCCCTCGATTTCCAGTTCGAGCTCGAGCCCAGCGGACAAGTCTCGGCCGTCTCGGTCATGCCTTCGGCCGAACTCGACCAACCGATCGTCCGCGCCTGCGCGCGTCGCTCGGTGTATGAGTCCAAGTTTCCGTCGTGGTCCGGCAGCCGAATGGTCGTCGACTACTCGGTCGAGATCAGCGAAGGCTGACCTCCCGGCCAGGGCTCCGAGTGGGGCATCGGACCACCAAGACGCGGCGACGCCCGAGGTGGGGAGAACCCCAGGCTCGGACGCCGCCGCAGTGGTGTCAGTTCATGCACGCACGCCACCGTGCGCGTCGTGCAACCAGGAACTCCAGCAGCGACCGGTCGGCTTTGGCTCGGTTGCACGGAGCACATGCGGGGACCAGGTTCTCTCCGGGTCCTCCGCCGGCGGCTCGTGGGATGACGTGGTCACGCGTCAGCGTGGTGCGGGTCAGCAGCTCGTTGCAGTACGCGCACTGAGGTCGAACGCGCCACACGTAGTGGTTGTATTCGGCCTCGTAGACCCGGTCCAGTTGTCCAGCGACGACTTCATGCACCGAGGTTTGCTTGTACCGCGCGATCTTCCCGAACCGGGCGAGGCGGCCACCGCCGCTCTCCATGCACTGCCCGTGACGCCGACGATGGCGTTGCAGGTAGAACTGTGCGTCCCGGCTCGGGCGGCTAGTCAGGGTGTCGTATTCGTTCTTCGTCCAGTTCATCGGTCCGTCTCCTGTGTTGTTCGAGCGCCCGGTGATCGAGCGAGTGGGTGTTCGGCGAAGATGTGTGGGCACGCGCCGGGCTACGAGGCTGCCGTGTTGCCACCGAAGCGCGGAGGCAGCAGGCGCGTCAAAGTCCGAGCCAGAGCGAGCGGGGCCAGAGCCAAGCTCAGCAATCGTGCTGGTCGAGGCCGGCAAACAGCGATTCACGCTGTGTTGCATCCGGGCCCGTCCACGCTCCGTCCCACGGAATCGTGCTCAAACCGAGCGTAAAGCTCGGGAGCATCTCCCTGGGACAATGGCGTTTCACGGACATGGATGGGCCTCCGGAAGACAGCTTGATCGCCTCAGCGCCGGACGCAAGGCGTTTTTTGACCGTCGGACGGACTCAGCCGTCGTCGAACTCGGATTCGAACGGCCAACCGAGCGGGTCGGTGACGAACAACTTGCCCTTCTTGCGGACAAACATCCAAGCGCCGAAGCTCTGCGCCGCGATCGAAAACACGACGAGTCCAACCGCCAAGCGCTTGAAACGCAGCGCTGATCCGTGGGCGAGGAGAATCACCAGGACGGGGAGCCAAAGCATCGCGAAGCGGTACGTCGGCTGGGTCTGACCGCTGTTTTGGTACAGCAGCGCCGGGACCATGAGCGCGAGCAACGTGATGACGAGTCCCCACTTCTGCTCGAAGCGACCGCGCACGGTGAACGCCAACAGGACCCACGGGGACAGCACCCACAGGGCACTGCCATGCAGCGAAACTTTCAGCGGCCAGGCCTGTTTGGGCAGCAGCCAAAGCATGCACTGCAGATTCCGAAGCAGGTAGCGTGGATGAAACAGTCCATACTGCTGGATCCGAGACTGCCAGCGAATGTCGAGGAAACGATGCCCAAACTCCAGCGGCGCGTCGAAGCGAGCGAGGTTGAGGGCCATCAACGCCGAGCCGATCAAAAGCACCGGGCCGACGAAGCGGGTCAGCGCCGGCAAGGGCCGGCCGCGACGCCACCACTCCCACCCAAAGAACAACACGGCCAGGGCCATCGTCGGTCGACAGGCCACCGCAATGCCGAGCCACAGTCCCGCCCAGGCGGGGCGGTGCAGGTCCCAGGCGCACGACAGATACGCCGTCAACGCCAGGGCCCCGAAGACCTGCGCCGTGAACCAGACGCTTCCATTGGCCCCGAGAAAACAGGCGGGCGAGCCCAAGGCCAGCGCCATGACGAGTACCAAGTGCTCCATCCCCCTCCCCTCCTCCACGCCTCGGGTGCGGTCGAGGAGACCCAACAAGACCACGGGGATGCACGCGGCGACGAGAACGGTGAGCAGGACGTCGAGCGTCCCCAGCCCCCACACCGCCACCGCGGGCAGCATCATCGCCGCGGGTCCGGGCGGAAAGCTGACGTACCAGGTCTCCGCCTTGCGACGCGCCTCGCCCACCGGATACGACGTCCACCCCTGGCCGGTCACGTACCAAGTCTCGATACGCTCGGTCTTGCGCGCGTCCTTGCAGAGCTTCGTTCGGCAGGGGAACGCCCGCACGGTCCGGCCGTCGGAGAGCTCGAGTGTGCGCAGGACGGCCCAATCATCATACTGATGGTGACGGCACTTGCCGGCGCGGCGACGCTTCGCATCGCAGTAGCCCGGCGGTTTTCCCTCGTGCTCCAGGCGTCCATCGAGCCAACCGTCGGCCATGTGCACGAAGTGGTTGTTCGCGCTGGGCCGCATCAGTGACGGCCCCGCAATGACCGCCAGCACCAGCGCCGTGAACACATACACGACCAACGGACGTGCACGGGCGCGGAGCCAGGCAGACATGTGCTAGCTCCCGCAGGCGTCGGCGAGGTTGCCGGCGATGGTGGTCGTGCCGCCCACCACGATGAGCTGAAGCAGCAGCGCTTGCGCGTCGCAGGTTGCGAGCGCGGGGTTGCCCGTGATGCCGAAGTTGCCTCCCACCGCCGTGAGCAACCCGAAACCGGCAACCGAGTTGAGCACTCCACTGTTTCGGACCGTGAAGTTGCCCCCCACCGAAGTCAGTGAGCCGAAGTCGCCCGCATTCTGCAGCGAAGCGTTCTCGCCGAGATAGAAGAAGTCGCCGACGTTCTGAAGAAGCGGCATCGAGATCTCAGAGATCGAGTCGCTCTCCCGCACCTGAAGCCCACCGACCACCTCGTCGAGGCTGGGGAAGTCGATGCGAACCATGCTGTCGTTCTCGATGAAGATGACCCGCTCCCCGACGAATCCAAGGTTGGTCAGCCCATCGACATGGAGCAGCTGCGGATTGTTCTGCACCGAGATGCGCCCTTGGATCTCCTCCAAGGAGTTGAACCCGTTGACCGTGGAGAGCACAGGGTTGCCCTCGACACGAAGGTCTCCCTCGAGGAACTCGAGTCCGCCGAAGCCGTTGATGCTGAGCAGCGACGCGTTGTTGAGCACCCGCAACAAGTCGCCCACATCCTGAAGCTGTGAGAACCCGCCGAGGCTCTGCAAGCCGGCGTTGAACGAGATGCTGACCACACCGCCCACCGTTTGCAGCTGTGGGAAGTCGAGTGAGCCAAGCTGTGCGTTGCCCTCGACGATGAGCCAGAAGTTGACGTCCTGCAGGCCGGTGATGCCGTCGGCGTCGATCAAGCCCGTGTTGGACCGGACGACCACGCTTCCGCCCACGTCGGCAACCGACTCGAGACCATCGAGGTTGGGCAACACGGAGTTGCCTTCGATCCACAGGTTGCCACCGATATTGAGAATCGAGGACAAGCCTTCGATGCTGCCCAGCCCCGTGTTCCCCTGGACGCGAACGCCGGACCCACCCACGATATCGATCCCAGAGAGCGCGTTGAAGTTGCCGAGCTGAGGGTTGCGCTGAATCCGGATGCCACTGACCGCGCCGCTGATGCCGCTGAGCCCAGTGACGTCGGAGAGGAATCCATTGTCGTCGATGATGACTTGGCCGCTGACTTGAGAGAGCCCCGACAGCCCATCGAGGCTACTGAGCACCGCGTTCTCACCGATCTCGACGCCGGCGACGGCACCCGAAACGTTCTGGAGCCCTTGCAGCGAGGAAAGGCTGTCGTTGTTCCAAATCCGCAGCCGGCCGCCGACGGACCCGAGGTCGCCAAGGTCGGCGATCGAAAGCAGCGACGCGTTGTTCTGCACGAACAGGAAGTCACCCACCGACTGCAGGCTTCCGAGACCCGCCGACAACAGCTGGGGGTTGTCCCCGAGGTGCAAGAAGCCGCCGATGCTCAGCAGGCGATGCAGACCCTGGAGGCTGGTGAGGTCGGGGTTCTGTCGAATCTCCACCACGCCGCCAACCGACTCCAAGCACTCGAGGGGCTCGAAGTCGGTCGCGCCGTCGATTCCGAACAGCACGAGGTTGCCCGTGATGCTTGTGAACCCTTGCAACGAGGCGAGTTCGGCCTCGCTCACAACGCTGGTGTTGCCCTCCCACACCCCGTTGTCGCAATCGGGATTTCCGGTCGAGGAGCTGGAACTGCTGCCGCTGCTGCTGCTGCTGCCGCTGCTACCGCTCGAGGAGGAGCCGGAACCGGAGCTCGAGGACTCGAAGAACCCGGAGCTGCTGCTCGAGTCGAAGAACCCCGATGAGCTCGACTCGGGGAAGTCGGTGGTCGAGGCGATCCCCGTCGATGCCCCGCCGGTTGTGCCTGCGGCGGCACGAGCAAAGGGCTCGGTACCCGATCGACCACACCCGCTCAGCGCGAAACCGAGGAGAATCGCAGTCCAACGACCGTATGCGTGCTCGCGCATGGTTTGCGAAGCTTGGCAGCTTCCTTGGGTTTGCGCAAAGCGTGTGGGCTCACTCGCGGACGCGAACACACACGGGCCGAGCGCCGTCCCAACCGACCGTTACGGCGCTTGTACTGCCCTTCTTCGCATTGACGACCAGGCGGGTGTCGCCGAACGCGTCTCCGGGTGTCTCGCTCCAAAACACGCCTTTGCGATCGAGGAGCTTGGCACCGGTGATCGAGAGTAGCTCGCCCACCGAGGGCAAGCGCCAGCCGGAAATGTCGCCGGCGCTCAGCGTCTTGCAGAAGGTCTCGGCGTCGCCAAAGGTCATGCTCGGCGCGTCGTCTCCGGCGATCAGGAACGCGTTCCAGGAGCGTACCTCACGCTCCTCCAGGGCTTGGGCGATCGCCGCTCGATCCTCCGGAGCGGTCGGAGACAGCACTGCTCCCTCCAGGAGTGCGGGGTCGACCGTGCTTCGATGTCCCAGGGATTTCTGGGCGCCCTCGAGATCGAGCGCCGGAGCCTCGGGCTCGGGCTCAGCGGGCTCGGGCTCGGGCTCGGGCTCAGCGGGCTTGGCCGGCTTCGGATCCTCAGCGGTAGGCTCAGGCTCGAGCTCGGGCTCGGGCTCGGGCTCGCTCGGCGCCTTTGTGTCGTCAGCGTCCGCCGGGTTCGCGTCCGGCTTGTCTGGGCTGGCGTCATCGCGCGCCGCGACCGCGTCGGACGTGGAGGGGGACGGCGCGGCTTCGTCGTCGGAGCCGGAGAACGCAAGAACGAGCGCGATGATCAGCACGAGGGCAACTCCTCCTCCGACGACGAGTCGGAGGTTCGGACCCGAGGAGAATTCCGACGCATCGATGTCGTCGTCCTCGGGTCCGAACC
>CAJXVA010000387.1 GCA_913061055.1 uncultured Pseudomonadota bacterium
GTCCGGAGCTTGGCTGGATCGGCTTCACGCCCGCGGCCAAGGGGCGGCCGATGTCCAACAGCTTCTACGTCGGCGCATCGCTGGCCTTCTACTTCGGCGACTGAGGGCGTCGTTGGCTAGCCGGGGCCTCGGCGGCCAACCGTCAGGCGACGGTGTTGCGCCGCTCGAATGCGATCGGCGTGTTGGGATCCGGGGCGGGTTCGTGCCCCGACGCGTGGAACCGGGCCATCGCGACGGTGACGTTGTCGGGTCCACCGGCTGCGCACGCGGCTTCGGTCAACGCCCGACAACACCGAACCGGGTCCTCGTACTGGAGCATCAAGTCCAGCACGCGGCGGTCGTCGAGCGGACCGGTCAGACCGTCGCTGCACAGCAGAAGCACGTCGCCGGGCTGAAGCTGAGCGCGGACGAGGTCCGGGCCAACCTTGGGTTGCACACCGATCGCCTCGAGCAGCATGTTGCGCTGCTTCACCGTCCGAGCCTGGTCGGGCGTGATCCGGCCGCTGGCGATCATCTGACCGACCACGTTCTGATCCATCGTGAGCTGTTGAAGCATGATGCCTCGCTTGAGGTACGCCCTCGAGTCACCGACCTGGATCACCACGAGGTCAGGCCCAAACAGCGCGGCGGTGGTCATCGTCGTACCCATGCCGCGCTTGTCCGGGTGCGCCTTCGCGAATGCCGAGATCTCCTGGTTCGCGGTCCGAACCGCATCGACGAACGTAGCCTCGACCGAAGCCACATCTTGTAGCGAGGCACGAGCTCGGACGACTCGCTCCAGAGACTCGAGCGCCATCTTGGATGCGAGGTCTCCGGCGGCGGCACCACCCATCCCGTCGCACACCGAAACGACGGTCCCCGGCGGGGCCATCATTCGCTGGCGCGCGTTCGGCAAGAAGCCGCTGGTTCCCGTGGCCAGGTCGAGCACGAGGAACGCATCTTCGTTGCGCTCTCGAGCGCAGCCAACCTCCGTGCGGGCAAAGACGTCAAAGTGCATCAGTCGTCGAGGCGCAATCGTAGGATCTGATCGCCAACTCTGAAAGTGTCCCCGCTACGAACTTCGGCAGAACCGCGAATCCGGATGTAGGTGCCGTTCGCAGATCCGAGGTCTTCCAGGAACACCGACATCTGAGCACCATGCAGCTCAAGTCGGAGTTGTGCGTGTTCGCGGCTCGCGAAGGGATCGCGAGGGAACAAGATGTCGCCCTGTTCGCGGCCAAAGATGACCTTGGCGCCGCGAAGGTAGAACGTGTCTCCGGTGATACCGCCGCGCCCGATCAACCCCAGGCGCCCCCAGGCGGGCTTGAGCGGGGTTCCGAACAGCCGGGTCCCGTCCGGCGCCGGGTGCTGCTCGGCGACGGGCTCTGAGATGTTCTCGAGCCGCAACACCTGGTGTCCGACCATGAACAAGTCACCAGGGTAGACGGATGCGTTGCCCCGCGTCCGGAGGTAGATGCCGTTGGTCGAACCCAGGTCGACCAGGGTGAATAGCTCTCCGGAGCGCTCGACCCGGGCGTGCTGCGGAGACATGAATGGGTCCTCGGCGAACGCGATCTCCCCGTGTTGCCGACCGATCGTGATGGTCGACCCCGTGAATGGGAAGGCCTGCCCCTCTTCGCCGTCGCGACCCACGAGCACCAGGCGCGGGCCGGTCAACGTCGTGGCGCGCGTCTCGAGGTCGTCCATGTCGGGCGGCAACATCGCGGGCGACTGCGGCGCGCCGCCCTCGCTTCGCGCCGTCCCGCCGGATGCAGGGTGCTCCGCGGGCGCCTCGAGTTCGACGGCCGGGGGTGCGTACCCACCGGCGACCGGGATGCCCGAATCGAGGCGAGCTCGACCAGGCGCGGGGATGGTCATCGCGTCGTCCGAGGGTGCCGGCTTGACGGGGGGGCCTCCGAGTTCGGGCGGACGCGCGAGCGGGGGACCATCCATGAAGACGGTGCGCCCCGTCTTCGCGGGGGGCTTCGCAGCCGCGGGTGCAGCAACAGGGGCGGGTCCAGCCTCCGGCAGCCCCTGGCTCGGGCTCGCGGCGGGGTTGTGGCCCGGCTGAGCGGGGGCTGCAGCGTTGGGTGCAGCGTGCCAGGAACCCGCTGCGGGGGTGCCTGTCGGCGGTGTGCCGGTCGGGACGATCGCCTGCGGGGCGGTGTTGAGCTGTCCTGGGGGTGGCGTCGGGGTCGCGGGTAGCGGCATGCCCTCAGAATCGATCCGAACGATCTGGGTGGCCGGCCGCGCAAAGCGATGGCGCTGATCGAGTCCGCACACCGGGCAGAAGTCGAAGCCGTCGGGGACGTTCGAGCCGCACCGCGCACATTTGTGCCCACCCGCGTTGCTCTCCGGTTGCAGGCCGTAACCGCAGATCGTGCAGTACCCGCCGTCGCACGGGTTGTCGGTCCCGCACATCGGACACGGGATCGGCGGACCGCCTTCGGCGGAGTTGGCGTTGTCCTCGCTCACGCGGCTCTCCCCGTGGCGGATGCGTGCCGGGTCTCACCCCAGAATCGATGCCAGGTCGAGGATCCATACCTGGAGAGTCGGGGCGGTGGAGTCAGGAGATTCACGTCACGCTTGCGGCCGGAATGACGTCGCTGAGCTTGCCAGCTCCGCAGACGGTGCGGTATTGCCCGCCGGCGCGTAGGTTATTCGCTCGCGCCAGGCGGCGTCAATTGTCGGTTCATCGCACCATCGCTTCCGCGGCCCTGCTCGCGAGCCTCACCGCCTGCAGCCCGCTCGTTCGGGACGCCGACTTCGTTGGTGCGCGGGACCAAGTTGCCGACGCCACGCTCGAGGGGCCCTTCGACGGACAGATCGTCGACGCCACCACGGCCGAGCCCATCCAGGGGGCCGCCGTCGTCGGCGTCTGGTCGTACGATCAGGGCGACGGGTTGTTGGCACCCGCGGGATCCGAGACCGTCGAGGTTCGGACCGATCAGGCAGGCCGCTACCGCATTCCGAAGGCGCCCATGAAAGTGCGCGGCGCCACGGTCCGGCTGGTCGCGTTTGAGCTGGTCGCCTACAAGCGCGGCTACGTCGCATACCGGTCGGACGCCGTCATGGCTGCCGGTGCCCGCACCGACTTCACCCTGCGCCAGAACCGAATCGAGATGGAGAAGTGGCGCGAGTCCGATTCGCACGCCGACCACCTCCTCTTTCTCGCTGCGCCGCCGGTCATCCAGCAGCTCACCAAGTGGGAGCGCGAGCAGGCCAACCTCGATCTCTATCGTTCGATGGGTGGCGCGGGTGCGGGCGCAGGTCCCGACGGTCCGGGACCCGACGGTGAGACCCCCCTGCCCGGCGGCGAGACCCCGACGATGGAACTCCTCGACGCGCGCGGCCTCCTGCCGCCGGACGAGGTCCGGCGCCGAACCGGTTTTGCGGACGCCTTCGACGTCAAAGACCTCGCCGACCTCGCGCGGACCCACTTCTATCACGGGGTGCACCTTCAGGCTGCGGACCGCGACGAGACCTTCGACGTCGCGTACCGGGTCTGGAAGAACCCTCCGGGAGGTTTGGCATCGGTCCAAGAGACCTTTGAGGCCACACTTCCAGGTGTTGCACCGACGACGGAGATCACGGACCAGACCTGGGTCTTCGACAGCGAGGATGTTCGCGCGGTCGCATTCCTCGACGCCGAAGCCAACCTGGGGCTGCTGCTGACGTGCGGCGTACAGCAGTGCGTCGACATCGAGACGGCCATCATCCTGGCCAAGTTCGCAGCCGACCACCTCGACCTGCTGAGCATGGATGCGGCGCCCGAGACCGCCGCCGAGACCCCATTCAACACCGAGCCCGGGTTTGGAGTCGGCGAGCCATGAGCATCCGATCCATTGCACGCATTGTGAGTGCGGCTGTCCTCGCCGCCGGAGTCCTCGTCAGTACCCCGGCGCAGGCCTGGGACCCCTCCACCACCCACGCCGCGATGACGCGTGAGGCCGTGCTCCACTCGCAGATGCATGTGCGCTGGATGGAGCAGAGCGGGCTGACACGGGGCATCTTCACCTCGGTCCAGCTCCACCCTTCCGACCTCGACGAGGACACCGCCCGCGCGCTGCGCGTTGCCATGCGCCGCGTGCATGAAGCCTCTGGCGGCGCCCCGCTGGGGGGTCCAGGCGCGTGTCCGGGACCGAGTGCGCCCGCCTCCACCCAAGCGCGCTGCGTGGACGGAGACGTCTGGGAGATGACCGCGCTGGGCTGGCTGCAGCTCGGCGTGGTCCTGGAGACCGCCCCGCGCAACCGATTGCTGCACCACTTCGCGAACGGCTCCGATGCCGCGGCGACGACGTGGTCGGACCCCGAGCTCCCGGCGTCCGTGCTGCGAAGCAAGGCTCGCCGGGCCGAGGATCCGCTCGCACGCGCAGCCAACCGGTCTGCATTCGCCGGCGGCGCAACCTCGGCCGTCGCCTGGCTTTCGGACCGCACCGATCCGTGGGCCCCACCGGCCGCCCTCGCCCACCTTCGCGCCTCCGACACAGCCACCGATGCTCGAGAACGCGACCGGGAACTCGTGCTTGGGCTGGTGGGGCTTGGCGCGCTGCTGCACGTCGTGCAGGACCAATCCGTCCCCGCCCACGCGCGTGGAGATCTGACAGCGTTCTTCGCCCCGCTGTCTCCGACTCCAGGCGACCGCGGCCTGCCGCTTCAAGAGCTGGTCCGGGTGCTGTACGGACGCAACTCGGTGCCCGGTGCACTCGAGCTCTCGCCGCGAAACGCGACCTCCCGCGCACGGCCCCTCGCCCCCACGCTGCACCAGCATCTGCTGGGGCACGGGGACTATCCAGGACTCACTCGGTTCACCCAGGCGCATTTCTGGTCCGAGTCTTCGATTCCCAAACCGGTCAGCGTGTCCGTGGATCTCGACGCCGCCCAGGCTGCAGCCGCGGTCATCGGTGAGGCCCCCGGACTGGACGCGACGGAGCTCGAGGGCGCTGAGCTCTCGCCGTGGCCCGCCTCGTCGGGCTACCTGCGCTCCTCATCGGGCCGAGGCCTTGCAGCCTTCGATACCGATGAGGAGGGGCGCATCCGCCTGTTCCTGGATCGTCGGATCTACCGCGACCAAGCGGCACACCTCATTCCGGCCGGGATCGAGGCCAGCGCCTCGGTCCTCGATCTGGTCTTTCCGGCCTTCCCGGAACATACGGTGGCCTTCGACACCGGGGTGATCGACCTCGACTTGTCGTCGGGGCCCTACCAGCCGGTCCTCACCGTGCTCACCGAGAACGCCTCCGGCGTGCGCACCCAGGTCCAGCGGGTTTCGCTGCGTTCCGGCGAACGGAACCACATCGTCGACGCCTTCACGGCGCCGCTTCCGGACGACACTCGGTTGATCCTGCGGATCGAAGGCACCAGCGCTCCAGAGCATGGGGTGCCTCAGTTGACCTCCGCCCTACCCCGCCGGCCGGCGAAACTCACCGCGCCATCGGCCAGCGCCCCCGCAGCGCCGGCCGACCCCGAACCGGCCCCCGCAGCGGCGGCAACCCCGGGCTCGGTCCCCACAACCGTCCCCACGAAGCCTGCCCCGGTCGAGCCCCGCACCGGCCCCAGCCAGAGCGAACTCATCTCGCCGTACGACGCTCCGAAGCCGGCCGCGCCCAAGGCCGAAGACGCGCCGCCCGCATCGCCCGATGCAGACGCGCCGCCGCCCAGCGAGACGAAGTCGGACGCCGCCGCCGAGGCAAAGCCGCCCACCTCACCGTGAGCGGCCCCCACGAAGAGGCTTCGCCGATCCCTGCCGCAGGGCCTCGCGCGATTTTGCCAGAGCACATCTCATAACCTCGTCGCGGTGGCTCGGACCAAAGACCAGCGAGACGGCGTGGCGAGGTTGGGAGATGTGCTCTAGTACTCGACGTCTTCGAGCTCGCGACGCAGCTGCAAGAGCTCGAGGTTCCGCGGCGCGACTGCGAGGCCGAGCGCCAGGAGTTCCGCAGCGACGTCGTTGTCGCGCTGCTGCAGGCGAGCTTGGGCGCCCAGAAGCTGGTTTTGGGCGTAGTCGGGACGGCGTCGCAACACGCCCGCCGCATGCGATGCGGCATGGGCGGAGTCGGCCTCATCACCGCTGGCGGCGTGCGCCTCGACGGCAGCGAGCGCCGCCCAGGCTTCGTAGTCCGCCGCGTTGACCGGATCGTAGGCGTGCTCCGCTCCCCTCGCAAAGGCACGGCGAGCCTGTTCGAGCTTGCCCAACCCCCGCAGAGCCTGGCCCCGCACGAAGTGGGCGGCGGCAAACTCGGGCGCGTAATGCAGCACCTTCTCGACCTCCTTGAACGCCGCACGCTGTTCCCCGCTCCCCAGCAGCAGGCGTGCGAGCTGAAGCCGCGGTCCAGGAGCGATCGGATCGAAGTCGAGCCGCCGCCGGAGCAACTTGCGGTGCGTCGCCGGCTCGAGGTCTCCCCACTCGTCGATGAGGGCGTCGTGGAACTCGCCGTGGTCGTCGTACAGCACGGCGACCTCTCCGAGCAGACCCAACAACAGGCGCATCACTGACGACGCCTCCGGGGACCGCTCATTCTCCTCGGTGATGCTGACCACCGACGCGCCTTCGGCCCAGGGGTCCTCGGGGAGCGCGTACAGGAGGCGACCTCGCTCCCCGATGACGATGTCCCCAGGCCGGAGCAAGCCTTCGTCTTGGGCGCGCGCCGTGGCGTCCGCGAGCTCGCCCAGCGGGAACACGCACGCCTCGCCGGACATCAGCTCGACGCCATCGTACTTCTTCCAAAGCAACACGGCCTCCGGAGGGAGGTTCGACGCTTCGAGTGCATCCGCATCCGCAGCGCCGCCGGTGGCGTGCAAACCCGCCGGAGCGGTCTCCAACCGTTCTTCGAGGCGGTCGAGGGCAGCGAGGAGTTCGTGCCGTTCGGCGGGGTCCAGCGTCCGCTGCTCGGGCGACATCAACCGCCCTTTCCGGGAGTCCGACCGGACTCCGGCGTCACCGAGAAGATCGAGCGATCGACGGTGATCCCCATCGTTTCCAGCTGGTCGACCAGCCGCGGGACTTCCCCAGTCGGGACGAACCGGGTGACACCATCGCCGCTCTTCTCCGCCGTGAAGATGGGCTGGTGCACGATTTCATCGCCCCCTGGAACCCGGGGCTCGATGACCTCCACGACCTGCATCGCTTCGCCGCTGGCACCCACCGACAGACGAATCAACACGTCGACCGACCGCGCCAACGACACCGTGAGCGACTGGATTGCGCCCGAGGCCACGGTCGACAGGCCGGCCAGGCGCCACAGCCCGTGTGCCGAGTCGATGCCCCACAACGAGACGATGGCCCCGCGAGTGGCGCCTGAGAAGGCGTCCATGACGGCGGCCGCGTCTTCGTGACGGGTGCGTTGGCTGACCAACAGATCGACGCCGCCACGAAGGATGACGCCGAGCGTGTCGGACAACGCCAGTGCGTCTCCAGGGTCACCGACCCTGCGCACCTGCGCCCAGCTCGACCGAGAGCGCCCAACTTGGCCGCTGTCAGAGATGGCGACAACACGAAGCTCGTCGGGAACCTCCCCAACCATCGCGCCCATGAAGCGGTCGAGGTCCGTCGCTCCGGACGCACACACCAAGATTCGTCGGCAACCGCGAATCGAGGCGCGCAGGTACTCGGCCATGTTGGTGCTGAGCACACCTTCCTGCACGAGCGAGTCGAGGTTGTTGGCGTCGGAGTGTGCCCGACGAAGATGGATGACCGGTGAGTTGAGCTGGGTCGGCGGCAGCACGCAGTACATCGTGAAGCCGTGGTCGACCTTGCCCTCGAGCACATGGCTGCCCTCGACGAGAAACCCCCATTTCCGTGCCAGACGCTGGGCGGTGAGGATCAATGCTCGGTCCCCACTGAAGCGACGGTTGGTCAGCTCCGCCTGCGCGGCCTCGGAGACCGCGTCGCGTACGACACGAATCGGACCGCTCCCGACGACCTGGATCTCCCGAATGTCGGGGTCGCTCATCAGCTCCCCCAGGGGTCCAAGCTCGAGCAGCTCACGAAGAACCTGGCTCTTGAGCGCTTCGATCTGAACCCCCTCCTCGAGTTCGTCCGCCCGACCCATGTCGGCGATGATCGACTCGACGAGCGAGACCGCTTCCTTCGCGGTCTCCGGAAGGATTTCAGCCGAGTGCACGGCGTCGAGCGCGTGCACGTTGGTCAGGACCGTCTGGAGGATCCGATTGGCGACCTTGTCGAGGTAGGAGGACTCGACCCCCGGAGGTGGAACCCGCCGGGCAGAGGTGAGGACGCCGCTGTCGTCGTCCGTTGCGGCGCTCCTCGTCACCGGGGCTGGCAGGGGCGCGTTCGCGTCGCGCGTGCGCGGCGGAACCTCGAGCTGCCGAGACTGCGGCTTGCCGTCGGGCCCCGTGACCATGATCTCTTTGCGCTCGATGGGGACGATAGACTCGTCATCGCCCTCGAGCATCAGGATGTAGTCGCCGACGTAGACCCGGTCCGGACGCCGCACCCCGCGAGGGTCTTGCACCCGCCGTCCGTTGACGTAGGTCCCGTTGGTGCTCTGAAGATCGAGGACTTCGATCCGGCCTTCGAAGCGGCGGAATCGAAGGTGATGCTTCGATATGTTGGCGCGGTCGAGGACAAGATCATTGTCCTCCTCACGGCCGACGTTGAACTGGTCCGCCTCAAAGTCGAACCGTTGGGTCCGTCCGCCCTTCTCGTGGACAACTACCCGTAGCACCGCCCTGGTCTACCGCGCCGGTGATCCGCCCCGCAAGGCAGAAACGCCCCCTTGAACGGGAGAAGTTCGCGAGAAGTTCGCGAGAAGCTCAGAAGCCTTCTTCGTCGTCGAGGGCGTCCTCGAGGGCATCCCGCTCGGCCAGGCTGGGTCCTCCCGCCGGGGAAGGCACCGGGGCAGCCCCGGTCCCGGCCGCAGCCAGCCCGTCTGGCTTGGCCCGCCGGACCCAGCGACGGCCCAGAACAATGATGAGAGACAACGCCAGCGTGCCCCCGACCACCGTTGTGATCATCAACGAGGGGGGCGGCCGGTATCCGATGATGTCACGCCCATAGTCCGCAACGAGCGATTGCTCGATTTGCTCGCGGGTTTTTCCGCTCTTGGCCTCGGCGAGGATGCGCTCCTCCAGCTTCCGAGCCTGGGAGGATGGACAGCTGGCGATCGTCCGGCCGGGGCAGAACGGCGACATGAGGTCGGTGCTCAGCGTCGACAGAAGCTGCTCAGCCTCGCGATCGGCGGTTTTGTTGGCGGGTTCGAACATCTCGAATTCGCGGCGAATCTAGCACCTGCGCCCACAGACGCGAGCGGGCCCTAGAACTCGACCTTGCGAGCCTTCCGCTTGCCACCACCGCCACCGGT
Source organism: uncultured Pseudomonadota bacterium (assembly GCA_913061055.1). Lineage (GTDB taxonomy): Bacteria > Myxococcota_A > Polyangia > Nannocystales > Nannocystaceae > CAJXVA01. The sequence continues at coordinate 9,303 of CAJXVA010000387.1, forward strand.
GCGTTTCTTGGCCTTGCCGCTGCGATCCGGAGGCGTCATGGCCTCTTGGCAGAACTCGGCGTGAGCCTTCGCGACCTTCGGGTTTTCCATGTCCCGCACGGGCCACTTCGCCCCCAGGCTCTTCACGTACTTCTTGTTCTTCGCCTCGACGATCGCCCAGTGGGCGTCTTGCTTCTTCAGCTCGGTCTCGTCGCCGTTGTTGTAGGCGCGAAGATACCCGGCCATGACCAACTCATGGGCCTCGAGGAAGTTGCCCACAAACTTGGATTTCTCCTGGATCCGGGGCCTGTCTCTTATACACATCTCCGAGCCCACGAGACCTCTCTACATCTCGTA
>CAJXVA010000388.1 GCA_913061055.1 uncultured Pseudomonadota bacterium
GGGCTCGGAGATGTGTATAAGAGACAGCGGGGGGACCGCGCCCGCGCCCGCAGCGTCGCTCTGCCGAATCCGCAGCTCGAGTTTGCCAATCGTCAGCGAAACCTCGCCCGCAACCGGGATCGCCTCACCGGCTTGGACCCGCCTCCCGTTGTAGAGGGTGCCGTTCGTAGACCCCAGGTCGAAGAACTTTGCCCCCGCCGCATCGAAGCGGACGACGGCGTGCCATCCCGAGACGAACGGGAACGGCAACGTCAGGTCGTTGAGAGGGTTTCGGCCGATACGAACCGGGGACGCCGTGTAGGCGTACTCGGTGGTCGTCCCTGCCTCGGAGTCGAAGACTCGGATTGCGACAGCCGTCATGCAGAATCCGCGAGCCGCAGCTTAACACGGGCACGGCCTGCGCCCCGCACAACAGAACCGCGAACCGAACCGACCCGTCGGTGCCGATGCACGTGTAAGGTGATGTGGCCCAAGAACGCCACAAAACCCTGTTTAGCGACCAGTTTGGTGACCCGCACCATCCCGGCTTTGTTATCGTCGACAAGTCTGAAGCGGTCCTTGTCCGTCGTGTCGCATCCACCGAGCTCGAGCAAACCGCGCCTGCTGAAACCGCTGCGCGTGGTCACACAGGAGGAGCCCCCGTCAGAGCCTGGCGAGTCGGCGGACCTCAACCTGCGGGTGCTCCGGCCCCTCTTTCGCTACGTCGGTCAGCATCACGGGCAGGACACTCTCCACCGGATCCTCCAGGAGGCCGGGGTAGACCCACAGCTCCTCCGCAGATCGTCACCCTGGATCTCACACGCTGGTTTCGAGGCGATCCTCTCGGGCTGTCGTGAGCTCGTTCCGAGCGACGGCGCCTTCATGAAGGCCTGCGTCTTCGACATCCAGAAAGTGTACGGCCCGATGTCACTGGTGCTTCGCTCCATGAGCGCATCGACGACCTACCGAGCCTTGGCCAGAACCTCACACCTCGTCTCGAAGGTAAGCCACTACAAGGTGGTCGCGCACAGCCGGAATACGATCCTGCTGCGGTACTTCAGCAGCGTACCGGACTCGCATCTGAGCTGCATCAGCCGTCAGGCACAGCTGTCGTCGCTGGCTTCGATGTGGTGGGGCATCCCTGCGGCGGATGTGATGGTGAACTCCCGCATCTGCGATGGCGACGAGTGCTGCGAATACCGCGTCTCGTGGAAGGAGCCCCTCAAGCTACGATACGCAGTCGCAGGAGGATGTCTCGGTCTGGCTATGGGTCTCTCGATGCTTCGCTTCGGGCTGCTCACCGACGCCTCCACGCCCTACATGCTTGCCGCCCTCGGGATTGCGACCGGCATCGTGCTCCAGATGCGCCGACTTCTTCTGGACTACCTCGCGCTGTCCGAGCAGACATCCTACGAAGTTGAGCAGGTGGTCCAAGCCCATTCGCGCGCGGTCGACGAACTGCTGGCGCTGCACCAACGCGAGCGCGCCTGGAGTACAACAATCGAGACCCGGTACCAGGAGCGGCGGCAGCGGCTTGAGCAGGTCGTCGAAGCCATGGATGGAGGCAGAACGGTTCGCGACGACCGACTGCTGAACCTCAGCCACGACATGAACAACCCGCTGACGGTCCTGCTCGCAGGCTCGACTGGGCTGCAGAACTCGCTGCAGTCCGACGAGGACACGGAAACCGTTTCCGCGATCGTGAGTGCTGCCCAGCGTATCCAAGGTCTTGTGACCGAAATGTCCCGACTCGTCAGGAATGACTCCGAGCGGGCTCCGCAAGCAGATGAGGTCGACGTGGACGACCTCGCCAACCGTATCCGAAGACAGCTCCGGGCGACGGTGTTGGCCCGAGACCTTCGAGTGACGGTCTTTCAAACTCGAGAGTCGCCGAAGCTGATCACAACAGACTCGGTCGTCCTTGAGAGAGTCATCGACAACCTGCTAACCAACGCCTGCAAGTACACAGAACGTGGAAGCATCGTTGTCGAGGTGAGCGGGACCCCAGGGAACCTACTCTTGAAGATCTCAGACACCGGGAAAGGAATCGGTGAGGACCGTCTCGAGCAGGTGTTCATCGGCGGTCGCCCCGATCAGAACCCTCTGCTCGGCACAAGTCACGGAGACGGCCTCGGCATTGTGGTCCGGCTGCTAGCACAACTCTCCGGACGGCTCGAAGTCATGAGTAACCCGGGCAAGGGAACGACCCTGTGGGTGACGGTCCCGGTCAACCCGCACAACCGCACCGCAGTCCACGAACCGCAAGATGAGACGCCTCAGGGTCTCTTCAAACGCGTTGTAAAAATCCGGCCGCGCGCGTGACCGCCCCACAAACCCGGACCCCGGACATCGAACGAATGATCGATGTCTTTCTCCGCTACCTGCGGGCGGAGGGGGCGCGGGTAGTGTTCGGTGTTCCCGGTGGCCTACTCCACCCGATGTTTGCCGCGGTGGAGCGCGAGCCTGACCTCCGACTCGTGGTGGCGAAACACGAAGCCGGAGCAGCCTTCATGGCAGATGGCTACGCGCGCGCTGGCAGCCGCCTCGCCGTCGTTGCCGGCACCTCCGGTCCAGGCGCGACCAACCTCCTGACTGGTGTGGCCGTCGCATACTCCGATGGTGTCCCCCTGCTAGTCATCACAGGGCAGGCCCCGTCACACGCGCTTGGCAAAGGAGCCGCCCAGGAAACACCACCGGAGGACATCGACATTGTTGCGATGTTCAAGCCGGTGACCAAGTACTCGACGATGGTCCAGCAACCGGACCGGATGCCGCATCACCTGCGCCGAGCGCTGCGGCTCGCGTTGACGGGGCGACCTGGCCCCGTCCACCTCAACGTCCCCGTCGATTTTTGGGAGCGGCCGGTCTCCGAAGGCTGGTTCAACCCCTCATCGTATCGGCCGTCGACGGCGGTGTTTGACCGCGACATGGTGGCGAAAGCTTCGAACCTCCTACTGGAGGCGACACACCCGATCCTGCTGGTGGGGTCGGGCGCAGCGACGGCTGGCGCAGAGCAGCACGTCAGGGCCCTCGCGGAGCTTCTCCCTGCCCGCGTCGCCACGAGTCCCCGTGCGAAGGGCGTGTTTCCCGAGGACCATCCGCTCTCGCTTGGAGTGATGGGTATCGGCGGACATCGCAGCGCGCGGGAGACGGTCCTCAGCGACCAAGTAGATGTGCTGATGACGCTCGGCGCATCTCTCAGTGAGACGACGACGCTGAACTGGCACCCCGACTTGCGACCGAGCAAGGCGCTACTGCAGGTCGATATCAGTGTCGATCGGATCGCCCGCAACTATCCGGTGGATGTGCCGTTGATTGGCGACGCGCAGACGATTTCGATCGAACTCATCTACCATCTACACCGCCTGATGCGGGAGGGCAGCGTCCCTGCGTCGAGGTGGGACGAGTACCCCAAGATCGAGCACTCGCACGCGTTCTACGACGAGCCAGAACTCCGGCTCTCGGACCAAGAGCCCATCGCGCCACAGCGTTGGCGCGTTGAGCTCACCGAGGTTCTCCCCGACGATGCGCTGGTGTTTAGCGACATCGGCGGACACATGCTCTTCAACATCCACAACCTCCGGATCAGCGCGAACCAGGATTTCATTCTCAACCTAGGCTTTGGCTCGATGGGCCATGGCACATGTGCGCCGATCGGTGCCGCCCTCACGGGCGAGGGTCGCCCAGTCGTCGCCATCATCGGCGACGCCTGCTTTGCAATGAATGGTCAGGAATTGCTCACGGCCGCGGAGTACGACATCGACGTGCTGTGGATCGTCGAGAACAACCAGATGCACGGGATTACTTGGCACGGCAGCAAGCTCGTCGGCGACGGTCGGCCCATGAACTCGGTACGCAATCGACGACCCGTCGAGATCGCCGCTATCGCGAGAGCGATGGGAATCAAGTCGTGGGTCGTCGAGCGGCCCGGCCAACTGGGCCAGGTCGTCGTGGAGGCACTCGGGCTCAAGGGGCCGAAGCTCATCGAGATTCGAGTCGACGGAGATGTCGTGCCTCCACTCGGTGAGCGGGCCAAGGCCATTGCAGGATTTCGAAACAAGTGACTCAGCCGGACGAATCAAATTCTGGGCCCATAGAATCTCGTTCTTGGGCCGAACAACTGCCTGCAAACGTCGCAACCGCAGGCCCTGACTCACGAGTTCGTGGCTACCGGCCCGTTGCAGACCTGGCCGTCCACTACAGTTTCGCGGAGTACGTCGCGATCACACTGGGAGCCGCCCCTCCCTCGCGAGCCTGGGGGAAGGCCCTCGATGCGGCCCTCATCGCTCTAGGTCGATGCAGCGTCGCAGATGCTGCGGTCCATGCGGGAACACTATCGGCGCGGCTAAGCGCACCTGCTCGAGCCTCTCTGGTCGTCGGGATGATCGGGCTCGCAGAACAAGCCGACGCCGAGCTAGGTTCCCCGCCGGACACAGGATGTTCTCCAGCACGCCTGTGGGACACCATCCCTCGGGAAGTCCAGCGCGAACTCGAAACGCCGTCGGGGACAGAGTTCCAGTTGGCAATGGCCATTTTGCGAGCCGTCGGCCTAAGATCCGAGACTCAGCTGCAGGCGGTTCTGTGTCTGTGCCGTCTTCCGATCCTTGCAGCGGAGATCGACGCGGTGACGCCCGGCGATCTCAAGAGCTACCCAATCCGGCTGCCGGATTTTTCCTATGAGAGGGACGGCGAGTGAGCCTCAAACGTCTTGCCACCCGGGTGGGCGCAGCCGTGTGGGGAGACAATCTCTTTCGCGGACGTTCGGTCGGTCAGGAGCTGGCCGGAAAGGTCTCGCAGTGGGAACTCCTTGCTTTGGCCGTCGGGCACGAGTCGCTCGCCGCCGCAGACGCCCCCCTTCTGGACGATCTCATCACCTGTTGTGTCGCCCCGGACCCTCGCATCTGGCCACTCAAGATCGTCCGCCTGCTGTCGGCGTTCGGACACGTTACAGCTGGCACGATTGCAGGCTCATATTCGACGGAGGGGAGCCCATTTGGCTGGCGCTCCTGCTCGTGCTCAGCGAGTTTCCTCCTCACGATGGAGGATGCTCGCCGCAGAGGCGACCTCAAGCGCGCGCTAGCGGCCCCCCGGGTAGATCCGTACCCTGGATACGGCGTCCCGTTTCGCAATGAAGACGAGCGAGTCACTGCGCTTCGAGAATGCGTGCGACGACGGGGGCGGCCGGGTGATGTCTACTGGAGGCTCGCCCACGAAGTTGAGGGGCATCCGAACGTCCCGCCCCTCAACATCGGGGGCGCCAGCGGAGCACTTCTTCTCGACCGCGGGTTCAGCCCGGAGCAGATCCTAGGATTGGGCCCCATCCTCGCGCACCCGAACTACCTGGCCAATGCTATGGAAGGCGCGGCGCAGGCTCCGGCTGTTCTGCGGAGACTGCCCGAAGGGTCGATCGACGACCAGACCGCGCCGCACCGGAGAAGCCCGCGGGCGATGGAGGCCGACCGCGGGTAAGTACAGTTCGCCCCACGCTTAGGCGAAGGTGAAGTTCCAGCCGCCCTCGTCGTCGAGACCAATCGACAGCGTCGGGGGCATTTCGTCGTCCGCCATCCGCTCCAGCAGGGCTCGCGCCAAGTTGGGCATGAGGGAGCCGCGCATCGCGTGGTCGAGCGCGCGCGCGCCAGTGTCGCCCTCGGTGCAGCGTGCGACGAGATGCTCGATGAGCGACTCTTCGAACGTGGTCTCGATGCCGTGCGTGCCGTGAAGCCGCTTGGCGAGGCTTCCAAGCTTGAGCTTCGCGATGTCGGCGAGGATTTCGGGGTCCATCGGGCGATACGGCACGACCGACATCCGGGCCAAGAGCGCCGGCTTGAAGTGGCCGGACAGCTCGGGCCAGATGGCGGCCACGACATCCTCCGCCGGAGGCTTCGTGCCCCCCTCGTGCATGCCCATGATCTTGTCGGTGGCCAGGTTGCTGGTCAGGATGACGATGGTGTTGCGGAAGTTGACCATCCGCCCCTCGCCATCGCTCAGCATGCCTTTGTCGAACACTTGGTAGAAGAGGTTCATCACCTCGAGGTCGGCCTTCTCCACCTCGTCGAGCAACACGACGCTGTAAGGCTTGTGCCGGACCGCCTCGGTCAGCACGCCGCCCTCGCCGTAGCCGACATACCCGGGAGGCGAACCGATGAGCCGCGACACCGTGTGCTTCTCCTGAAACTCCGACATGTTGATGGTCGTCATCGACCGCTCACCACCGTAGAGTTCATCCGCGAGCGTCAGGGCCATTTCGGTCTTGCCGACGCCCGAGGGGCCGACGAACAAGAGCACGGCGATGGGCGTGTCGGGGTTCCGCACCCCTGCATGCGACATGCGAACGGCTTCGGCCACCGCACTTGTCGCCTGGTCCTGTCCCTTGATGCGCGCCCCAAGCTTGTCCTCGAGCTTGAGCATCGTCTCGATCGAGTCCGAGCGCATCTTGCCGATGGGGATGCCCGTCCAACTCGAAACGACCTGTCCCACGGCGTCGACATCGACCTCGTAGTGCACCAAGGGGTTCTCGCCTTGCAGGGCCTGCAGCCGTGCGCGTGCATCGACGATGTCGGTGGAGGCCTTCTCTTTGGCGTCGGCCTCCCCTTCCTCGTCGCGGAGAATGGCCTGGGCTTCCTTGATCTCAGCGATGATGACCTTCTCCTGGGTCAGCTGCTCTTCGAGCGCCTTGAGTTCGGCGACGATCGCTTCCATGCGCGCGCCCAGTTCCTCAACCCGGCCGTCGTCCTCCGTCGCGGCATCGGCGATGTCCCGCTGGATGACATCCAGCTGACGCTCCAACGATGCGTGCTCGGAGCGCAGCGCCACGACCATCGCCGGTGGAGCATCTTGCTCGATGCGAACACGAGCCGCGGCGGTATCGAGCAGGTCGACCGCCTTGTCGGGCAACTGACGGCCGGTGATGTAGCGATCAGACAGCTTCGCCGCAGCCACGACAGCATCCTCGCGGATGACGACGTTGTGGGCGTTCTCGTAGACGCCCCGGAGACCGCGAAGCATCAAGATCGCGTCGTCGACCGATGGCTGATTGACATGAACCGGCTGGAAGCGACGCTCGAGCGCGGGGTCCTTCTCGAAGTACTTCTTGAACTCAGAGTAGGTCGTCGCGGCAACGGTCCGGAACTCGCCGCGGGCCAGCGCTGGCTTGAGCAGGTTGGGGATCTCGTTGTCGCCCCCGCCGCCTCCGACGAGCGTATGCGCCTCGTCGATGAACATGATGATGGGCGTCGGCGAGCCCTTCACCTCGGCGATGACTTTCTTCAGCCGGTTCTCCAGCTCGCCCTTGACCCCGGCACCGGCCTTGAGCAGACCCATGTCCAGTGACAGCAGCTCGGTCTGCGCCAACTCGGCCGGCACGTCGCCATTGACGATCGCGCGCGCCAGGCCCTCGACCAACGCCGTCTTGCCCACGCCCGCCTCACCCACCGCGATCGGGTTGTTCTTCCGGCGTCGCGCGAGGATGTCGATCATCTGCCGAATCTCGCGGTCGCGGCCGAAGATCGGGTCGATCTCGCCGCGCTTCGCCTTCTCGGTGAAGGAGATACAGAAGCGGTCGAGCGCCTCTCGCCCGGGCGCAGACGCCTGACCGGGGCCCGCGATCCCGGCACCGGCCGCCGTCGGCACTTCGAGCGCCTCCTTGCTGCCCGAGAGGATCTCCGCGAAGTTGTTCTGCAGTTCGACGAGGTCCAGCCCGTCCAGCTCGGAGAAGGCCTCTCCGGTGTAGCGGCCCGGGTTGGTGAGGAACTCGAGGAAGAGGTCGCCGGAGCGGATCTGAACGGAGCCCCGCTCGATGGACGCGATCACCCAGGTGCTCTCCATCCACTTGAACAGGGTCGCCGAGAACCGAGGCTTGCCTTGATGGTTGGTCGCCATCATCTGCAGCGCCCGTTCGACTTCAGCCGCGACCCTGGTCTGCTCCTTGCCGAAGAACCGCAGGATATGCGCGATGTCGCCGTCCTCGACCTCGATGAGGCCGAGCAACAGATGCTCGACCACGATCTCGTGGTAGCCGCCGGACGCCGCCCGGTCGACCATGGCCGTGAGCGCGCTGTTGCAGGATGGGTTGAGTCGACTGACGAGGTTGCGTGGTTGGACGGACATTTCGGAATCTCGGTTCAGTGTCGTTGTGGCCGGGATTGCCAGCCGTAGTTCGCGTTGGAGGGAACTCGGTCGAGATGCCGCGGCAGCTCGACGTTGACGTGGGTGATGGATGCGGACTCCACACCGGAGCCCAGCCAGGCATCGACTCCCATCCGTGCCCCGGCGTTGCCTCCGAGATGAAACGGCGGTCGGGCGTCGTCGCGGACCTCGAGTCGCATCTCAAAGACGATCGGCTCGTCGGTGAGCAACGCCAATAGCTCGACGATGACAGGGTACTGATCACCATCGGCCAAGAAGTCGCGGAAGTTCTCTCCGAGAGGGCCGATGACGATGACCGCCTTGCCGCTCTTGTCGAAACACTCTCGCCCGAGCACCGATGCGTGCCCCAGGGCGTGGTTACGCTCGCCCAAGGCCATGCGCTGCTCCCCGTCGAGCGGACTCCAGCCTCCCGAGAAGGTCTCCACGCGCACCTCGGCCTCCCGAAGGGATTCGCCGCACACGTCCTGGAGCGCGAGCTCGATTGTACGGGCGGAGCGCACACCACTGGAGAGCAGCGGTGCGAGGCGAAGCATTCGCCACGGCGGTATCGTCTTCATCGAGTGCCCGGCCCAGCTGTCGAAGCCGGCGAGCGCGAGAATGCGCCGGGACCAAGAGTCCGTCGCATCCTTGAGGTACTCGCGCGCGAGGTCGTGCTTGACCCCGATCCGGTACACAAAGGAGATCAGCCGATGGTGGAACAGGTCGAGGAAGTCGCGTTTGACCCGGGCCGAATCTTGGGCCTGCGCCACCTCTTCGGCGAGATACAGCGGCATCGGTGACGTGGTCCCCGTCAGCCCGAGGAACGCGGTCGTGATCTCGAAGCGGAACTGCTTCCCCTCGAGTGCGTCCTCGGCCGCCTGTGGCTTCGGTACCCACTCCACCTTCATGATGTCCCCGACCTTGAACGCCAGCGATGGGTCGTGCCGGAACCGGATCCCCTCCCGCTCGTACGGGCCGTTGCCTCCGACCCGCACCGCTTGGGGCTCGAGCCTCTCCATCATGCCCACGGTGTAGAAGAAGTCGTAGCGCGTCGCGCTCTCGAGCAACGAGTCTCGAATCGCCTCCGCATCGCTGCGGCTCGGCGGCGCGACCGTGCCTCGGCTACCCACAGGCGGCCGCGTGCTCGGCAAGCTCAGAGAATCCGACGCTGTCCGCTTCTCGCTGGCCATTTGAGCTCGACCTTGGAGGGGTGGAGGATGAGATGGAGTTCGTTGAACGAGTTGAGCGGCACGTGCGTCGCGAACACCTCGTCGAGCACGCTGCCGAACAGGAACGCATCGCCTTGGGAGCCGAGTTTCGACTCCTCGATCTCGATGCGGGTCTCGACTCCGCGCACGGGCGCTCCGCCCATCAGACGCGTGACGGGCTCGTTCTCGATACTGCGGATCGACTCGACGCGAAGCTCGTTGGCTCGCCCCTGAGCCGGCGAAGACTCGCGCTGGAAGTTGTAGAGGTTGAGCAGCGTCCGCAGGACTCGGGGATCCGCCAGTGACGCCCGACCCAACGACAGGT
>CAJXVA010000389.1 GCA_913061055.1 uncultured Pseudomonadota bacterium
CCCTTGGGCTCCGAGGGCGGCGCCCCGCCGAACATGTTGTTCTGCTGCTGTCCCGGCGGTGGAAGCTTGTCCTCGCGCGGCGAGAGCCGCACATCGAACAGCGGCATCGGGTCGGCAGTGAGCAGCGCGGGGCGACCCGCGTCCACGTAGGCGCGCACGGTGTCGAGCTCTTCCTGGGAGCAGCTCGCGAGCTGCGGGACCAGCAGAACATCGACGTCCTCGGGGATCTCCGCCTTGGGGTTGAGGCTGCGGACCTCGTACTGCTTCTTGAGTTCCGCGATGATCTGCCACGCCGGCTGCTGGCGCTTGGCCTGCAGATCGAAGTTGCCCATGATCGTCGCGTCGGTGCGCAGCACGCCGACCACGCGTTTTTTCTCCTGCGTGACGACTCGCAGCGCCCGGGCCACCTCGTACTCGACGGAGAGGCCGCGATCGAGAAACGGCACGACCTCCTCGCGCGGTCCGGACACGAATGCCAGGCCCATGAAGACCTCCATCGCATCGACCCGACCCGCCGAGCGATCGGCGAGCTGGCGCGGCACGATGCCGAAGTTCTCCATGGCGTCTTCGGCCTCGAGCGAGAACGGCTCGGGCTCGACGATGCGGACGATGAGTCCCTCGCCCCCCTGCGCTTCCATCGTGCGCAGGATGTTGAGCAGGCGGGTGCGCGCGGTGACGTACTCGCGAGGCACCTCCTTGGAGATGAACGCGTGCACCGTCACCGGACGTTCGACACCGATGCCCTGGATCACGCCCAGGGTGTCGGGCGTGATCTCCGAGAGGTGTTCTTCGGTGACGTCGGCGAACGAGTTCGCACGGGCGCCCATGTATCCGATCGACGCAGCAGCGGCGAGCAGAGAGAAAAAGCGGACCAGCTGATGGTTGCGACGGTTCATGACTACCAGTGCCTCCGGCCAAGCAAGAACGAAGCGAGATACAGCAGGACGGCGATTCCGCCGGCGAAGTACAGGACGTCTCCGAGTCGCACGACACCTTCGCCGAAGCTCGCGACATGGTCGGTGACCGACAGGGCGTCGAAGAGGTCGGCAAAGCTGTTGCCGTCGCGCAGCGCGTCGGCGCCGACCTCGGTTGCGGCTTCCGCTCCGGCTTCGGTGGCGGTCTCGGTCTCGGTCGCGGTCTCGGATCCGCGGCCTGCGACCAGCCACGCGAATGTTGCGGCGAGACCACCCACCAGGCCACCGATTCCGGCAGCCGAGCCTTTGTTGGTCAGCGCGAAGGTCGTCAGCGCGGCTGCGGCCCCCACGAGAGCCGCCCCGAGCAATCCACTGGCCCACGGCTGGGTCCCGGCGAACACGAGGCCAGCGCAGCCCAGCGCACCGAGGATGAACGCGACGGTGGCGTTCTTGGTGAGCATCGAGGCGACGAGCCCGATGGCGCAGAACAGCGCCCCCATGAGCAGGTAGCCCAGGTACGTCGAGGCCATCAGCCCGGTGTCGGGGTCGCCCAAGTACATGAGCACGCCGACGTTGGACAGAGAGAAGGCCAGCGAGATGGCGTACATGCCCAGCACGCCGAGGTACTTGCCCAGCACAACCTCGACGTCGCGAACCGGCATGGTCAGCAGCAACTCGTCGGTGCCACCCCGACGCTCCTCGGCCCACGCACCCATCGTGATCGCGGGGACGAAGAACATGAGGATGGCCGGCATCATCGCGTTGAGCTCGGCGAGGTCAGCCAGGTTGCGGGCGAAGAAGCCGTCCTGCAGGAAAGCCGCTGCGGCGGTCGTTGCGATGAACAGCGTGAGGAAGACGTACCCGGTGGGATTGCCCAGGTACTGGCGCATGTCCTTGCGGAACACGGCGGAGACGACACCCAAGTCGATACCCATCATGCAGCCCCTTTCTTGGTGTTGGTCTGTTTCTTGCCCTCGGTGAGGTCGTAGAACCGGTCTTCGATCGAACCGGACTCGAGCAGCTCGTCCTTGGAGCCCGCGAAGACGATCTTGCCGTTGTAGACGAAGACCACATCGTCCGCGACGGCCTCCACTTCTTGAAGGATGTGGGTCGAGAGCAAGATGGTCTTCTCCTGGCCCAGCTCTCGGATGAGCGCGCGGACCTCTCGGATCTGAAGCGGATCCAGGCCCGAGGTGGGCTCATCGAGGATCAGCACTTCGGGATCATGCAGCAGCGCCTGGGCCATGCCGACCCGTTGCCGAAAGCCCTTGGAGAGCTTGTCGATCGGCTTGTGCAGCACCTCCCCGATCGCGCACCGCGAGACGACGTCGTCAATCCGCTTGGCGGAGCCATCCAGCTTGCGGATCGAGGCCACAAACTCGAGCGACTCCTGCGGGGTCATGTCTCGGTACAGCGGGCCCGACTCCGGCAGATAGCCCAGGCGGCGCGCCAACTCGATGCGCGTGTCCGCGTCGGAAGGATCGATCCCCAGCACCTCCGCTCGGCCCGACGTGGGCGAGGAGAAGCCGGTGAGGATCTTCATCGTGGTCGACTTGCCGGCGCCGTTGGGGCCCAAAAATGCGGCCACGGTGCCCTTGCGGACCTCGAAGGAGACGTCGTGAAGCGCGGCAAACTGGCCGTAGATCTTGCTCAGCCGGTCGGCCCGGATGGTGACCGGCCGATCGCTTGGCGTCCGGTAGGGGCTGTCTTTTTCGCTCATGGAAAGCGGTTCCTCCTGCAACAAAGAACGGTGTCTGGTGGGAAACGACGCGCGGAAACCTGCTGACGACGATACGTATTCCAGGCCGCGTGCCCGGCGCGGCGGACATGGTAATCCCCGCGGCCCGACCGTCAACCGGCAACCTCGAAAAAAGGGCACCGTGGGCGTCCCGGCTGAATTTCATGCTCAAACCCAGCCGTGGCATACCCTCCTGACCATGTCTCGGGTTCGGACGCCCATTGCCTTCGCCACGCTTGTCGCTCTGGCGGCCTGTGACAAGGCCCCGTCGGAGGAAACGCGTGGATCCCAGAGCCCACAGGCGCCGGCCGCCGAGCCTGGCGTGAGCGCCGCTCCCAACGCGCAGCCGCCCGATGCCGTAGCGGATCGGGTACCGGAGCCGGAACCAGAGCCAGAGCCAGAGCCAGAGCCAGAACCGACGTTTGGTCCCGCGGGGCTGACCGCCCTCACCGACGCCCAGCGGCAAACGTTGGCCGAAGGCGCAGAGGACCCCCCGATCCCGGTCGACATCCACTACGTGCAGAGCAACGAGAAGCGTCACGACCTGTTCTTCCCGTACATCGAGAATGTGGGCGGCTGTGCGATCGGGGTCGGCTCGGACCAGACCTTCACCGCCGCGGCCAAGGCCCGGTCCACGTTCCTGTTCATGATGGACATCGACCGGCGAATCGTCGACCTCCACCTGATGCACCGGGTCTTCATCCTGGCCTCCGAGACGCCCGAGGAGAACTGGGCCTGGTGGGACGCCAAGAACGCGGACCAGGCGAAGGCGTTGCTCGAGGAGAAGCTGCCACAGGCCGGCGTCAGCGAGAAGACGATCAGACGAACACTCCACGGTTACGCCGCCTACCGCGAGACCGTCTACCGCCACCTGCGTCGGGTCATCGGCCGCGAGCGTGACGGAGCCAAGGTCACCTGGCTCTCGGACCCGCAGAGCTACGCCCACATCCGGGCGCTCTACCAAACCGGCCGGGTCCGCGTGATGCAGGGCAACCTCGCCGGTGAGCACAGCATGCGCACCGCCGCCCAAGCCTGCGAAGCCCTCGGCGAGACGATGCGCGTGGTCTACATGAGCAACGCCGAGGAGTACTTCACGTACACCCCAGACTTCGTCGCGAACATGCAGGCGCAGCCCACCGACGACAAGAGCGTCGTGTTGCGTACGATCTACTCCAAGAAGTGGGAGCACGCGGATCTGTGGGCGTATCAGGTCCACAAACTGTCGGACTTCAAGGAGCGCCTCAACAACCGAAAGAACCGCAAGCGCACCGCGATGCTCCGCTACGCCAAGTACGACGGCGGGCTCGAGCGCGAATCGCTGAGCATCGAGGGCTTCTCGCGCATCGGCTACGTGGACGACGACGACGCGCCGTGACGTCACCGACTGGCGGCGTGTCCCCGCAGCGGGTCCTCGAGAGGACCCACCGGCGGCCCGAGGACTTCGGGGACGCCGCGGGTCACGGCGACGATGTCCTCGATGCGCACGCCGAACGCCCCGGGCACATAGATGCCGGGCTCGTTCGACATCGTCATCCCCGGCCGCAGGAGCAGCGCGTTGTCCGGTCGCAGGTACGGAGGCTCGTGAACCTGGAGCCCGATCCCGTGGCCTAGCCGGTGCGTGAAGTGCTCGTAACCCGCTCCGTGCCCCGCCGCATCGATGACCGAGCGGGCCGCCGCATCCGGAGCGCTGCACGACACGCCATCACGAATCTGACCGAGGGCGGCGGCCTGAGCCGCGACGACAGCGTTCCACGCGACGGCGAACTCGGGGGTGGCCGAGCCGACGGCCCAGGTTCGACTGACGTCGCTGCGGTAGCCATGCAGGCCTCCCCCGGTGTCCACGAGGACGACGTCGTCCTCACCGAGCACGCGGTCTTCTTCGGTGCCATGGGGAAATGATGCTGCGGGTCCGAACAGCGCCAGGCACCACACCTGGTCCAACCCCGCGGCCTGTTGCGCGGCGGTGAGTTCCGCTGCGAACGCGCTCTGCGTCATCCCTGGCTGGAGGTTCTCCGCGGCCGCAGCGATCGCAGCCTTGGTCGCTTCGTTTGCTCGGCGAAGTCGGTCCAGCTCCGCCGACGTCTTGCGCAGACGAACACTGGCGATCGGACCCGCGTCGACCACCGCCCCCGCGACGTGCCTCCGAAGTCCCGCGTAGATGAACCCGCGTGCGTCGGAATCAACGGCGAGCTTGGACCGGGTGCCCACGAATCCCGCCGCGATCGCGAATGGGTCCTCGTGCTCCTGCCACAACAACACCTCCGCGCCCGGCGGCAACCGCTCGCCGGCGGAGCGTTGCTCGAACGCGGGACAGACCCAGGCCTGAGCTCCGTCGGCTCGCAGCAGACACAGAAACGGTCGCTCGCTCCGGCCCCAGCGGAGCCCGGCGAGGTAGAGCATGTTCGGCCCGGGCTCGAGCACGAGCGCATCCAAGCCGGCGGTCTTCAGTGCAGCAGCGACATCCCGGGACCGCGCCGCGTACTCCTGCGGCCCCACAGCGGGAACACCATCACAGAAGCCTCGCAGCGCGTCGTACCCGTTCGGGGACACCGGCGGCGCGGGGGCTGGAGCGAACGGGGCCGCAGCCGGGGGCGCTGTGATCACCCCTGCGACCCCTGCCGGCCCGCGGCGACAGCCCGCGAGCA
This sequence comes from uncultured Pseudomonadota bacterium, assembly GCA_913061055.1. GTDB lineage: Bacteria > Myxococcota_A > Polyangia > Nannocystales > Nannocystaceae > CAJXVA01. The sequence continues at coordinate 5,298 of CAJXVA010000389.1, forward strand.
GCGAAGCCATCGTCATCGAGGAGAACGCACGCCTGGAGACCTTCATCCGGCTGACGGTCGCGCTGCAGCGCCGCCGCGTCAACGGGCGCCGCTGAGAACGTCTTGTGCACGGGCCACCGCGACGACCCCCGGAGGCTGCCCAAGCCGAACCGACGCCTCGAGAACCTCCACCGTCGTGGTCTCAATGCGGTCGATCGCCGCGGCGACGGCATCACGATCGGGCTCAGGGGCTCCACAGACGGTGAGCACGCCCTCGATCACCGCACCCGCGCTCACCACGACATCGGGCGCGTGGGCGATCCCTGCGGCCTGAAGCGCCAGGCCGACCTCGGGGGTTCGCAGCTGGTTGTTTGCCGACCCGCAGATCGCCCGGCAGCGGAGCCGCGGCACAACGGCCGCGGAGATGATGCCGCCAACCGCACAAGGAATGAGCACGTCACAGGGCGTCTCGAGGAGTCGACTCGGCGCGACGATCTGGGCGCCTGCATCCTTCGCGGCCCGAACCGCCGCCGCCGAGGTGTCGGCCGCGACCACCCGAACCCGAAGCGCTCGAAGCGTGCGTATCAAGGACAGCCCAACGGAGCCACACCCCTGCAACGCGACCGTGCTCCCGCGAGCCTCGATGTCGAGGAACCCCCACACCGCGCGCAACCCCGCCATCACGCCGCGAGCGGTCGACCGCCCGGCGTCGTTTCCCGGCGGATTGACATGCCCCGTCGCCCCGCGCAGCCAGTCGAGTTCACGCTCCCCGGTCCCCAGGTCGGGCCCGCAAACGTAGCGCCCGCCGAGTCGTTCGATGGCGGCGCCCAAGCGCCCGTAGATCTCCGGGAGGTCGAGCCCGTCTCGGTGCACGATCACGGTCTTCGCCCCGCCAGCCTCCAGCCCGGCGAGCGCGGTCTTGAAGGTCATCGCCGAGGCGAGCGCGAGCGCGTCGGCCAACGCCAGCGACTCCGACGCATACGCGAGTCGCCGCACCCCACCGAAGGCCGGTCCCCGGCGTGTGCTGTCGATCGCGATGATCGCATGCAGGCCCAACTCGCGGTCATTGAGGACGACGAGCTCTTCGTAGTTCCAGCCGGGACCCGAGCGGTCGAACAGCATGACGCGAACCTACCCCGAAAAGCGGCGACCGTGCGAGAGGACCACGCGAAGAGTCGCGTGGGCGCACGCGTTACGCCTGGCCGAGGATCCGAGACTTCTGCTGGTTGAATTCGTCTTCGCTGAGGAGCCCAGCAATGCGGAGCTCGTTGAGCTTCTCGAGCTTCTTGGCGAGGTCCTCAGGGGACAGGCCGCCGCCGACAGGAGCCGGGTTCAAGGCGGGCTGTGGTGCATACCCAGGAGCCCCATGGGGAGGGGGCGGATAGCCGCCATGCATGTGGGGCTGCGGAGGATATCCGGGCGCCCCATAGGGAGCCGGCGGATACCCCGGGGCGTACCCGGCCGGCGGCAGCATGTTGACCACAACCTGCGGCAACATGTACGCGCCGTTGAACCGACGGTTGAACTCCTCGGTGTCCATCGTCGCGAGGATGATGAACTCGATCAATGCCGCGAACGACGGGATCATCGTCCATGAAAACAGCAGGTACAGGATCCCCCAGCCGGAGCGGCCAAGGTAGAACTTGTGGACACCGATCCCGCCGAGGAACAGCGCGAGAATTGCCGCGACGTTCTTGTCCTTCATCCGTGGTCTTTCGCCATTGGTGTTTCGTCGAATCTAGAGGCGGGTCGGGTCGGACCGAGCACAGGGGCGGGGCTCAGCCGTTGCGAGCGTCGCGCTCGGACAACATCAAGGACGCCGCCGTACCCGTCTCGGTTGCACTCTGCATACGATAGACCCACTGGCCCGTGTCGAGGTCGAGATCTTCCTCGACGACACCGGCCTCTTTCATGTGCACAAGCGTCTCCACCAGCGCCGATTCGGTCCACCGAAGCGCCTGGGCCAGCTCCTCGAACGTCGCCTGACGCCGCTCCTGGAGCCAGCCTCGGACCCTTCGGCCCCGTTCGGCAAGCACGACTGGACTCACTGTGGGGGCAGGTGGGAGCGCCTGGGCCCTGGCGGCCTCGAGTTGCGACTTCCGCTTCGACGCCCCGAGAAACGCAACGCCGCCACCGAATGTGACCATGCCGCCGAACAACGTCGCGGTTCCGAGTGTGAGCGGCAGCGCGAGGCCGAGTCCGAGCCCGACGAGGCCCAGTCCAATGCCACCGACCAGGAGCCCCCCGGGGGGCAGTGACGACTTTTCTACCCAGCTTCGAAGGTCCCCGGTTCCGCGGGTCCGCGCGGGCAGGCTCGGCTCGATGCGCTGAAGTGCACCGGCAGGTCGCATCTGCGCGCGGAGTTCTTCCACCGGGAGGTGCGCCATCGACGTGAGGCTAGCAGCCCGCGCCCTCGGCGACCACGAGAGCGTGACGCCGGGACGCAGCACCCCCCAACGGGTGCGGTGCCGCGCCCCCGGGTCGCAGGAGGTTTGAGCCGCACGCGGTGCATCTGTTAGCGTGCCCGGGCCTGCTCATGCGCTTGCGATTGTCCTTGCTTCTCCTCGCTGCTGCCCCCGGATGTCTCGATGCCGGCAACAGTGAACTCATCACGGTCTTCGCAACGCACCACGCAACGCCGGAGGACGACAGTTTCCCGTTTCGCGGTGACGATCTGCAGCCGCGGGTGTTCGACCTGGAAGACGGCTGGGAGCTCACCCTCGCGGAGTCGTATGTCACGATCGCCTCGACAACCCTGATCAGCTGCTCCGGCAGAGAGCACCAGCTGCGGATGTTCTGGGGGCCCTGTCCCGAGGATCTCAGGCGGGCCGACCTCGAGGCTCTCACCGTCTCGGGCCTCAAGGTTCCGCCCGGTGACTACTGCGGTCTCGACATCGAGTACGCCCCCTACGAAACCCCGGTCATCGAGGACGATGCCGAGACCCGTCACGTTGTCCCGACCCTCGAGGACGTCGAGGGCGACAGCGTGTTTCTGCGGGGCATCGCTCGGCGCGGCGAAGACGAGAGTGTTCCTTTCCAGCTCGAGAACGGCGAGAACTTCACGGTCGAACTCGATCTGAGAGACCTCGAAGGCCCCGGCAACCCGCTGACCATCAGCCGAGGGCAAGACTTCCCGACCGAGGTCACCGTGACCAAAACCTACGACCGGTTTTTCGACCAAGTCGACTGGGAGAACTTCGACGAGCAACTCCTCGAGGACTCGATCGATGAGGTCTTGAGAGACCAGACACGCGTCACCCGCGGCCTCACCATTCCGCCCGATCTCTACGACTAGCGCACGGCCCAGAACCTCGGCGCGGCGGCTCGCGAAGCGGGAAGCCTACGGGGGGTCTGGAGCGGTCTCGCCTTCTTCGGGCAGCTCGTCATACAGCCCGAGCAACACATCCCCTTTGGCCTCGTCGGGGAGCGCTGCGGGGACCGCCTCCTCGATGGGCTCGCTCCCTTCGAGGAAGTACTCATCGAGCGTCTTGCCCTCGTAGCCCTCCGCCGCTGAACCGGTGGGCACGAGCAATCCCGACGCGGCATCGATCGTTCGAACGCTCACGGTCGCCGGGGGTACGAAACTCTTGGCAGGGCCCGAAGAGACCGCCTTCATCGCCCCCAGCCAGATCGGGAGCGCAGCTCGGCCGCCAGTCTCGCCCTTGCCAACCCGCTTGGGCTGGTCGAAGCCGACCCACGCGACGGTCACGTGGTCGGGGGTGTACCCGGCGAACCATGCGTCCCGGCTCTCGTTGGAGGTGCCGGTCTTGCCGACCGCATCGCGCCCGAGCGCCCCCGCTTTGCGCCCCGTCCCCTCGGTGACCACGCTGCGCATCATGCTGGTCAACAGGAACGCCGGCCCCTCATCGAGCACCCTCTGCTTGGGTTGCTCCGGGATCCAATCCTCCGCCCCAATCGTCTCGACCCGAGTCACGATTCGAGGCTCGATCCGCTCCCCACCGCGGGCGAACGTCGTGTACGCGTGGGCCATCTCGAAGGGCGAGACCTCGCCAGTTCCCAGCGCGAGCGAGAGGTTCTCGGGCAACGCCGAGTCGATGCCCATCTGGTGGGCGAAGTCGACGACCGTCTTGGGGCTGAGTTCGTCGATGAGCTTGACCGGAATCGTGTTGACCGACTTCGCCAACGCGATGCGAGCGCGAACCTTGCCGAGGTACCGGTCCCGCTTGTAGTTGGTCGGCTTCCAGTCTTTGTAGACCTCTGGGCTGTCGTCGAGCAGCGTTGCCGGGGAAATCAGGTTCTGAGCCAGCGCGGCCCCGTACACGAACGGCTTGAACGACGAGCCCGGCTGCCGCTTGGCATCCATTGCGCGGTTGAAGTC
>CAJXVA010000390.1 GCA_913061055.1 uncultured Pseudomonadota bacterium
CGAGCCGTCCTCGCCCGTCGATACGGGTCGAGTAGCGCTCGGCGATTCGCGCCCGGAGCTCAGGACGCAGCGACTCGTTCGAGACGAGATCGAAGCGCAGGTCTACCTTGGACGCGACCCGATTGACGTTCTGCCCACCCGGCCCCGACGAACGGGCCGCCGTCCACGACATGTCGCGGGCAGGGACGACCAGCGTGCCCGCGGCCGTCTTGATGTGCAGATCATCCATGAGGGTAGCTCCAACAGCTCGCCAACGTAGCAGCGAAAGCCGCCCTGACAAGGTGGTGGTAGATTAAACGTGGTGTTGGACGAGGACCGTTTTGCGACTCTGCTGCGCCGCGCGATGGTCCTGATGACGAGGGTCGATGGTCACGTGGACGCGGATGAGTTGGTGCGCATCCAGTGGATCATGCGCCGCCGCTTTCAGCAGGAGCTCGAACCAGACGCGATCGTGGCGCTGATCAACGAGCAAGTCGCCGGTGGTGTCCGACTTCACGACCTCCTCGCAGAACACGCCTCGAGCCTCGACCACGAGCAAAAACGCCTGGTCTTGGCCGTCGCCTTCGCAGTCGCAAGTGCCGATGGCACGATCGTCGACGAAGAGGACGCCTTGATGGCTCGAATCGCGCAATCGTTGCAAGTCGGGCCCCAGGAGTACCGGACCCTCATGCGTCACGCGATGGTCGCTCGCGAGTTCTTGTAAGGCTCCGGGCTCACGGCAGGACGCAGTAGAAGCCCCGGCTGTTGCCACACGTCGAGGTGCCTGGGAGTCGCAGGAAGTCCCCGTCGCCCACGAACCATGGGTTTCCCGCGCCCAACGTTCCCCCCGCGGGCAGCGTCCAGCCGTTGCAGTCTGCGTCGACCTGGGTCGTCCAGTCGATGTTCATCCCTGTGAACGCGGGGTTGTTCTCGACGTGAACCCACAGCGGGTGCAGCAGGTCGTGATGGTCCCCGGCACTGTCGACACCCAGCAGCGGGACCGATTCGGTGATCCACACCAGTTCGTCCGCGTCGTTGAGGTAGCGGGTCCAAGGGTCCAAGACCCAGTCGATCGCGCCATCGCCAGCGTAGGCGGTCATCGTGGCGCGGCGTTCGTCTCCGTGGACGAACATCGACAACGCGCCCGCACCGAACTCGGCGACACACGCGTCATCGAGGAGCCCGACCACCGTGTCACTGCCCGATGCGAACGAGGCCGCCAGGTTCGTCGTCGACACGACGATCGTGCGCTCCTGAACCTGCGCGCTGCAGTCGGGGGCGCAGTCGCCCGCTTCGACCCCGTTGTCGTCCCCGGAGTCGCAGAACTCGTCATCGTCGAGGATGCCGTCGCCACACGCATCTGGAATGGACCCGGTCGTCTCGGGTTCATCCGTTGTCGAGCTCTCCGGCGGCTCCGCCCCCGTGCTCGATGTCGAGATGTCCCCGGACGACTCGCTACGCCTGCCCGAAGAACTCCCGTCGCTCGTCGACGAAGGCATCCGTCCAGTCGATGACGACGACGCAACCGTGGGCTCGACCGTGGGGTCGACCGTGGGGTCGACCGTTGTGAGACCTGGGGAGGAGTCGGTCCCCGCCCCCGATGAACTCCCTCCCGACGTCAGGCTCGTCGGATCGTCGCCATCATCATCCTCCAAAGAGGTGACGGGCGATTCGAAACAGCCGGGCAGGACGAAGAGCAACAACCAGAGTCGACGCACGCGAGGGTAGAGACCGAAGCGGCCACTTGGATCACGAGAAAGTGCGGGTATTTTCGACCCGTGACCTCAGGCGCCGTCGGAGTGACAGCCTGCGCAGTGCAGGATCACATCTGCGAACGCTCGGCTTCTCGACGCATCGTCCCCAGCGCGGACCACCGAAGCTCCGGTCGCCCGCGCGCTGCTGCAGGCACTGACGTGCTCCGGTCCCACCGGGACGGACTCAAAGCCCTCGCAGCTCAGCGCCGCGTGATACGCGTCTGCGCCACGCCCCCATGCTTCGTCCGAGGGCACGACCAGCCCCAGCCAGAGGAGTTCGGTCGCATAGTCGAACGTATCCATCCGGTGCTCGGGGTCCGCCTCGAGGGGCCAGTCGCGCTCGACCGGGACGTTGTGCTCGCGGTGACATCCGCCGCACGAGGCTCCGATCTCGCCGATCAAGCTCGCGGTCTTGCGGACGTCATCGACCGTGGTCGCGACCGCGAGCACGTCCTCGAGCCGCTCGACCGCCGGACCCCACGGTTGCGGGTAGGTGGACTCGGCAACCCGGGCCGCGAACGATGTCGCGACTTCCCGAACGGTATCGATCTCTCCACGGAAGGCGGCCCGTCGCATCTCGTCGGCCTCCTCGAAGTGGTGCTCCATCGACGCCGTACTCAGCGGTCGGGCCGGCGCGAGCGGAGCCTCGACCGGTGGCTTCTCATCGTGCGCGCAGGTGCAGACGGCCAGCAGAGCGATCACTGCGAATCGAGATACCACCCTGCCACGGTGAGCCAACCCGCCGACCCGCAGCCGGCAAAATCTGCGGCGGCTCACTGCGGATCGAGCATGACCCCGTGCGCGAACATCTCCCATGCATCCTCGATGTAGGCCGCGGGAGAGACGCCTCGATAGGTCAGCAGCCAGTCCTCGGTAAACGCGGAGTGAATCAGCCCCAGAAACCCGCACAGGACCGACTCGGGCCGCAGGTCACGCCGGACCAGCCCCTGGTCCTGCAGCCCGCGAATCTGCGCGACCCCAAGCTCCCCCAGTTCGGCGACGAGCTCGTTGGAACGATCGTCCTCGTTGCCGAGCAGCATCCACCACATCATCCGAAGCACCTGCGGGTTCTCAGCCAAGAACTCGAAGTAGATCCGCATCGACGCCTTCGCGGTCTCGACCGTGAGCGGCTGGACCGCCAGCAACTCCTTTTGCCTGGCGTGATACGCAGCGAACGAGGACCGCTTGACCAATCGCCACAGTGCGTCCTTCGTCCCGAAGTGGTGGTGGATGAGGCTCTTGGTCACGCCCGACGCCTTGGCGATCTCGCTCATCGACGTACCCGCATATCCGCGCTCGAGGAACAGCCGCTGGGCCGCATCGAGAATCGATGTTCGCGAAGACTCGACATCCGCGCGCCGCTGGACGCTCATCGCAGCCACGATACCAGGCCGATTGACAAATGACCGTGGGTCACTAAGATTCGAGCATGCCGGACGGTTCTCGCCAAAGCCCCTCCAGCCCCGCAACCGCGGCTGACGTCGCCCCCGCCATTGCAGCGGTGCTCGAGGCGCAGCGAGAGCATTTCGTCGCAGGCAAGACGCTGCCCCGGCATGCTCGGGAGGAGGCGCTGCGCGCATTCCTGGCGTCGGTCCAAAAGCACGAGCCGCACATCATCGATGCGTTGCACGAAGACATGCACCGCTCCTCGACCGAGGCGTACCTCTCCGAGGTCGGCTACGTCACCGGCGAGATCCGCAACGCGATCAAGTCGGTCGGCAAGTGGATGCGCCCCAAGAAGATGTTCTCACCGCTCGCCGCGGCACCATCGCGAAGCATGCTCGTCTCGCAGCCGCTCGGCTCGACACTGATCGTCGGGCCCTGGAACTACCCTGTGCAGCTGGCCCTCGCGCCGTTGGTGGGGGCGGTCGCCGCGGGCAACGTCTGCGTCGTGAAGCCTTCCGAGCTCGCCCCGGCTTCGTCCGCTGTGGTCAAAGCGATCATCGATGAGGCGTTCGATCCCGAGTGGGTCGCAGCCGTCGAAGGCGGAATCGAAACTTCGCAAGCTCTCCTCGAGCACCGATGGGATCACATCTTCTTCACCGGTGGCACCGAGGTCGGCCGAATCTATGCCAAGGCTGGAGCGGAACACCTCAGCCGCGTCACGCTCGAGCTTGGCGGCAAGAGTCCGACCATTGTCACGGCGAGCGCCGACCTGGATGTCGCGGCCAAGCGAATCGCGTGGGGCAAGTGGTTCAACACCGGGCAGACCTGCATCGCACCGGACTACATCCTGGCCCAACGCTCCATCCGCGACGAACTCGTGGAGAAGATCGGCAAGGCTGCGACGGGGTTCTACGGCGAGGACCCGCAGCAGAGCCCGGACTATGGCCGCATCATCAACGACCGGCACTTCGCCCGCGTCGCCGGGCTCATCGATGAAGCCAAGGTTGCCTACGGTGGCAAGACCGACGCCGCCGACCGGTACATCTCGCCGACGGTGATGACCGAGGTAACCCTCAGCGACAAGGTCATGGGCGAGGAAATCTTCGGACCCCTGCTCCCGGTCCTCGACTTCGAAAGCCTCGAGGAGGTTGTCGAAACCATCGGCAAGAACCCCAACCCGCTGGCGCTGTACCTGTTCACCACGACGGCGGCCGAGGAACAACTCATCCTCGACCGCGTGTCCTTCGGTGGTGGCTGCATCAACAACACCCTGCTGCACTTCAGTGACCACAAGCTTCCCTTTGGCGGCGTCGGGAGCAGTGGATTGGGTGCCTATCATGGGCATCACTCGTTCGAGGCCTTCTCCCACAAGAAGGGCGTGCTCAAGACGGCCAACTTCCTCGACCCCTCGGTGAAGTATCCGCCCTACGACGACACAAAGCGCCGCATCTTGCGGAAGCTGGTGCACTGATGGCGCTGCGACAGCGAGCTCGCAACGACGAAGACAAGCAGGCCCGACGCGCGGCCATCCTCACCGAAGCTGGCGCGCTACTGGGCGAGCATCCCTACGCCCGCATCACGATGGCGCAGGTGGCCGCGGCCACCGGCCTGGCCAAGGGAACGCTCTATCTCTACTTCCGCAGCAAGGAGGAGCTGTTCCTCGCGTTGCTCGAACGAGAACTGGTGGCGTGGTTTGCGGCGCTTCGCGACCGCCTCGGAACGCTTCCGTCGGTGAGCCCCGACGTGCTTGGGCGAGAGTTCGCGTCTAGCCTCGAGACACGCCAGACGCTGAGCGACCTGCTCGTCATCCTGCACACCATCCTCGAACAAAACGTGGATGCATCCGCGGCGCTCGCGTTCAAGCTGGTGCTGCGGGACGAGATTCATGCGGCCGGAGAGGCCCTGGAGTTCGTGTGGCCCCAGCTTCCTCAGGGCGCAGGACCTCGAACGTTGTTGCGGATGTACGCACTACTCATCGGCATGCGCCAGATCGCCTTTCCCTCCGACGTCATCGCCGACATCCTAGCCCGCGAGGACATGTCGTCACTTCGGATCGAGTTCAGCCGAGACCTCGCGGAGAGCATCGCGGACTTGTTGCGCGGAGCGGCTCACTCCTTGGGCGGCGGAGCATAAGGCCCACGCTCGACACGGCGGCGCACATACTCGGCGAGCGCCGCCATCTCCTCCTCGGATGCGAGCTTGCCGTACGCGCCCATCCAAGCATCGGGATCGACGAAACGAGGGTCTGAGATGTACTCGATCAACGACGCATCGTCGGGGTACTTCTCCGGCACCTTGTCCAAGCTCAGAGGGCCCAAAGCATCCGGCGCGTGGCAGCTGGGGCAGCCAAGCCGCTCGAACTCGTGCCGGCCAGGGTCGACGATCTTGGGCGACACCCTGTAGGGCGGAGCGCGTTTGAGCGGCGTGTTGTTGGGCGAAAGCGTCTGGAAGTAGGCGTACATGGCCGACACTTCGCCCTCGGTGAGCCGCGGATAGGTGGGCATGGGCCACCGAACGATCTTGCCGACTGGCGTCACGCCCTCGATCAGCGCCCTGCGGAATTCCTCGTACGTCCATCCGCCGATGCCCGCCTTGGGAGACGGAGTGAGCCCCGGCGCAACGACGGTGTTGCCGGCGAGGTCGGTCACCTTCGCCCCGCCCTGATAGAAGCCGTCGGTCTTGTGCGGGAAGACCCAATCCACCGTCTCGACGGAGGCGCTGTGGCAGCCGTGGCACTGCAACAGGTCGTTCGCCAAGTATGCGCCCAGAGCAACCGGTTCGGACTCCGGCGGACGTTCGACGACCGAGAGTTTCGCGGGACCCGGTTCCCATTGTGCCCACGCTTGCAGCACCGACCTGAACGACAGCTCGCTCCTCTTCTCTGGGGTTCGCTGCGGCGCGACCCAGGAATCGTCGCTGCGGAGGTAGGCCACGAGATTGGCGAGGTCGACGTCGGAGATGCCGGGATGAAATGGCATCCACGGAGGAAGCCGCGTCTTGTCCTTGGGGTGTACACCCGAGCGGAGCAACATCACCAACTCGGCCTGCGTCCACAGGCCGATGCCTCGCACCTCATCGCGGGTCAGGTTGGGCGCATGGGCTTGGCCCAGGGCTTTGTATTCGGGTGTGAGTCGTCGGCCCGCGAGGCTGTCCGTCGTGGGATCGTAGTGGCAACGAACACACGTCAGCTCGGCCAGTCGTCTGCCCGCGACCACATCACCCTGCGCCTCGAACTCGAAGTCGCCGGCGCTGTACTCGTCGTAGGTGGGGGGACCCAGAACCCACGCCAACCCGGCGGCCGCGCCGATCGTCAGCAAAGCGAGGACGACGAGGAGTCCGCCGACGCGCAGGAGAATCCGCTTCATCGAGCGTGGCCTTCTATCACAGAGAACACCACGCCTTGGTCAAACAACGCGGACCGTCTTGACCTGCTTCCGGCCTCCTCGCTCGTAGCGGATCTTGAACACCTTCGAGGAGCCCAGCGACCAGTACAACGCCATCGCTTGGGCATCGTCAGTGAGGTCGCGGCCGTTGACGTGTGTGATCTTGTCTCCCGACCGGAACCCGAGCTGGTGAACTGGTGAGCCCGACGTGACGCGCTTGAGCTTGTAACCGCTGAACACGTCGTTGCGGATCGCGGGAACGATGTCTACGCCCTTTTGCAGCTTGCTCGGTGACGAACGTAGGTCATCGAACTTTCGCTTCGTGATCGTGCAGGCGGACCCACTCGCACAGCGAATGTCGGAGGATGTTGGCACCGAGGGCCGCGGACTGGGTCGCTTCGGTGTGCTGGGTGGGCGCGTCGTTCGGCCCTTCTTGTTCTTGGGCGTCGACGGCCGCTCGGCGTTGGCCGGCTGCTCGGGGCTTTCGGCCTCGCCAGGGCCCGGGTCCGGCTCGGTGGGCGCGGGCTCGCCGCTGGCGGCCGACACATCAACACCCCCGATCACATCTCGCCACGCCAACCCACCGTCAAATCGGTAGCTGTTGGTGAAGCTGAGATCTTCTCGGAAGATCGTGACGGTGAGCCGGTTCTCCGCGGCGTCGAGTGCCAACTCGCGCTGGTCCGAGGTCTGGAGCGGGAGGCCGTTGAGTGCCTCCACGATGTCGCCCGACTCGAGCCCGAGTCTCGCAAACACGTCGGCCTCATCGAACGGCCCGACTTGGTACCCCGCCGGGGCCGGTCCGTCGGACTCGACCCAGGCGAATGGCGTGATGTCGGCGCGAAGCCGTTCGTACACGAGCGTGGCGATGAACGGGTCCACGCGATACGTGGCGTCATCCTGAGACGGCAAGACGATGCCCCGGGCCAGCGCGGCGTCGAACCCGGGAGGGGGAGCGGCCACGGGCGGCTGTTCGGGCACAGGCGCTGCGGCCGGCGCCTCCGACTTGGGGGTCGGTGAAACGGCGGCGTCATCGCACGCGGTCAACCAACTCGCACACAACACGACGGGCCAGAACAGGAAGCGACGATCGCGTGGCACCGCGCAAGCGTAGAGCACACCTCACAACCTCGTCACGCCCTCTCGCGGGTCTCCCACTTTGGGACTCCGGGGCCGGTGCGATCTCCCCAGGAAAATGCACTTCGAAATCGGTTCGGAAAGGCGAGCCGGCGTACAGAATTCGGATCGCCGTTGCGGCTTGATTGAGGGGCGTTGAACGCTCCCGTGAAAACTCCGCCTGCGCCCTCGGAAGACCTCCTGTTTTCGCCGCCGTCCCAGGAGCCTGCCCGCCCGCGGGCGGCCCAACCTGGACAGCCGGCTCAGCCGGCCCAACCCGGGCAGCATGCCTCGTCCTCCGACTCGGGCATGTCGGACGAGCGCAACGCCGACTCTGTCCTCTTCAAGCTCGACACGCTGAGCGCGATGCAGGCTCAGAAAACCAAGGGCGGTGCCCCCCAGCAGATGGCACGCCTCGCCGCCCCTGCGCCGCAGAGTGAAGCGGGCTCCGGCCTCATTGACCTGACCACGCTCGGCGGAGCAGCGGCGCCGGGGGGAGGCGCCGCGGATGCGAGCGCCTCCGGGTCCGACGTCACGAGCAGCGCCGCCCTCTCGCATTCGTCGCTGCTATCGAGCTCGAGCATGACCGGTGCGGTCCCGACCCCTGCCTCCACACCTTCGCTTGCCCCGGCTGCTGCGCCCTCCCGCACGCCGATGATCATCTTGAGTGTCCTCGCCCTGCTCGCCCTCGTCGCAGCCGTGACCGCGATCGTCCTCCGAGGCTGAACGGGTTCAGGCCCAGCCGTCTCTGCCCGCCAGACTCGGCCAGACTGGGGGCGGGTCAGCTGGCGAGCTCTTCCGGTTGCGCGTGAAGGAGCGCGTCCCGGCGTTGCTGCAGGTCGGCTTGCTCGGCGGTCCGGCCGGTGGCTTCGTACACCCCCGTCAACCCCTCGAGGATCTCGTCCAACTCGGGATGCTCGGGTCCCAGTCGGGACTCCCTCACCTCGAGGGCGGTGCGAAACGCCTCCTCGGCGGCGCCCCAATGGCCTCGTGCGGCGTGGAGTTCTCCCATCGCAATCGAGACCTCCGCGAAGCGGGCATGCGTCTGCGGCAGGCCACTCCCGCGGAGCAGTTCCAGCGCCCGCCGACCGTATCGTTCGGCCGCCGTGAGCTCGGAGCGCGAGACATGCACCCGCGCGGCCAGGGCCAACACACTGGCGCGGCGAGGGTGCTCGGCGAGGGCTTCTTCCGCCAGCACCACCGCACGCTGCGAGTGTTTGTGAGCCTCCTTGTCGTTGCCCTGCCGGCGCCGTAGCTCGGCCCAGACCGCATGCAGGGCGCCCACCAGCGAGACATGGCTCGGCGAGTTTCGCAGCCGTCGTTCCGCCTCGACCAGCAGCCCTTCGGCCCGAGGGTCTTCACCACACGTGCACGCGAGCCAGGCCCGATCGAGAAGCAACGCGATCGACTGCGGCGTATCGCAAGCCAGCGGTGCATCGGCGGCACGTCGGTAACAACGGTCGGCGTCGGCGTAGCGGCCCAACTCGAACGCCACGGTCCCCTGACCGCGAAGCGCCTCCGCTCGCAACGACGTATCCTCGGGGCCACCGGACAACGAGGCAAGCATCAGCGCCCGCCCGAACGCGGCATCGGCATCGGCGACGCGCCCCAGCTCGAACAGCGTCCACCCCAGACCGACCAGTGAATGCGCGACAGCCCGGTCGAGCCCGCCGCTGGTGGCGTTCTCTTTGGGGCTCGGCGCTCGGTACGGAGACTGCTGGGCGCCAGGACCCACCCCGGACGGAGCCGCGAGTGCAGCCGCCATGTCCCGGTACTGCTCGTGAATCGACAGCGCATCTCGGAACGAACGCTCCGCGCCCTCGAGGTCGCCGGCGCGTTGATGGGCCCACGCGAGATCATTGAGCAACGAGCGGACCGTGCAGTCGTCCGCACCGGGAGCCTCACCGACGAGGTCGAGTGCCAGGCGGCAAGCTTCCTCGGCACCATCACTGTCTCTTATACACATCTCCGAGCCCACGAGACCTCTCTA
>CAJXVA010000391.1 GCA_913061055.1 uncultured Pseudomonadota bacterium
CGCCAGCCCCTGCCCCTGCCCCTGCCCTGGTGCAGGAGCCAACCCCGGCTGCGGATCCCAACGGCTTTCAGTTCCAACCGACCCTGGACGCCCATCGGCCCGAAGGGGCCGCCATGAACCTCGTGGCCGAAGTCGGAAACGCGGCGACGGGCGACCTCTCTCTGGTCGTCGCGTACCACGATGGCGCCGCACTATCGGTGGCGGTCTGGCAGTTTGAGTCGACGGGGGAGGACGGGACTCTAGTGCCCAAGGGGACTCCAACGCCCCTGCTTGCGCTGTATCCCGACGAGTCGACCAACCAGGAGGCCCTCGCTGCGCTGGTCCGAACCCGAGCCGCCGGCCATACGGTTGGGGGGCGACCGCAAGGGCTCGACGCACCCGATGCCCGCGCGGCGCTTCGACGCCTGAGCCGGTACACCAGGCCCATTCAGAATCCCGACGCGCCGCCCGCGTCCCGCACCGAAGCCCTCGCATCGTTCACCCGAGGCCTGGACGACGCGCTGTTGTTCAGCCGAAGCGGCTTGTCGGGGGCACTGGATGTCCTCTCCATCGAACAGGTCGCCTCGACCCCCGAGGGTTCCGAGCGCCGCGCGTCTCTCCGCTGGGGCAGCACCGCAATGTCGATGCTCCGCAAGGGCGACGGCTGGGTGATCGACGCTGTGGAGTAGGGCGCAATCCGCTACGGCTTCTTCTTTTTCTTCGGTTTCCCGACCTGTCCCTTGCGCTGGTACAGGTCGACCCATTTCTCGTGTTCGGCCACCGACTTGCTGAACTCGTGCGTGCCGTCGTTGCGGGCGACGAAGTACAGGAAGCGCGACTTCTTCGGCGCGAGCACAGCCTCGAGCGCCGCCTTGCCGGGGTTGGAGATCGGACCCGGTGGAAGCCCCTCGTTGGCGTAGGTGCTGTAGAGGTTGTCCTTGTCGTCGAGGTGGATCCGCCGGATGCGGCCCTCGAACTTCTGACACGCGGCCGATTTCTCGGCCGGCACCGTGCACCCGTAGATGATCGTGGGATCGGTCTGCAACAGCTTGGGCTTGAAGCTGGAGAACTTCATCCGGTTGAGGAAGACCCCGGCGATGAGCGGTCGCTCGTGTTTCGCCCCGGTCTCTTTCTCGACGATCGAGGCGAGTGTGACGACCTGCTCGGGCCCCCACCCCAGACTCTTCTCGAGACTCGCGATCGAATCCCGGTGCGTGCGCGCCAACCCGGCGAACACCTGCTGGTGCCGCTTGACCATCTTGGTCACGACGTCGGCCGGGGTGGCCTTCGCGGCGAACTTGTACGTATCGGGGAACAGGTACCCCTCGGCGGTTTCGCCCTTGATGTCGAGCGAGTCGAGCAGGGCCCGGTCCCGCATCGCGGCTTCAAACTCCTCCGGCGTCGCCAGCCCCGAGTCCGCGAGGATCTGCGCAACATCCAGCAGGTTCTTCCCCTCGGGAACCGTGACGCGGACCTCGGCGACCTTCTGCTTGCGCTGCAGTTCCTGGAGGATTTCCTCGGGCGTCATGTCCCCACGAAAGACGTGTGGACCGGCGGTCGTCTTGCGCGCCGCGCCCTTGTGCAACACGTAGACCTTGAACGCGCTCGCATCACCGGAGGCGAGGACGCCGTGCTCGACCAACAGTTCGAGCACCTGCGGGAACGAAGCGCCGCGCGGCACCTCGAGTTCGATCGGAGTCGTGTCCCCCTCCAGGGCTTTGCTCGGATAGTCGAGCAGCCGCTCGTACGCACCATGTGCAGCCCAGGCGGCGCCGCCGAGACTGAGCAACACGACCGCAAAGGCCCATCGCTGGGTCCGGGCGGATCCTTTGGGCTTCCACCAGGGTCGCTTCTTGCGGCGGGTGGACTTGGCCTTGGGCTTGGCCTGGCTCTTGGACCGGGATCGTGCGGCGCTCATCGATTCTCCTCCCGCTTGTTGCGTTGCGCGTCGAGCCAGCCTTGCAGGATGACCTGGGCTGCGACCGCGTCGATCTTCGACTTTCGGCGCGCTCGGGAGACGTCGGCCTCCAGGAGCGTTCGCTCGGCCGCGGCGGTGCTGAAGCGCTCGTCCCACAGGTGGATCTCTGCGCCGACACTCTGCCCTTCGAGCTCCACCTCGAGAACCTCGATGAATTTGTGCACCGCTCGCGCACGTCTGCCGACCCGTCCGTCCAACTCCAGCGGATATCCCACCACGATCGCTTTCACAGCCTCCGCCCCAGCCTGACGCGCAATCTCCCTCGCATCTTCCACGTGGCCTTTGCGCCGCCACACATCGAACGCCATCGCGATCAGCCCGCCCTCATCGCCGAAGGCCCGGCCGATGGTCTTGGAACCGACGTCGAGGCCCAGGGACCGCATTTCTCGGTTCTTACCATGGCCACACACCCGGTGCCCGAAACCCGCGGAGGCTTGCCCTGCGGGTCCGCATTTGCCAACGTTTTCCCGTTGGATCCCGCGGCGCCCCCGATCGACGAGCCGCTCGAGCCGGGGCGTGAGATTGGCAGTGGGGCCATCGCCACGGTTCGTGAGGTGACCGGTGCGCGCAGCGGCTCGCGGCTCGCGGCCAAGGTTCTGCATGCGCGCCACGAGCGAGACGTCGGCGCCCGGGCGCGGTTCCAGCGGGAGGCAGAGCTAGCCTCGGGGCTGGTCCACCCCAACATCGTCCGGGTCTTCGGCGTGCGCGAGGTTCAGCAGCGAACCGCTCTGGTGATGGAGTTGGTCGAGGGCCCAACGCTCGCGGCTCGGCTCGCGGAGCTCCAGACGTTGAGCTTCGAAACACTGGTCCCCATCGCTCGCGACATCGCACGCGGGCTCTCGCATGCGCACGCTCGGGGGGTCATCCACCGAGACCTCAAGCCGGCCAACGTGTTGCTGACGTCCGGCGAGCCGCCGACCGCGAAGATCGCGGACTTTGGTATGGCTCGCGCCGCATCGTTCGCGGCCGCAGACCGGCGGGCGCTCACCGTCTTGGGGACGCCGCCGTACATGGCACCCGAATGCCTCGACCCGCTCGCGGTGGACCCCCGCACCGACCTCTACGCGCTGGGCTGCATCATGTTCGAGCTGGCCACGGGTGCCCCTCCGTATGGAGGAAGCACGCCGTACGCGGTCCTCGAAGCCCACCGGACCGCCGAGGTTCCGTCGCTCCCTGCATCCTATGGCCCACAGCTCGATGCGCTGGTCCGTCGCTTGCTCGCCAAAGCGCCCGGCGAACGCCCTCAGGCTGCCGCCGCGGTGCTCGACGCCCTCGAGCAGCTCAGCGCCCCCGGCACCGGGTTGGTCCCTGTTCAAGCCGCGCTTGCCCGCGCCGACGGTGACTCCGCCGACGGTCGTTGCGCCAGCTGCGGTGCGGAGGTGCTCGCTGAGCTCCGCGTCTGCTTCCGTTGCGGGATGGTGCAGCTTCTTGTCGAACCGGGGCCGCACTCGGTGTTTGTCGTCGGCCCAGGCAAGCTCTCGCACAAGTTTTCGACCGAGCTCCGCGACAAGCTGGTGCGCTGGGTTCGGGCCAACGCGGCCGCGGGCCTGGATGCCGGAGACCTCGAACGGAGGATCCCTCGGCTCGCCTTCCCGCTCGCGGTGGGTCTGAGTTCCACAAGCGCGCAGACCCTGGTCGACTCGATGCGCCACCTGGGCATCCTCGTCGAGACAACGCCTGGCGGCGCCTCGTCGCATCCGCATGCGAAGCGTGCCGCCGCGGCACTGCTTCGCCGCGGGATGACCCTCGCCGGCGCCATCGCTTCGATCCCCATCATGATCAACCCGATCTTCGGGCTGCCCGTGACCGCGGCGAGCGTCATCCTCGCGTTCCCGTTCGTGCTGCTGCTGACCCGCCGGTCGGCGTTCCGCACCGCGCTCCGGGTCGGCCAGTCCACCGAACAGCGGGCCCTCCCAGCGGCCATGCAGCAACGCCTCGATGCGCTGTACTCCGCCGTCCCCGAGCTCAAGGAGGCGCGGCACCGCGAAGCGCTGCGAGCCGTGGTCCATCGCACCGTCGACCTCACGCGTACACTGACGGAGGCCCAACAGGCCGAGGTCGGGGACGAGATGGCCCACGCGATCAACCTCGCCGCCGTGGCCGCCCGGCGTATGGACGAACTCGACGCAGAAATGTCGCGCGCCGACTTTGATCCTGCGCATCCCGAGCATCGAAACAGCATGCACGAGCGTGACCTGTGGTCTGGGCGCTTGCTCGACCTCACCGCCACGCTCGATGCTCTCGCAGCCCGCCGGGCCTCGGCGTCCTACCGACAGGGCGAAGCCTCGGAGGCCGAGGCACTCGCGGCACTGCGCGCGACCGTGGAGTCCCTCGAGGAGGTGCAGTCCCTGTGACGTTGGACTTCCTGGAAACGCCGCACGAGGTTCTGCAAGGACCGGCCGATGTCGGCACCGAACAGCGCTGGCTGGTTCGGCTGGAAGATGGACGCAACGCTCTGGTCGCCCAGCTCGCGCCGGACCTCGCCCGCGACGACTCCATCCGGCGCCGATACGTCCGCGACCAGGAGCGAATGACCCAGCTCGAGGCCCATGCGGTTGTGGAGACGCTCGCCCTTGGGCCCCAGCCCGACCCCCGCGATCCTGCCGGACCATCGCCGTGGCGCATGCGTCCGGCCCCCGACGCGGAGAGCCTCACCGCGATCCTGGCAAGGGCACCGATCGGCCTGGAGGAGTTCACCGCCGTCTTCTCAGGCCTCACCGACGCGGTGCACAGCATCCACCAAGCCGGCGCGGTGCTGCGCGACCTGAGGCCGGAGCAGGTGCTTCGGACCCGCGGAGGCGCCATCGTCTTGTGCGACATTGGCCTCGCTCGGGTCGACGTCCTGTCGAGCCACACAGCGTCGAGCCTGCTGCTCCAGGGCAGCCCCTACGCGGCTCCCGAGCAGCTCTTCAAGACCACGGTCGATCAGCGCAGCGACCTGTACAGCATCGGCGCGCTGATGTGGCACGCCCTCACCGGATCGCTGCCGTTCAACGATGGGCCGTCGTTGCTTCGAGAACGCACGCCACTGCCCGAGCTGCGCACGCTTCGAGCGGACGTTCCCCAAGCGCTGGCAGAGCTGCTGCCCAGGCTGCTGCACGAGCAACCCGAATTCCGCCCGCCCAGCGCCACGGAGGTCACGTGGGTTCTCCGCGGTGGGTCGGCCCTTGCGCTCGCAGACGGCACCGCGACCTGCCAGCATTGCGACGCCTCGCTTCGGGTCGGGCAACGTTTGTGTCTCTCCTGCGGCAGGGTGGCGGTGCGCTTCGCTCATGTGCCCATCGGGGAGCGAGGTTGGGGTTTGGAGCTTCGCGCCCTGAGCGAGGACGCCGCGCAGCTCGAATGGTTGCAGCGTTTTCTCACCGCACTGTCTCGGCACCCGATGCGGGCCCCGGAGTTCATCATCGGGAACGTTCACCTCTACGACGACGATGAGAAGATCGGCCGCATCCGACTGCCGGCCCGGCTCTACTCCGACCTGGACCACGACACGGCCGTGGCGCTCCGAGACGAGATGCGGGACCAGGGCCTCAAGGTCGCGCTCATCTCCCCGACCGCGTCTCGAGCCAGCGGACTGCAATTCCTGGGTCTGAGCGTCGTCCTGACCGGCATTTTCGCGACGCTCGTGCAGTTTGTCTCGGCGCCGATCTGGGCGCCAACGCTGGT
Organism: uncultured Pseudomonadota bacterium; assembly: GCA_913061055.1. Taxonomy (GTDB): domain Bacteria; phylum Myxococcota_A; class Polyangia; order Nannocystales; family Nannocystaceae; genus CAJXVA01. The sequence continues at coordinate 5,624 of CAJXVA010000391.1, forward strand.
GGTCTTCATCGCCGCGGCCGGGGCCATGCTGGTCCGCTTCAGCGATCGCGCGATTGAGAAACGATCTCCGGGCACGTTCCGGCTGCGCGAGGCACCGGTGGCACTCCCCGCGTCCGACCCGTTCGTGGCGCGACTCTCGACGCTGCTACAGGCCGACCCACCCTCGGATGTCCGGGCCGTCATCGCCGACCTCGCGCTGATGGTCCAACGCTTGGTCGACCATCGTTCTGCCCTGCATGGAACCAACGCGAACGAACTCGACCTCGTGACCGCTCCGGTCGATTCCCTCGTCAGCGCCGTCGAACGCTCGGCCGACCGGCTCGCGTCGATCTCGGCCGAGCTCTCCACGCTCGATGAGGGCGCGATGGTACGAGCGCTGGCCGCCTCCGAGGCGCGCAAGGACCCGCCAGCGGTACGCCAGCCCATCCTGGAGGGGCTCGACCGACTGCGGTCCCTCGAAGACCAACGCGCGGCGATGTTTCACCGACTCCTCGAAGTCCAGGCACTGCTGCATCGCACCATCACCATGGGTCTGGCGATCCAGGATCCCCAGGTGCAACACGAGCGCGACATGCAGCGCGCGCTCGCTACCCTCGCGACCGGTTGATCTCCGCCACCGCCGCACACAGCAGCGCCGGGTCCGGTCGGCGCGACATCTCCCCCACGACGGTGACCGCGAGTTTGATCGCATGGTCCCCCTGCGAGCGACCCGCTTCGAGTGGCAGCGTTTGGGCTTCGGGGAGCGCCTGTGGAGGCTCCCACTCCAGCCATGCTTTGGACCCACCGTGCGCGGCATGTAGCGCGGCGACGCAATGGAAGACCGCATGTCGCACGGCCAGCTCGGACGAGGCATCGACGAACGGCAGCAACGAACGAACCGCAGACGTAGCCGTAATGGCGTGCAGGTACGCAAATCCGGCGCCTGGGGTGGTCAGCATCAGCCTCGCGGCGATTGCGACCATCTCCGAGATGAAGTCCGAGGAGGATTGCTCGCGCAGGTCGACCGTCGCGACTGCATCGGCGAAGCGTTGCACACCATCGAGCGCCCGCACGCGATCGAAGATCATCCCCGCCCTCGAACGCTCGCCCTCGGTCAAGCCGGGAAGCGTCGCCATGGCCGTGTGCAGGTCAACGGCCGGTGCCGTACCGACTTCGCCTGGCAGGGGTTGGAAGGCCGATGCCCAGTACCCGAGCGCGTGGGCGACCTCCTCGGCTCGCACTTCCGACGGGGCACGGCCCCAACCTCGCACCGCGTGCGAGAGGCGGATGAGACCATGGGTCGCGCCCGCCATCGCGCCGGGTAGCAGCGGAGGAAGGGCCTCGCGCACCACCGCCTCGATCGATGCCGCTTTGATGCGGGCCCGGTAGTGCTCGATCCACCCCGCCTCGTTCGTGTCTCCCAGGACCAGATCGCCCTCCGGGGCCTCCTGCAGCGGCTCGAGCGTTGACAGGGCCTCCTGCGCGAACGCCGAGGCGTAATCCGCGAGACCAGCGGTCTCCAGAGCCTCCACCACCATCGGCCCGTGGTTGCTCATGCCCCCGTCGTAGGTCGGTGCGGTCGTGTGGAACCGGCTCAGGACGGCGTCGAGCGATGCAGCGTTCATGCGTTCGTTATCCCCTCGAGAGGCGCCGTTGTCCCACCCGGTGCTCTTGCGAGAGCGGAATTCCAATCGGTTGTCACCCGGGTGGCTCCGCCGGGGAGCGGTGGCTCAAGACCGCCGACGCCACGGTCGCAAGCGCCACGACGGCCCCGCTCGCGACCACCGACGCCCCGATCCAGTAGGCGACCAACGCCAGGATGCCGACCAATTGAATGGCTGAGAGCTCGGCCTTGGACCCCCCCTTGAACAGCGCCATGAACACGGCGAACAACACCACCACCGCGCCACCAAGGCCCCACGTCACGAGCTCGATGTTGATGCTCCGGCCGAACTCCTCCCACGTCGGGTCAGCGAATCCCAACCCCATGCGCGAGCCAACCTCCCAGGCAAGCACTTCGAGCACGAAGGTCCCCGGAAGCCAAAGCAACACGCTCTCGCGCTCGGCCGCCACGTCGGAGGAAGGATACCCGACCGCAACGCTAGTAGTGGTAGTCGAACGCGTACTGGACACACACGGCGTCGGCTTGGTCCACGCGAATCCAAATCGCCATGTCATCACTCATCGTGCCGCTGCAGTTGGCGTCCGGCACATGGATGACGGACTCGGCACAACAACCGGGCCGACCATCGGGCGATGTCGTGGCGGAAGCCCCTTCGCCACAGGTGAATTCCGTGTTCTCCAGGCCGTCGACACACTCGGCGAACTTGCAGAAGCGAACGCCAGCAGAGGCCGCGATCGTGCGGAAGGGATCGACGGAATCGAGGAAGGAGTCCTCGCCGTCGTAGCGGAACCAGTCGACGTCGTCTGGACCCGTCAGCACGCCCATCACGTTGCCGCCGTTGTCGTCGTCATCGTCGATCATGCCGAGGAAGTGGGCACTGTCCTCGGAGGTGATGTCCCCCCACTCGTCGTCCTCGCAGGAACCCGGGGCGGCACACACGTCCGAGGCGTTGCACTCGAGGTCGTCGACGCAGGTCCCTTCGTCACACGCGCAGTCGAGCTCGCCCGGGGTGCAGCCACCGGTGGTGTCTCCGGTCTCGGCGGTGTCGCCGGTGGTGGTGCTCTCGGCCGCACCGGTGGAGGTCGCGGTCTCCGAGGGGTCGGTCGGACCGGTGACAGGGTCGGTTGTGCTGGTCGTGCTCGGCCCCGTCGCGGTGATGGTCGAGGTGCTCGGCGTATCGGTGGTCGAGCTCGACGCGTCTTCATCGCCGGTGCTCCCGCCCGCCGATCCCGCCTCAGCGTCACCGCCGCACGCAGCTAGAAACGCGCCCAGCACCCACAAACCACTCATTCGCATGCCTTCCTTCATAGCAGAGGCCTCCTGAGCTGTGGGCGCGAAACACGGCCTGGGTCTTCACACTTCTTCATGAAGACCCGCGAATTCGCGAAACAAGCGCGACCCAAGCTGTTCATCAGGAGCCAGACACATGATCGGAATCTTCATTGGTGCAGCCCTCGTCTACGGAGCCTATCGGTTCTCTCACCGCCATCACTACGGCAGCTACGGCCCCCGCTGTGGTCCTGGGCATCGCGGACGCTGGGGCCACATGCCCTCGAGCGAGGGTCCAGATTGGAACCACGGTCCGGCCGGGCCCCGCTGGCGAATGCGAGCCCGAGGCGCCGAACGCATGGTGGGCTGGATCGCCTCGAGACTCGAAGCCACACCCGAGCAGTACCGCGTGATCCGCAACGAGGTGGAACAGTTCGCGGACAAGACACAGGAGCTCCGCGGCGAGTTCCGGCTCTCGCGCGATGACATCACGAACGCGATGCGTGGGGAGTCATTCGACGAGGAGATCATGGGCGAGAGCTTCGCCCGCCAGGATGACCGGATTCGAGAGGTCCGAGAGCAGCTCGTCGGCGCACTCGCCCGCATCCACGATGTCCTCGAACCGGGCCAACGTGAGCGTCTGGCTCAGCTGAGCCAACACTTCGGACACCGCCGCAGCTGGCGGTAGAGTGGACCTGTGGCAGTCCGGGTCCTGCTGGTCGACGATGACGCGCGGCTCTTCGAGTTGCTGCGCGGATTCCTCGCCCCCAACGACGTCGCACTCGAGCACGCGCGCTCGGGTGCGGCGGGTCTCGACGCGCTCGACCGCGAGACGTACGACGCCGTACTCCTCGATGTGATGATGCCAGGCATCGACGGCTTGGAAACGCTGCGACGGATCCGGGCACGAACCCAGATCCCGGTCATGATGCTGACCGCCCGCGGGGATGAAGCCGACCGCGTTGTTGGCTTGGAGATGGGTGCGGACGACTACATCGCCAAACCGTTCAGCTCTCGTGAACTCCTCGCGCGGCTACGCGCCGTACTGCGG
>CAJXVA010000392.1 GCA_913061055.1 uncultured Pseudomonadota bacterium
CCGCGGCACCCCCCGTACCCGCCGCCGCGCCCATGCAGGTTGCCGCACCGGCGAAACTCGACCTCCCGCCTGTCCCCGCCGAGGCGCCCGAGACTGCGTTGCCGACGCTCGCACCGGATGCCGAACCGACGCGCGGCGACGTCGAAAGACCGGCGGTCGACATCGCCGAGCGATCGTGCGCAGACCTCTCCGCCTACGCCGGTGCTTGGAACATCGGCACCCGTACGATGTGGACCGAGTACGCCTACCAGCTCGGGTGGCGGTCGGAGTTCGCGATCGAGTTCTCGACAACCGACGGCTGCGCGCTCGACCTGAAGGTCACCAAATACCCCGAGCGAGGGGCAGACGACTCCGCGAAGGAGCCTCTATTGCTCGAAACGAAGGCCGAGGCGATCCCCGATCCCGACGGCACGTGGCGCGTCGAGCTCGACCTCGCATTCGAAGGCGACACCACCACCTACGGCAAGCCCGAGGCCTATCATGTGGTGCTCACCCTCTCCGAAGACGCCGGCAAGCCTTCGCTCCGCGCGGTCGCGGAGAAGTGGACCAACAGCGGCTACCTGTTGCGCAGCGCCGTGTGGGAAGGACGCCGAGGCCTCCCCCCGTCCACCCGCGCGGTGCGGGTGGATGGACTCGCCTGCGCCGCGCGGTGCCAACTGATGTGTGCCGGCCGTCGTAGCCAGGTCGCTTGCCGCCGCAACGCGTGCGAAGACTACGAGGACACCACCGGGGATCCATGCGGTCCGGCGAGCTTCGATTTCAAGGCCCCGATGCGCGCCCGCTCGGCCCGGCGCGCAGTCAACAAAGGCGGCTCCCCGCTGCAATCCAGCCTCGACACCGGATCCAAGAAGCGCCTCATCCCGCAGTGCACCCGCAACGGGCGGCGACTGGTCGGCACCTGGGGCATCTGGCACACCAACGGAAGCGGGACCTCGAACCACCTCGAGTTCTCCATCGAAGCCGAAGGCTGCCAACTACGCGGCGAGGCCACGGGTCCGGACGGCTCCAGTGTCGCGTTCACCGGAGAGGTCACACCCGCCGGCACGTGGGTCCTCGTCCCGGCGTTGACCTCGGCGTGGTTCCCCGGCACGTTTGTGTTGGTGGGTGTCGCCGAAGACGCGCCCGCGCTCGGCGTCGACGCGGCCGACAACAAGTCCAGTCTTCGCGCCTACCGCCGCTCCTCGCCATGAGCTCCGATCCCCCCTCCCCCGACATCGCGACCACGATCGCGCAGGCCTACCCCGCCCTGAGTCGGTTCTTCACGGGCAAGGTTCCGACCTCCGAGGTCCACGATCTGGTGCAGGACACGGTCACGGTGTTCCTCGAGAAGGACCCCTCGACGATGGATCATCCGCGCCGTTTCCTGTTCGGCATCGGTCGCAACAAGCTGCTGCAACACTTCGCGCTGCGTCGCGGTGAGCCGTTCGACAGCCAGAAGGTGTCGGTCCGCCAGCTCTCCACCACCATCGGCTCCAAGCTTGCCCGGCGGACGACCGTGCTCGATGCGCTTCGCGAGCTGCCGCTCGACCAGCAGATGGCGCTCGAGCTTCGCTACGGCGAGGGTCTGAAGCTGGCCGAGGTGGCCGAGGCGATGGAGAAGAGCCTCGCGCAGGCCAAGCGCTACCTCCGCGACGGCGTGGACACGCTGCGGACGCAGGTCGGAGACGCTCAGCCACCAGAAGGCGCCCCAGACCCCGTTTTGGAACGTTTGAGCGACGAGTACAAGAAAAGCTAGTCGGTGATGAGCCGTTTTCGGGTGCGTCCCGGACGTCCCAGTGCGACGGCCAAGTCCCGCTGAGTCTTCCGGTTCGAGACCGCCATTCCGAGTGCTTCGGGTGGCCGTAGAACCAGGGAAACCGGGCCGTCGCGGAGGAATCCGTGATGCGTACCCGATTGACGTCCCTGGTTTGTGCTGCCCTGTCCGCCTGTCTTCTGTCCACCGCCATCGCCCCCAACGCGGTTGCGAGCACCCCGCAGCAGGTCTGCACCCCCGAGCCCGCCAACGCGACGTGGACAGGCCGCACCAGCGACGACAGCTGGGCTCGGGGGATCTATCCCGCCCACGACGACATCGCGTCGAACACGGTGGCCCTGACCTTCGACGATGGACCGCACCGCTCCCGCACCCCCGTGGCCCTCGACCTGCTCGAAGCCCGAGACTTCAGCGCGACGTTCTTCCTCACCGGCGCCGCGATCCGTCCATCGACCTACCACCTCGTGCAGCGCATCGTTGCCGAGGGCCACGTCCTGGGCAACCACGGATGGCGTCACGACACCCGCATGGCTCGGCGTTTTGACGACCCCCAGCAGTCCGAAGCCTACATGGCTTCGGAGTTCGAGCTCACCCAGATCCGCGTCGATCTGGCGATGATGGCCACCTCGAAAAAGGACTTCTCCGAGATGTCGAAGGAGGTCTTCGGACCGTTGGCCCGTCGGAGCAACGCCGAAACGCAGCTTGCTGCCATGCCCGCCCTACGGGTTCGACATGCCGCGGTGCTCGCCGAGCACGGCTTCTCCGAGGACAACCGTCCCTACCGCATCGAGTGGGCCCGCCCGCCCGGAGGCAACCCATACCTCGGACACCACAACGCCACGCAACGCGACGCCTTCGCCCGTGCGCTGGACCAACAAGGACTCGCCTTGGTGATGTGGAACGGTGGCTCCGGGGACTCGAACCCGCAGCTGACCAAGGCCGAGCGTCAAGACACCGCGCACCTGCAGAAGACCGTGCGCAAGGTCGCCCGGCGCGGCGGTGTGTACGTCATGCACGACCGCATCGACCCGGGCTCACTGCGCACGGTCCTCGCCGCCTTCGTGTCTCGTGAGACCGACGTGGTCAGCCTCAGCCACATCATGGACGAGAAGCTGGACGCCGCGGGCCGATGTGCGCCCGCCGAGGGCCCGACCCGCGCTCAGACTTCGAACGAGCCCGCCGTCATCGCCCAGCTGGCGCCGTTGCAGGGCTCGTGACGCCCACGCCGCGGCGGCGTTACCCCGCGACGTGAATCACCCGCTTGCCGAACGCCTCGCCGCGCAGCAACCCAACGAATGCAGCCGGCGCTTGCTCGAGCCCCTCGATCACCTCTTCGCGGTAACGGACCTTGCCCTCCTTCACCCAGCCACCCATCGCCTTCGCGAACTCGGGATACAGGTGCCCGAAGTCATCGAACACGATGAACCCCCGCATCGTGGCCCGCAGACGGAGCAGCAGCCCCATGAGGAGGTTCATCCGGTCGGGGCCCGCAGGCAAGGCCGTCGCGTTGTACTGCGAGACGATCCCGCACACCGGAATGCGCGCCGACGTATTGAGCAGGGGCATCACCGCATCGAAGACCGCACCACCGACGTTCTCGAAGTAGATGTCGATGCCGTCCGGGACGGCCTTGGACAGCGCCGCCGGGAACCCTTCAGCCTTGTAGTCGATGCACGCATCAAAGCCGAGCGTTTCGACCACGTGCGCGCACTTCTTCGGCCCGCCCGCGATGCCCACGACTCGGCAGCCCAAGATCTTTCCGATCTGCCCGACCGTCGCGCCGACGGGACCGCTCGCTGCCGCCACCACAAGCGTCTCTCCCGCCTTCGGTTGACCGATCTGCGTCAACCCGGCGTACGCAGTGAGCCCCGGCATGCCCATCACGCCGAGCGCCCAGGTCGGGTGCTCGGGGTTCTTGCCGAGGCTGACCACCCCGCGGCCGTCGGAGAGCGCGTAGTCCTGCCACCCGCCGAGCGTGACCACCCACTCGCCTTCTTCAAAGCGCTCGAGGTTGGAGTTCACGACCTGCGAGACCGTGCCGCCGATCATCACCTCGCCGACCTTCACCGGCGCGGCATACGACTTCGCTGCGCTCATCCTTCCGCGCATGTACGGGTCGAGCGAAAGGTACTCGTTGCGAACCAGCATCTGACCTTCGCCCGCGGTCGGGATGTCGGTGGTCTCGAGGCGAAGCGTGTCGTCGTTGGGCTCGCCCTTGGGGCGCTGAGCGAGGACGAACCGGCGGTTGGTGGTGTTCGACTGCGGCATGGCGTGCGGTCGCGAGACTAACGCCTCGAGCGACCACTCAGGAACCCTCGGGCGTCATCCCTCGAGCCACGGCACCAGCTCGGGATACTCGGCCCGAACCAGGTCTTCGTAGGCGTCTGTACGCTGGTCGTAGCGGGCGCGGAAGCCCGACTTCCCCCAGGTCATTTCCCCGGCACCGAACTGCATGTGTCCCGGGTAGTTGAGGACCCCCGGCTTCACATCCACGCAGAGGATCGCCCCGCGGTCGTGACGGTCCGCGTTGAATCCCGCCGCCTGCCACGTGATCCTGCGAACGCAGTAGGCGCCAGCCGGCACGCGGTGCACTTGAATGGAGGTGCCGGTCTCCACCGAGTCGAGATTGAACTGCTTGTCGTCGTCGGGCGACACGTAGTGAACCGCGAGCACCGGGCGATGGGTGTCCATCACGATCGCGAGCAGCCCTTCGTCCGACGCGAGCTGCGGCGTCTCGGACGGTTGGACTGTGGTTCGGTTGCACCCACACGCAAGCAACACGACGAGGCTGAGCTTCGAAACTGACTTCATGTTGCTTCCTTTCGCTTGACTGCACCCCGCAGCCACTCTGACTTTAGCAGCTGCGCAGTGGGATGCGAGTCGAGGCTGTCCGCGGTGCCCGATGCGTGAACTCTGCAGGCCAGCGAATCCACACGGTTCTCAATGGACTCCGCCCCTTGCATCCGCCGAAGATGATCAACGAAGGGGGTCATCGGCACGGCGAGCGCACGACCTCAGCCCATACCGGAGCCTCCGCGACTCCTCGCTAACGACGACGACGGAACCAGAACGCCGCCAGCCCCACCAGGGCGAAGACGGTCCCCGGCGATCCCGAACCCACCGAGCAACCGCGAGCTTCCCCGTCGAGGCTGGCACCACCGTCGTCATCGTCATCGTCATCGTCATCGCGGTCCTCATCCCCCGTACCCGGCAGGTTCGGGTCCGCGTCCCCCGGCGCCGGTGTCGTGGTGCCCGGATCATCCACGGGCCAGCACACGTTCGTCTGCGGAACGTCGGTTCCAAAGCAGTCCATCCCGGCAACGCAGTCGAGAGCCGACTGACAGCGGTCCGCACACACTCCTCGCGCGCCGTCGGCGATGCACACGCCCAAGCCACAGTCGTTGTCGGACTGGCACAACGAGCCAGCCGGGACCGCGGGGGTTCCCGGAGGGGTCGGCGTGGTTCGAGGTGCGACCTCGCCGCCCGTCGTGGCCTCGATCCAATCGAGGAACACATCGACCCGCGTATCGATCCCAATCTCGACGCATTGCGTGTCTCCAAAGGACGTGACGCCGATCTGGACCTCGCGACCGTCGATCGTCGCCAGGGCCGGGCCGCCGGAGTCCCCACTGCAGACGTTCGCCGACGCGTCACCGATCTGGATGAGGATTTCGCCAAAGTCCAGCAAGGTGGAAAACGCGAGACGCTTGAGGCCGGAGTCCTCCCGATCTCCGAGCGTGATCCCCCATCCGATCAACCGGACCTCCGCGCCCAGGTCTTGCGGCGTGAGAGACCGCGAGATGAGCGGAACGATGGGGAGCGGAACGTCCTGCTCGAGATGGACCACTGCGATGTCGTAGCCGGCCGTCAGATCGGCTGCGTTCCAGGCCTCGTGGTAGGTGAAGCTGTCCGCGAAGGTGTGCAGCGCGTACCCGGAATCGGTCTCGCTGTACTCGGTCCCGAAGTACGCCTCGATGGCGGCCGGTTCGAACCCAAGCGATGCGGGGTCCAGACAATGTGCCGCGGTCAGGATCCACCGAGATGCGACGAGCGATCCGGTGCAGATCGATTGCTCGCCGTCGTTGCCGTAGACCACCAACAAAGGAATCGACGGGTCGCCGGTATGGGCGGCACCGCCGACGATCTTCGATGGCTCCTCATCGGATGCGAGCGGACCGGACGCCCGCGTCTGTGCCGCTGCAACTTGGGTTCCGAGCAGCACAATGCCCGCGACGGTGGTGAGTTCCGCCAGTCGGCGAGAGCGACGAAGGGAGGCCAAGGTGTCGGAATACGTGGTCATTTTAGGATCTCCGGGCAAGGGCCGAACGGGTTCGTCCTCGCATCCTGGCTGTTGCGCGTCCCCAGTTTCCGCTCCCGAGTTTTTCTCGTGCAGTGGCCAAGTCGAACAAGCGGCCGCCCGGCTGGTATCGTTCCGGTCCGTGGGATTTGAGCCGTTCGACGCCCAGGCCGAGTTTGAGGCGCGGTCCTACGTCGCCGAGTGTCCGAACGACGACTACACGCGGGCGATGTTCTACGACCTGATCACACGTGCGTACGGCCGCGCTGGGAAGTCAGCGCCAGACTTCCCCAAGATCCCATTCGCCAAGGTCGAGCGTCGAGCCTACAACGCCGCGTTGTTTCAGGCCTGCGAGGAGCTGTCGCCGGACGTCCCGCTTGCCTCCGCCTTGTTCGAGCTCGGCCGCGACCTCTACCCGCACTTCGCGACCACCATGATCGGCAAGGCGATCTTCTCGGTCGCCGGACGCGACTACCCAGCCATGGCCCGACTCGCTCCGCGTGCGTACTCGATCTGCAACGGACACGGCACGCTCGAGATCGTGCGAGCGCAGCCGGGCTTGGTGCACGTCTCCTTCGACGACGTTTGGGATCCGCTTCCGTTCACCTGCGGCATCTGGCGCGGGGGTCTCGATGTCTGCGACCTCGAACCCGAAGCGTTTGAGATCGACTGGGTCGATCCCGTCCGCTACCAGCTCCGCATCGGCTACTGATCGGGATCAAACTCGTCTTCGACACGTCGCGGCGAGACCAGGTGTCCCGCCCACGCAAGGCCTGCCAAGGCCCCGCCGACGATCAATCCCGATAGCAGGCTCCACCACGGAACCCCGGTCCAGGCCGCGATCCCAGCCCCAACGAGCGTTGAAGGCCAGGCGACCGCGGCGAAGCCTGGCAAGTGCCGCGGCATCGTTTGGGTCGACCCCTCCCTGCGCGCGATCTCCCACTGCGCGCGGTACATCAACTTCCATCCCGGGAAACTCCCGAGCCTCCCGGCGACGGCACCCAGGACCACATCGATGAGCCAGCCCGGCATCCGCTGCGATCATACAAGAGAAGAGCAACGCACCGCCGACCCAGGGGTGTAGGCTCGTCCCGGGCCATGGAAAAGGAATACATGGGATCTGGACGCGCGAAGATGTGGACGTACCTCATCCTCGCGGTGGTCTTGGTGATCGGTACCGTCGTCGGCAACTTTGCGCTCAACAGCCCAGAGACCGCACGAGAGGGCATGGACGCCTTCCTCGGCCTGCCCCCGTATGCCTTCCCGGCGATCTCCATCGTCGTGGGCCTGCTGGTGTTCCTCTTCGGCCTCCGGGTCGAGACCGATTGGCCCGAGGGCATCGGTGCCCTGATGGTGGCCGGAGGGATTGCGGGCGGCGAGATTCTCCTTGGCTGGGAGACGTTCGAGCTTGGCGGCCTCGTGGTCGTGCCCTACGTCATCCCGGTCGCGGTCTTCTTGGTGCTGATGGGCTACTCGATCGCCCGCAGCCGCTAGCAGCTAGCCGGGGCGCAACGCCTTGGGGCGTGAGGACGTCCCGCTGGATTCCACCGGCTTGGAGAGCACGATGTTCGAGCCGGCTTCTTGCCCCTGTGCGTACGCGTCATTGCGCGTCGCCCCGCCGCGACGAACGGTCTGGGTTCGTGGGTAGCGACGCTTGAAGAATGCGGCCCGCTCCGCGCCCGGAACCCACACCAGCCCCTGCTCTTGAAACTGCTCGCTCTGGGTGGCGAGCTTGGCTTCGAACCCCACCATCACCCCGGCGAGAAACGCCTGTCGGTCGCGGTTGGAGGTCTGCTCCGTCGTCTTCCGGTAGGCATCCCACAGCCTCAGCGCGGTCGCCGACAAGAACGTGTGCACATGCTCGGCCATCGCGAGGTTGGGGCCGAGGCCGCAGATCTCGAGCACGCTGCCACGCTTGCCCTCGCGGGGGCGATACACCGGCACCCAAAGCCCATCGACGAAGAAGTAGGTCGTGAGGATCAGCGCCAGACGACGGTCGTGCTCCAGGATGCGCCCGGAGGGCCGCCCGAGGTGCCGGAACCCGTAGCGGGTCGCCGAATCGTCGGGAGAGTCCTTCTCGACCTCGATGTTGAAGCGCAGCATGAGCTTGCGGGCCGCGATCGCAGCCGCCTCCGCTTCGTGTTGATTGGGGCTCTCCGCCAGCGCCATCAGCTTGCGAATCCGTTGAACGACTCGGTTCTCGGGATCGTCGGCGACGACCGGTGGAGGCGGCAGCTCGGCCCGTGCATGCCCTGCGATTCCCAGCTGCTCACACACCCGCTGAAACGTCGGTCCATGCGGGGGCTCGTCGGCTCGCATCACCTCGTCGACAAACTGGTGGGCGACCTCATGCTTGAGGACCTCGACCACCACGGCCCACGGGTGCTCGAGAACCAGTGGTCGGGAGAGCTCCAGACCCCGCACGCTCGGGTTCCATTGGCCCAGCTGGGTGCGGGTGTCGCTGAGCCGAAAGACCGGCCGCCGCAACACCTCGCGAAAGAAACCCGCGTTGATCGCGTCCCACTCGCCGACCAGTCGCTCCAGGAGTTTCGCCTCCAGTTCGGCGCTGAGGTCCCCTACGCCTCGTTCGTGGCCCACAGCTGGACTCTATACCAGCCCATGGCGAGCCCGCCTGAGCTTGGGTATGCTGCCCGGGCTCATGAGCGATGGACTCTCCGCCGAGATCAACGTCACCCCGATGGTGGACGTGTTGCTCAGTTTGCTGATCATCTTCATGGTCTCGCAGCCGACGCCCGCGAACGAGCAGATCCCGCTCAACGTTCCGCAGGACGCCGTCGTGCAGAACCCCTCCGACCCCAACGCGTCGCTGCTGGTGTCGGTCGCTCCCGACGGCTCGGTCAAGCTCGGCAAGACCCCGGTTCCTCCGGGCTACGAGCAGATGGTCGAGGCGTTCAGGAACAATGAGAAGGCCCAAGAAGACGACAAGGTCGTCGTCAAGGGTGACGAGAAGGCCAAGTACGGCGCCATCATCACCGTGATGGCGGCCGCGCACGAGGCCGGCATCGAGCAGGTCGGCATCGCGTCCGAGCGTCTCTGATCGGCTCGTGGTCTCGTCCATGAGTGGGGCGCTCTTCGTCTACGGATCGCTGCGCGAAGGCGCGAAGCACGAGATGCACGAGGTGCTTCGCGAGCACGGCACACCAGCAGGTCGGGCTCGCGTTCATGGGCGGCTGTACGTCGTCGATGGTTATCCCGGTCTGGTCCTCGATCCGAACGCGGGCCTGGTCGTGGGGGAACTCTGGACATCGGTCGCCGACGAAGCCTGGCCGGTCCTGGATTTCTACGAAGGCTGCAGTGCCGAAGATCCTCAGCCCCACGAGTTCGTGCGCCGCGAGACGAGCCTCGATGCTGACGGGACGCCGGTGCGAGCCTGGGTCTACGAGTTTGCTCGCGACGTCAGCACGCTCGAGCTCGTTCTCAGCGGCGACTGGCTCGCTCGCTAGGCGCGGGATGCTCCTCGAGCTGTCTCTTATA
>CAJXVA010000393.1 GCA_913061055.1 uncultured Pseudomonadota bacterium
GGCAGCGTCAGATGTGTATAAGAGACAGCTCCCACTCCTCGATGTGCATCGAGGTGTAGACGTCCTCGCGGACGAGTCGCTCACTGACGAGGATGGAGTCCTCGAAGTTGTAGCCCTGCCACGGCATGAACGCGACGAGCACGTTCTGCCCCAGCGCCAGCTCTCCACGCTCGGTGGAGGAACCGTCGGCGATGACGTCACCCTTCTTGACCCGGTCGCCCACACGGACGATCGGCTTCTGGTTGAGCGCCGTGCTCTGGTTGGAGCGCTGGAACTTGACCAGGTTGTAGATGTCGGGCTTGGCTCCGAGAATCGAGCGCGTCTCTTCGCGCCCGGCGACCGGCTTGACCACGATGCGACCACCGTCGACTTGGTCGACGATGCCGTCACGTCCGGCCACCACGGTGGTGCCGGAGTCACGGGCGACGTGGGCTTCCATCCCGGTGCCGACCAGCGGCGCATCGGGACGAAGGCACGGAACGGCCTGCCGCTGCATGTTCGAACCCATGAGCGCCCGGTTGGCGTCATCGTGCTCGAGGAACGGGATGAGGGACGCTGCGACCGAGACCAGCTGGTTCGGCGAGACGTCCATCAAGGTCACTTCCTGAGGACCGACCGACACGAACTCTTCGTTCTGACGGCACTGGATCTGCTCCTCGGAGAGGTTGCCCTTGTCGTTGACCGTGGCGTTGGCCTGCGCGATGTAGTGGCCCATCTCCTCCAGAGCGGAGTAGTAGGCGACCTCGCCGCCGACCGTGCCGCCATCAACCGAGCGGTACGGCGTCTCGATGAAGCCGAACTCGTTGATGCGAGCGTAGGTGGACAGCGACGCGATGAGTCCAATGTTCGGACCCTCCGGCGTCTCAATCGGGCAGATACGGCCGTAGTGCGTCGAGTGGACGTCGCGGACCTCGAAGCCTGCCCGCTCACGGGTGAGACCACCGGGTCCCAGTGCCGAGAGACGACGCTTGTGCGTGACCTCGGACAGGGGGTTGGTCTGGTCCATGAACTGCGAGAGCTGGCTGCTCGCGAAGTACTCTTTGACCACCGCCGAGACCGGCTTGGCGTTGATCAAGTCCGCGGGCATGAGCGCGTCCATCTCCTGGGACATGCTCATGCGCTCCTTGATGGCGCGCTCCATGCGAACCAGACCGATGCGGTACTGGTTCTCCATCAGCTCACCGACCGCGCGGACGCGGCGGTTGCCGAGGTGGTCGATGTCGTCGGTCTGGCCGCGACCGTTGCGGAGCTCGACCAGGTACTTGACCGTGTCGAGGATGTCGCGCGTGGTCAGGACCTGCGTGGAGAGGTCCTCGTCGATGTTGAACTTGTGGTTCAGCTTCAGACGACCAACGGTGGACAGGTCGTAGCGGTCGGGACGGAAGAACAGCGACTCGAAGAGATTCTTCGCCGTGTCGATCGTCGGAGGATCGCCCGGGCGCAGGCGCCGGTAGATCTCGAGGATGGCCTCGTCGGTGCTGGTGAGCTTGTCCTGCAGCAGGGTGTTGCGCAGGAACGGTCCGACGTTGAAGTCATCGATGAACAGAGTCCGGAACGTCTTCACCTCGGCTTCGTGAAGCCGGATGATGTGCTCCTCGGTGATGTCCTCGTTGCAGTTGAGGAGGACCTCTCCGGTGTTCTCGTCGATGACGTCTTCGCCCGCGACCTTGCCGACCAACTCCTCGAGGTCGAGGGGAAGCCGACGAATCTCGGCGTTGCGCATCTTCTTGATGTGCGCGCGCGAGATCTTGCGACCCTTCTTGACGAGGGTGTTGCCCGAGCTGGGATCCTTGATGTCGTGGGGGGCACGCTGCCCGCCAATGAGGTCGTAGTCGACGACGCGGAACGCGGCGACTTCGCCCTCGACGGCCTCGAGCTCGACGGTCTCCTTGGAGTAGAAGTAGTCGAGAAGCTCGGAGGTCGTGTACCCAAGCGCCCGCAGCAGCACGGTCGCGTAGAGCTTCCGGCGGCGGTCGATGCGGACGTAGATGAAGTCTTTGTGGTCGAACTCGAAGTCGAGCCAGCTGCCGCGATACGGGATCACGCGCGCGCTGAACAGCTTCTTGCCCGAGCTGTGCGTCTTGCCGCGGTCGTGGTCGAAGAACACGCCCGGGCTACGGTGCAGCTGGGAGACGACGACGCGCTCGGTACCGTTGATGATGAACGTACCGTGCTGCGTCATCAGCGGGATCTCACCGAAGTAGACCTCCTGCTCTTTGACGTCGCGGATGGACTGGGTGCCGGTCTCGTCATCGACGTCCCACACGACCAGGCGAACAACGACCTTGATCGGAGCCGCGAACGTCATGCCGCGGGCGCGACACTCGTCCTCGTCGTACTTGGGGCGATCGAGCGCGTAGCTGACAAACTCCAGCGAGCTGGTCTCTCCGAAATCCTTGATCGGGAAGACGCTCTTGAAGACCGCCTGCAGGCCAATGTCTTCGCGCTCGTCCACGGGGACTTCGCGCTGCAGAAACTTGTCGTACGACCGTTTCTGAATGTCGATGAGGTTTGGAACCTCGATGATCTTCTTCAGCTTTCCGAAGTGTTTGCGGACTCTGAAGTTGTTCTGAATGACCTGCGGCATCGTCGGGCTTCCTTAATTTTCTGCCGTGTTGTCCAAATCATCCCCGTGGGTGGCCCATCGTCTGTCCCGGTGCCGCTGGCGGCGTGGGAGCTCATGTGGCCGAGGTTTTGGGGTGCCGGAGGACGGCGAGGTTGAGAGCGGCGATAGTCGTCCGAGCATGGGGTTTGATCCCCCGGGGCCGGAGCCCGTCTGCGGCGCCGCCCGCCGCGCCCGTTTTTGAGAAAAAACGAGCTTGGCGAGCGACAAAAAGGAACCGAGTCACCGTCCACAGCGGCGATGACCCGGGGGCGCGAGGTCTTACTTGACCTCGACGTCAGCGCCGGCTTCTTTGAGAGCCTTCGCTGCTTCTTCGGCTTCGTCCTTGGAGACGGCCTCTTTGATGGTCGCGGGGATTCCCTCGACGAGTGCTTTGGCGTCCTTGAGGCCGAGGCCCGGGACGATGGCGCGGACGGCCTTGATCACGTTGATCTTCTTCTCGCCGAAGCTCGTCATCACGACGTCGAACTCGGTCTTCTCTTCGGCAGCGGCGGCGTCGCCTCCACCACCAGCGACCATCGCGACGGGAGCAGCGGCGGAAACGCCCCACTTCTCCTCGAGGTCCTTGACGAGTGCGGCAATCTCCATGACGGGGAGGTTGCTGAGGTATTCGACGACTTGGTCTTTGGTGACATCGGACATGATGTTGTTCCTGTATTTGAAAGTGTCTCGTATGAACGAGCAGTGTTGAAAAACGGGTAGAAGCAGCGCAGACAGAGCCTAGGAGGCGATGTCGTCTTTGCGTGCGTTGAGAACGTTGAGCAGGTCGGTTGCGGCTGCGTTGAGCACCCGAACCATGTTCGTTGCCGGCGTGTTGAACAGCCGAAGCAACATAGCCTTGAGCTCTTGCGGACCGGGAAGGTCGGCGAGAACGTTGACGCCACTGATGTCGAGAAGGTCTCCGTCGGACACCCCGCCTTTGACGGCGAAGTTTTCATTGTCCTTGGCGAAGTCCCGCGCGACACGAGCGGGTGCTCCAGGGTCCTCTTCGTTGTACGCCAGCGCGCTGACGCCTTTGAGGAGGCCGGTGAGCGGCTCATGCTTGGTGCCCTCGACGGCGAACCGGATGGTGGAGTTCTTGAACACGCGGTAGGTGCAGCCAGCTTCGCGGAACTTTCCGCGCAGCTCGTTGGCCGCGGCCACCGTGAGTTTTTCGTACCCAACCAGGACGAGTGCGGTGCAGTCTTCAATCTGCCCGCGAAGCTCTTCGGATTTTTGCTGTTTGGTGAGCATTTGGGTCCTTGGTTCTTTGTGCCGTTCGGCCCTGGGCCTTCCAGGAGTGTCCTGGGAGGTTTTCGGGACGAAGGTCACGGGTTGGTATCTGTGGAGCCCCGTGACCTCCAGCCGGAGGTGCGTTCTCGGTGCATCCACTCTCTGCAGGCGGTCCGGCGCGTCCGGACGATTAGAGGGGGCAGTCGGCTCCCCACCTGCGGTCTACAAGCGGTTGAAGTGCAGCTGATTCTCTTTCGCGTTCTCCGTGTGAAGTCGTGTTGGTCGGTCTACTTGTCCACTGCGGACAAGACGTCGCTGGTGTCGAGGCGGACGCCCGGACCCATCGAGGAGGAGATGGTCACGCTCTTCCAGTACTTGCCCTTGGCAGTGCTGGGCTTGAGGCGCTGAAGCGTGTCGAGCAATGCGGTGAGGTTGGCCTGGAGCTTCTCGGGGCCGAACGACACCTTGCCGATGGGGGCGTGAATGATGCCCGTCTTGTCGGTGCGGAACTCGATACGGCCGGCCTTGAGCTCGGTGACCGCGTTGGCGACGTTCATGGTGACCGTGCCAACCTTGGGGTTCGGCATGAGGCCACGGGGGCCGAGCACGCGGCCGAGGCGACCGACGAGACCCATCATGTCCGGGGTTGCGATGGCGGAGTCAAAATCCATCCATCCGCCCTGAATCTTCTCGACCAGGTCCTCGGCGCCCACTTCGTCGGCTCCGGCTTCCTTGGCCTCTACAGCCCGCTCGCCCTTGGCGAAGACGATGACCCGAACGGTCTTGCCGGTGCCGTGGGGCAGCGAGACCGATGCGCGGAGCATCTGGTCGGCGTGCTTGGGGTTGACGCCCAGGCGCGCGGCGCAGTCGACGGTTTCGTCGAACTTGGCGAACGCAACCTCGGTGACGGTGGAACAGGCCTCGACGATCGTGAACCGCTTGTCAGCGTCGACCTTCTTGGATGCAGCTTCGAACTTTTTACCCATGACGAGTGACCCTTCAGCCTTCCACTTCGAGGCCCATGGAGCGGGCGGTTCCGGCGATGCTCATTGCGGCACCGTCGACATCGAACGCGTTCATGTCCTTGAGCTTGTATGCGGCGATCTCGCGGACCTGAGCCATCGTGACCTTGCCGACCTTCTTCTTGTTGGGCTCACCGGAGCCGCTCTTGAGGCCAGCGGCCTTGAGCAACATGACCGCTGCGGGCGGCGTCTTGGTGATGAACGAGAACGACCGGTCGGAGAAGACCGAAATCTCCACCGGGATGATCGTCCCTTTATCCTTCTGCGTGCGAGCGTTGAACTGCTTGCAGAATTCCATGATGTTCACACCTTTCGAACCGAGGGCCGGTCCGATCGGAGGTGCGGGGGAGGCTTCGCCGCCCTTGCACTGCAACTTGATGATGGCTTCGAGTTTTTTCATTGGTTGGTCCTCGTGCGAGCGGCAAGACGGCAACCTCGAGAACTAGACCTGCGTGAGCAGATGCCTAGGCTCGGGCGACAGCCTCCACCTCCGAGAAATCGACCTGAACCGGAGTCGGTCGGCCGAAGATTGAGACGGACATTTTGACTTTGCGCTTGTCGAAGTCGACGCCCTCCACCTCACCGGTGAAGTTCGCAAAGGGTCCGGATTTGACGCGGACGTTGTCGCCCACGGCAAAGGAGATATCGGGAACGGCCTCTTCGACCTCTTCCTCACCGGGAGCAGCCTCGCCGGTGGTCGCACGCAGAGTCTTGGCCATCTGCGGCGCGGGGACGGGCTTGGGCGTCTTGCCGCCCAGGAAGCCGGTGACCTTGGGCGTGTTCACGATGACGTGCCACGCAGCTTCGGTCAGCTCGATGTTGACGAAGATGTAGCCGGGGAAGAACTTCTTGTTGGTCTTGATGTTCTTCTTGCCGCGACGCTCGGTCACCTGCTCGGAAGGCACCAGGATCTCTTCGAAGTCGCTCTCAAAAGGCTGCCCTTTGATGCGCTCTTCGAGGTTGCGTTTGACTGTGTTCTCGTAGCCGGAGAACGTCTGAACGACATACCAATCCATCGAAGTCCTTGGGTCCTTGCGGTGCGCTTCGGCGGGATCAGATCCCGTAGAGCAGGTTGGTGGCGGAGGACCACAGCTGGTCCATCGCGAAGAGAATGACTGAGCAAATGAGGGTCACCATGATCACGATGCCGGTGTTGGCTCGGATCTCGGCCTTGGTGGGCCAGGTGACCTGCGAAATCTCGGTGACGACTTCGGTGCAGAACTTGAAGTAGTCTTTTCGGCGCCAGGCGTAGAGGGTGCCGATGATGGCGATGCCCATGCCGATGGTGCTCGCGCCGAGCTCACTGGGCCGCCCGACCTGGGGATAGTAGTCGAACAGAATCGCCCAGATGTTGTCCGTGGCATTGACGAGGACCCAGGCACCGGCGGCACCTAGGACAAAGAAGATCACATGCGCCCAGCGAGCGGGATCGAAATCTCGCTTGATGGGAGTACGGCGCTTCTTACGACGGCTATCGGACGAATCGGACATGAGAGGCTCCAGCAGGCGGGGCAGACAAACGTGGGTGGGTTCTGACCCGGGCCCGTAGAATGGGGCCTCGGCGGCCATTTCTGACCGCCGAGGCTCGCTGCAGGGGATGAGGGACTCGAACCCCCGGCCCACGGATTTGGAGTCCGTTGCGCTACCAACTGCGCTAATCCCCTAGAACGTCGGATAAAAACTGGGACAGGTGCAGTCCTGTCCATGTGGTCGTTGTCTGGCCCTTGGTTTCGCCTGGCGAGTTTCTCGGGGAGTCCCGAGTGGGGATGCCTACAGAGGCTGTCCTCAGTGGCCCTTCGTCGGTGACGAGAGCCGGATGCGAACTACTTGGTTTCCTTGTGGGGCTTGTGGCCCTTACAGGAAGCGCAGTACTTCTTGAGGTTGATTTTCTCAGGCGAATTACGTCGGTTCTTCCGGGTGGAATAGTTGCGACGCTTGCACTCGGTGCACTCGAGGGAAACTGTGATGCGATGTCCGGCAGCCATGGGTAAACCTTGGGCGGGAGAAGGACGCCGGCTATAGCAAGAGGCGTTCCGGGTTGCAACCGCCGCGCCCAACTTCTATAGGGGCCCCCCCCCGCTCTCGGCGCGCCCAGCGCAAAGGCATTGAACGGAGGATAGGTGGGGCTGGGCGACAGCCGGGTGGATGTCCTCGGATGGGCCATCCCGGGGATGGTCCCTCAAGGTCGTGACACCTCCAACGGCGCATACGCCGCAACGACCGAGATCGACCCGAAGGGAGCACATTTCGTGCCCTCCCCTGACCTCGGCCCGAAGCCACATCGAGTCTCCTGCTCAGCATCGCTGGCGGCGAGACTGACGTATCTTAAGGAAGTCTCGTGGTGACCGCACCGCACATCGGCGCCATCCGAACCGCGCTTCTCGCGCTGGTGCTTGTCGGCTGTCGGATGGTCAACCCTGCGTTTGATGGCGCGGCGTCGGAGACGTCGACAGCAGGGACCCTGGCGACGTCGGAATCCGACAGCGGTACCACGGCGAGCATCCCTGAAAGCTCCGGCGGGTCGGCCGGTGCGCCCTGCGGAGGAGAACAGACCCGTTGCGACGATGAGTGCGTCCTGACGACGCTCAACCTGCAGCACTGTGGCGGGTGCTTCCAGCAGTGCCCCATGACGTCGGTCTGCGTGGATGCGGAGTGCGTGCTCGATTGCAAACCCGACGACGCGGTCTGCGACGGGGTCTGTGTCGACGTCGGGAAGGACCCGGAGCACTGCGGCGAGTGTGACAACCCGTGCGCGGCTGGGGACCTCTGCGCCGATGGTGCCTGCGTGTCCGAGTGCCCGGCCGAACTCCCAGACGTGTGCGGAGGTGGCTGCGTCGATCAGCAGTCGGACCCCGACCACTGCGGCGACTGCCCGACGGCATGTGGCTCGGCCGAACTCTGTGCGGCGGGAAACTGCGAGCCGGGCTGTGCCGCGAACCTCGAACTCTGCGACACCGTCTGCACCAACCGGGACCTGGACGTCGCCAACTGTGGAGAGTGCGGCAACAGCTGTGCCGCCTCGCAGCTGTGTGGGGACGGCACATGTGTCGACAGCTGCGACGCCCCTCTACTCGGCTGCGGCGGGTCGTGCGTCGATCCGCAGACGAGCAAGGATCACTGTGGCGACTGCAACCAAGCGTGTCCCGGTCAGCAGCAATGCATCGCTGGAGAGTGCGAGTGCCCCGTTGGAGAGGTCGCCTGCGGGTTGCAGTGCGTCGACACCGAAACCGACAAGAAGCACTGCGGCGAGTGCGACAACGACTGTGGCGGCGGCAGTGAGTGCATCGATGGGGAGTGCGAGGCCTGCGACGAAGGCCTGACGCTATGCGGCTCGAAGTGCGTCGACACCGAGACCGACAAGAAGCACTGCGGCGAGTGCAACTACAACTGCGGCAGTCTCGACTGCGAGATGGGGGACTGCGTGTGAATGTGATCGTCAGCGCACTCGTGACCAGCCTGTTGTCGAGCCCGGTCGACGGCGCGGCGCAGGCTACGGTCTACCGCGCTCCCATTGCGGTGACGGGCGAGGTTTCCGTCACCGACCGGCAGGCGCTGACACGCCGCATCGACGAGGAGTTCGCCCGCACCGACTTCGAGTCCGTTCCCCCGGTCGATCTCTCTGCTTGCACGGCTACCCCATGCTGGCAGGCGCAGGCGCAGGCGAGCGGAAGCCGCTACATCGCTTCGCTCTCACTCGACGCCTTGGAGGCCGACCAACGCCTCAAGATCGCCATCGTCGACCTCACCGATGGGAGTACCGTCGTAGAGCTTGAGCGGACATGCGAGCTGTGCGGGCGCGACGAGCTGCTCGATGCGACCGCGGACCTCTCCGCGACCGCCCTGAGGAAGCTGCAGTCCCACGCGGCGGTCACGACCGAGGTGCTGGTGGACAGTATTCCACCGGGCGCGACGGTCATGCTCGACGGCGACGAGGTCGGCACAACGCCCCTGCGGGTCGAGGTCTCCCCAGGTCCACACACGGTCGAACTGTCTGCTCCTGGATACGACCCCTTCTCCCATGGGCTCGACCTCGAACGCGGCACCACCGAGAGCGTTCGTCTCCGACTCTCCGCGACCTCCTCGCCGGTTCCGGCACCCGACACCGCCCCACCACCTCCTGGCCCGCAGCGTCGGCGCGGACGGGTGATCGCCGGGGCCTCGCTTCTCGGCGGAGGCTTCGCTGCGGCGGCGGCCGGCGTCACACTGCTGGTGTTGCACGGACGGCCCATCACCTCAGACTGCAGCGGGAGCGAAGTCGACACCGACGGCGACTGCCACTTTCTCCATGACACCCGGACCGGCGGAGTCATCGGGCTCTCGGTCGGCGCCGCCGCGCTCGTCGGTGGCGCCGTCGTGCTTGGACTCGAACTGCGTCGAGACCGGCCGGGCACCGTCGCAGTATCCCCGACCCCCGGCGGCCTGCTCGTCCGCGGTCGTTTCTAGGCCGCCCTGCCCCGGCGGCCGTTACTTGCGCTTGGCCGCGACCTTTTTCAGTCGTCCGGCGGCGAGGCTAGAGCCCAAGGAGTCGGCCCTCGAGTACGCCGCGTGAGCGCCTTCGTAGTCGAAGCTTTTGTACAGGGCATCCCCCAGCGCGATCCGGTACTCGGCCTTGCGACTGTCTCTTATACACATCTGACGCTGCCGACGAGCGATCTAGTGTAGA
>CAJXVA010000394.1 GCA_913061055.1 uncultured Pseudomonadota bacterium
GATGTGTATAAGAGACAGGGTTCCGGCTCCGGTTCGGGGACTCTTTGGGGGCACTTGGCTTTGCGTGCTCGTGCCGCCTGAGCGTCGATCTCCGGTGGGCTCGTCGCCAGGTAGCGGTCGAACGCGTCGACGGCTGCCGGGCAGTTGTTGGCGGCTAGCCACGCTTCGCCAAGCGAGTAGAGGTAGGTCGGCTGAGGATCTCGAGCGTAGGCGTCTTCGAGCAATCGCGCGGCCTCATTGAAGTCGTCCCGGGCTACGGCGTCGTTGATCTCGGTGAAGAGCTGCTCGTCGGATCTGGGCACCGCAGCAGCGCAGGGGCTCAGTGTTGCGAGGACCCACGCGACGGCGAACGCCATCGCCCGGTTCCCGCGTCGGCGCATGGCAACGGTCACCAGTCCTGTCATACCATGCCGACCCGAATGGTCCCCTCGAAGGCCAGCACCTCGTGGGTGCTTGCGTTGCTCACCGTGCTCACGACGGCCGCGACCGCGTGCTTCCAGATCGATGGCTTCGAATGTGGGTCGGACGACGCCTGTACCCGAGACGGAACCGCGGGGCGCTGCGAACCCGAGGGCGTGTGCGCCTACCCGAGTGATGCATGTCCGTCGCAGTGGCGCTACTCCCCCAACGCCGGAACCCTCGCGGATGCGTGTGTACCGGAGGCGGAGGCCGGCGGAACAGAGCCTTTCGTGAGCAGCAGCTCCGAGAGCAGCTCCGAGAGCAGCAGCGGGAACTCCCAGACGAACTCGGTGACCGGAGAGGCTCCGCCACCGACGTGCCCCGGTTGCCAATCGTACCTCTCGGACGACCGGACGTTCTTCGTCTGCGCGACGGCGACGACATGGTTCGATGCCCGCGATGCGTGTTCCGATTGCGGGCTCGAACTCGCCAGCGTGCGGAGTGACGTGGACAACCAGGCGTTGCGCGAGCGGGTCCCGGCGACGGTTCAGTTGTGGCTTGGACTCAGCGACACTGAAATCGAGGGCGATTGGCGCTGGGAGGATGACGCTGCGCTCGAATTCGAGGCCTGGGCCAAAGGCGAGCCCTCGATGCTCGCCGAAGACGACTGCGCGGTGCTGGTGAACTCGGGAGAGTGGTTCGCGAAGCGGTGCGAGCTGCCCAACCCGTACGCGTGCGCCACTCCCTAGATACCCACCGGGACGCCGGTGATCCACAGGCCGGCCCGCTCTCCGCTGCGGATGTAGTACTCGATCGCGTCGTCTTCCCCAGCCGACTTCCGCGGGAGCGCGGGCGTTGGTGGTGATGCGAGCCCGTCGACGTCGCGCGCCAGGGTGGAGGGGATCCCCGTTTCGATGTCGATGACCTCGAGGTCGCTCTCGCCCCGGCCGAACGGCGTGCGAAGCAGGGACCCGCTGCCGAGGCCGAAGTGCGCGAGGCGTTGGCTGCTGTCGTTGTCCGCCACGAACGTGCCTTCGGAGCCGTCGAACGGAAGCAGCCAGTACTCTGTGTTCAAGCAGTCGGCGGCGGTGGAGAATGATCCCTCGAAGGCATCCGCCTCTTCATTGAAGCCGGTTCCACCGCACAGACGGCCGGGGGGAAGTTCGATGGAGCGCCAGCCCCCGTCGGAGTCGCTGTCCCACACGGCGAGTTCCAACCCACCAAGATCATCCCGCACGACGGAGGCGAACCGGGTCTCGTCGAGGCGGATCAGGTCGCCGTTCGCGGGGACGGGGCCCGGAAGTGAGAGCGACTCCCGTTCCTCGGCGAGAAAGACATCGGTGTTCGTGACCACGCCTCCCTCGAACTCATGAGAGAAGAAGAAATCTACCGGACCGGTGAACGTTGGGCCTGTGCGCGGTTCGTCCCCGAGCTGGTCGATGATCAGGGAGGTTGACTCGCCGGCTTCGTCGGCCGCGAGCACCAGGAGTATGTCCTGGCCGTCGTGGGCCCCGAACCCAGCCACCACATCTTCGGGGAGTTCAAAGACCTCCGCGGTCTCGACGTCGATGAGCTTGAATCCGAGCCAGGCGATGACGCGGTGCTGCTCGTTTTCGCGGATCGAGCCGGAGGCCCCCCAACGGCCCAGATACGCTGCGTGCGGAAATGTGTTGGCCTCTGCCTCGATGGGGTCGAGTTCGTAGTCGAGCAATTCGACCCCGCTTGGGCGAAGCAGGCCGTACGCGTTCTCGTCCCAGTTGCGGAGCAGCAGAGCGTCTCCCTGTCGTCGTCGGGGTGCGCAGTCGTAGCCGGTCGCCAGGGTCTCACCCGCCTGTGCGGTATCGAGGTTGAAGGGACGAATCGAGCCGTCGGTGGGGTCGCAGACGAACGTGGTGTCGCCCACGACCAGCGGGAACTCCCGGTCCGAAAGCTGCACCACGTTGCCGCCGCAAGCATCGAGCACGTAGGCCCCGAAGGGCGGAGTCGCGTCGTCGCCCGGGCTATCATCATACCAGACGGCGATCCGTCGCTCGGCGACCACGGTCGATCCCCAAATGGCGCCCAGAGGCGTGGTCGGAGTCTCAGCCTCGAGCAGTCGCAGGGGTTCTTGCGTCCCGCAAACCGCCACACGCTCAATGTCTTCGTCCTGGACCGGAGATCCGCATCCGGCGAATCCGACCCCCATCAGCACAGCTAGCCTTCGCATCGAGCCCAACGAAAGCACCCAGGAGGCTGTGGTTCAAAGACAACCCGGACGATTGACGAATTGTCTCGCCGGCGGTGGCTGGCGGGGTGTTTTGTGCCGAGGCGTCAACGCTCGGCGACGCACCCGGCCATCCCGCGGGAGCAAGCGTAACCCCCCGTTCGTGCCTCGACGCGTCACGATACAGACCGGGGCATCACCGTCGCGGGCTGCGGTCGGCCGGCCGCCACTGTCATCGCGACGAGAACCCGTCTCGCCCTCTCTGGCATCCGCGGGGGCTACGCGGAATGCAGCGGCTTGAAGAGGGCGCGCTCCGACTCGGCACCCACCCAGCGAACGTCGCGCTCGACCGGCAAAGGCTGCGCCCAGCGGGTTGAGCGTGGACGCGCCGGGCCGTGCGGCGTAGGAATTGTTGCGTGGATCAGATCGAGTTCGAGTACTGGAGCGACCCGCTGTGCATCTGGGCTTATGTCGCCCAGCCGAAACTGGAAGCGGTCCTCGAGCGGCACGGTCAGCACCTCGCGCCGCGATACCGGGTTGTCCCGGTGTTCGGATCCATCCCGCAACGTTTTGCGACGGGGTCGTGGTCGGAGGCGGGTCCGGCGGGACGGGCGGAAGCGACGCAGCGGGTGGCACGGCAGCACCAGCACGAGAATGTGGACGGTTCGTGCTGGCTTCACGACTGCCCCGCATCGTCATGGTCGGCTGGGGCGGCGCTGGCTTTGGTCCATCGGATGGCGGAGGACGGGACGGCCTCGCGTGCGCAGGCCGAGCGGTACCAATGGCGGATGCGTGAGCGGTTCTTTGTGGAGAACCAGAACGTGGCTCGCCGCTCGGTTCAGCTCGAACTCGCAGAAGAGACCGACGTCTCGCGCGTGGAACTCGAACGTCGTCTCGATGACGGCACCGGACTCTCCGCGCTCTGGGAAGACCACGCTCGCCGAGAAAAACTCGGTCTGCGCGGCTCACCGACGTTCGTGTTCGATGGGGGTCGCGCGATGCTGTACGGCAACTTCTCGGAGGCGGTGCTCAACGCGACGGTGGAAGAGCTGGTCAAGGGCCTGGTCGCAGGCGGCTCGGACTGCTGATCTCGGGTCTCCTGCCTCGTACCGTTTGACAACCGCGCGCCGGTCCCACCCAATGGACTGAGGATGGTTCGTGTTCGTCGGTTTGCGATGCTCGCCTGTGCGTTGGGGTGCGGCGTACCGGCTTCGCCACAGGAGGCGGTGCCGAGCCCTCGTATTGCGGACGTGTCCGAGCCCGAGCCTTGGTCCGACGCGTGGATCCTCCGTGAAGGTGAACGCTTCCTGGCGGACACCGCGTACCGCCGAGCGGCGTTGGAGCGCTCCCTGGTCAACCCGGACAATCTCTACTCCCGCCAACGCCTCGCGTCCTATGGACTCGGCGATCGTCGGTGGGACCGCTTGCCGCAATGGAACCCGCGAACGCTCCCGGTGACGGCCGACCTCGCCGCGCAACTCGAACATGATGAGATGCCCGCTGCCCCTTCGGATCGGCTGTGGGACGGCATCGAACCGACGACGATGGAAGGCTGGGTCGCGCTGGGCCGCAAGGTCTTCTTCGGCTACCCGATGCGGGCGGAGGTCTACATGGAGTGGGGCTTGACCAAGCCTGCGATCGTCGACGCGGTGGGCGTCGAGCGTGACGCCGACGGCAACATCCCGGGCCTGGTCGTGTTCGTTGATGTCGATCGCGAGGTCCGGGTGGGCATCACCTGCGCCATCTGCCACACCTCCGTAGAGGACGGCCTCGTCGTCGAAGGTTCAGCGCGGCGCAGCTTCGACTACGGCCGGTTGCGGCTGGAGTACTTCGCCGACACCGGTGCGTGGGTCGATCCGGGCCTCGCCAAGCGCATGGCGACGTGGGGGCCGGGGCGCGCCGACGTGACGGAGGACGACGACGAAGACCCGGTGACGATTCCCGACCTTTGGAGCCTTCGCCATCAGCGATGGCTGACCCAAGCCGGAACGATCCGTCACGAGAGCCCGCTCGCCCTGGCGATCCGGCAGGAGACGCAGCTGACCGACTCGAACCACTCCATGGTCCGGCCTCCGCGAGCGCTGGCATGGGCGCTGGCGATGTACGTCTACTCGCTCGAACCCGCAGAGCGCTCCGTCGCCCGCAGTCTCCCCGGCGAAACGGTCTTCGACGACCACTGCGGTTCGTGCCACGCGAACGAGGGCTACGGCGGACGGGTCATTGCCGCGTCCAAGATCGGTACGGACCCCGCGCTCGCCACGGGCCGAGGTCGTGGAACCGGCACCTATCGTGTACCTGCCCTGGTCCGGGTCGCCGATGGTGCGCCCTACCTGCATGACGGGTCGGTTGGCTCGCTCGCAGAGCTGCTCTCACCCGCGCGGCTTCAGCCGGGGTATGCCGCTGGACGTTTTGGGGCCGGCGCGATTCCGGGGCACACGGCGGGCACCGACCTCTCCCCCGAGGACACAGCGTCGCTCCTCGAGTTTCTCCGCACGATTTGAATCCGGGCTGAGTCAGGTCTTGACGTTCGGGGGGAGGCTTGCCGGGACATCCACGACGACGTTCTGTTCCAGCGTCTGATCCGAGCCCGCGATCGAGACCACGGCCTTGACCGTGTACGTCTGGCTCCTGCGGTTCTTGACCCCGTCCCACTCGGGCGAACTCACCGCGTAGCTCACCGACAGGTCCTGCCCGGGCTCGACCTTCTCATCCCACGGTGCGTAGCCGTCCGGGTCCGACCACACGCTCGGGTCTCGCGTCTGCAACATCCCCACGGAGTCGCCGGACGCGAGCAGGAGCTCGACCGACTTCACTGCAATCTGCGTGGGGGCAGCGTCCTGCGGTGCGGTGATCGCGAGCTGAATCGAGCTCTGCTTGCAGCGACGTTTCGCTCGTTTGCCCTTGGCTCTGGCCGGGAGGTCACCCTTGAGCTTGCTCTTGCGCTTCGGAGCTGGCGCCGCGGGCTTGGTGTTGGGAGCGCCGCCGCAGTCGTCGGCAAGTGTCGCGGCGGTCAGGAGCACGGCGACGGTCGCGGCCTGCGGGTCTGGGGCAGGGTCCGGCGCGACGTCGGGCTCCGGGATCGCCTCGAGCTCGGGAGTCGCTTCGGGTTGCGACGGGGAGACGGGGGGTTGCTCGTCCGCGGAGCTGGGGCCGGTCGGACTACAGCCCAACAAACCGACGACGACGAGAGCGAGGCCTCTGCGCATCCCTCACGATAACAAACACAGCGGCGCGCTCAGGCTTTCGCTTTGCCCTTGGGCTTCGCGTTCCACACCCGGCGGGCCAGCAGCAGCCCGATCAGCGCCACCGGAACCATGGCGATCGGCCATGCGAGCCAGTTTTCGGGGTCGCCGGCCGCCTCTCCGTCGGGGAGGATCTGGCCGTAGGTGAACGACATCACCGCCGTGCCGGCGTAGACGAACCCGTCGATGATGCCCACGGCGACGCCAACGTTCTTGCGGCCGCCGAAGTCCATGCTGGCGGTGCCGCTGAGCATGCCGTGCACACCGATGATGCACATCGACATGAAGACGATCGTCCACGGGAGCAGGGGCGACCCGACCAGGAACACCATCACCGCGGCGCCGGCGAGCATGAACCCGTACAGCGTCGCGGCGACCGGGCCGCGTCTGGAGTTGAAGATGTGGTCGGAGATCGTGCCGGCGAAGACGCCCCCGATGATGCCCGCACAGCACAGCAGCATGCCCCAGTTCTCGTACACGAAGCTGTCGGTCTGCCCGATGCCCTTCGCGTAGGCCCGGTACCACTGCATGATCGCCTGGCGGAGGAACCCACTGCAGAACTCGATCGCGGCGATGGTCATCACCACGCCGTTGGTGAGCATCATCTTGAACACTGCGACGGCGGGGAGTCGTGGTCCGTCGTCGCCGGATGACGCGTCTTCGGTGTCGAAGTCGCCGAGTCCAGCTTCCCCCGGGGTGTTCTTCACCGCGAAGAGCACGATCACGCCGATGACCGCGAGCAGCATCGCGGGCGTGAAGAAGACCCACTCCAAGGGAAACGCATCGACGATCATGCCGCCGACGTCGAACGCGAAGTAGATACCGAGCGAGATCAGGATGCCGAAGATGGCTCCGAACACGCCCCGTTCACGGACGTGGAACCACGGCGCGTTGATCTTGACGATCGACACGGCGCCGAAGCTCTGAAAGTACATGTTGATGCCGTAGAGCACCGAGAACGTCGAGACGAGGTTCTGCGTGTCGCCCTTGAGAGTGACCCAGCCCATCGCGCCGTTGGCCAAGAGCGAGCCCGTCGCCCCGATGAGGACGGCCTTCTTGCCACCGATACGGTCGGTCAGTGGGCCGTTGATGACAAAGGAGGCCCCGTAGACCGCGGTGCCGACCCCGAAGATCGTCGCGAAGTCCGCGTTGGTCATCAAGTCGCCAAACGCACCCTTGGCGACCGTCAAGTTGTAGCGCCCCATATAGAGGAACGCATAGAGCATGCCGACCGGGAGCCAGTTGCGGATCCTGCGGGCGCGAAACTCCGCCGTGTGCCCCACCTCGATCCGAGGCAGCCGGCTCACCGTCAGCCCGATGACGATGAGCAGAATCAGGATCGGAGCAAACTCTTGGATCCACTGCGGCATGACGACGTCTCGAACCTACTTCGCCAGGCCAGCCACGATGGCGGGCAGCTCGCTCACGCTGTCGACGATGTGGTCGATCGCCCCGCCGGCTCGGGTCTCGGTCACCCATTGCGGCGTGTGGTCGTGTCGCCGAAGCACGATGGTGTCGGGCGCCTGCAGGATGCTGCGACCACGAAGGGCGTGCGGAAGGGCGAGGTCGAGCGAGAACACATCGCCGATCAAGATGTCTGGCCTCTCCGACAGGATTGCCGCGCGGTACTCGGGTCGATCCAGCGCGATCCGTCGGCCCTCGACCTTCATGGCGTCCTCGGTGTCACCGAGGAACCACTTCTTCGCCGACCCGCGGACACGCAGGTCGTGGCCTTCGCCTTCGCCGGCGTTGATCCCTGCGGTCTGGA
The DNA here is from genome assembly GCA_913061055.1 of uncultured Pseudomonadota bacterium. Classification (GTDB taxonomy): domain Bacteria; phylum Myxococcota_A; class Polyangia; order Nannocystales; family Nannocystaceae; genus CAJXVA01. Next base: position 7,613 of record CAJXVA010000394.1, read on the forward strand.
ACCAGTTGATGATCTTGTCGGCGCCCGAGTTCGAGACGATGACCACCTCGGCGCCGGCGTCTTCGATCGCCTTCAGCAGCGCGGCTGCTTCCGGCACGAGGCACGGCGGGTGGGCTTCGCCAATGGTGGCGGTTCCGGTCTTGAAGCACCACTCGCTGAAGGCGGCGAGCGTCTCGTGCCCCGCATCGGTGACGGCCTTTGCGTAGCGCTTGGCCGTGTCACTTTCGCCTTGCTCGAGCACGCGGGCCAGCGCGCTGGGCTCGATCAGGGGATCTTCGTCGAGGTATGCCGAGATGCGTCCGTCGGGCGCCCACCCGTGCTTCTCGGGGGCCTCCTTCATGGCTGCGCGAAGAACTCCGAGCTCGTCGTGGGCCTGTGCCTTGGGCACTCCAGCGAACTCGGCGAGCTTGTCGACCATCCAGTCGAGCAGGAGTTCAGCTTCGGGACCTTGATTGGTCCAGACGCCGTCGAAGTCTGAGAGGATTTTGAGCCGTTTTGACATACCAAGCGCGGAAGGAGCGGAGGGTATATCAGCGCGGGCGACGATGCGCTGAAGCGGCCTGCGTCGGGAGCGAGCCTGCGGCGCCACGGGGCGGCTACGGGGGCCTGGACACGTCGCAGAGCCAGCTCACATGGTAGGTAGGGCGCGTGTTTGATGCGCAGTCCTACGTTCGGCCGTTCGTTCTCGACGAAGCGGGGCTCACGCTACGTGTCCTCGACCAGCGAAAACTGCCCGCGGCGGAGGTCTGGACGGAGCCACGTGAGGTGGAGGAGGTGGCCGTCGCGATCGAGGACCTCGTGGTGCGGGGGGCTCCCGCGATCGCGTGTGTTGCGGCGCTCGGTTTGGCCGTGTGCGTGCAGGGTTTCGACGATGACCCGGCTCGATTTCGGACCCAGGTTGAGGCGGCCTGCGTCCGACTCTCGAACACCCGACCCACGGCGGTGAACCTGTTCGTCGCGCTGCGGGAGATCCGCGAGGCGATGGCAGCTGCACCGGGCGATGCCGACGCGTCCGCGCTCCGGGCGTTGATTCTCGAGACCGCCAAGGCACACGCCGAGGGGGATCTGGCTTCATGCCTGGCGATGGCGGGCCACGGTGCCCCGTTGCTTCCCGACGAGGGGGCCGTGCTGACCCACTGCAACGCCGGAGCCTTGGCGACCGCGGGTTACGGCACCGCGCTCGGCGTGCTGCGCCGTGGGCGTGAACTCGGCAAGCGCTACACCGTGCTCGCCGATGAGACCCGACCCGTGCTGCAAGGCGCCCGACTCACGGCGTGGGAACTCCAGCATGACGGCGTTCCGGTGGAGGTCATCGCCGACAACATGGCCGGTGCGCTCATGGCTTCGGGGGTGATCAAGGCGGCGGTGGTGGGAGCCGACCGCATCGCTCGCAATGGCGACGTCGCCAACAAAATCGGGACGTACACGGTTGCGGTGCTGTGCAAGCACCACGGCATCCCGTTCTACGTTGCCGCTCCGTGGACCACGATCGACCGGAGCCTCGCCAGTGGTGCGGACATCCCCATCGAAGAGCGCAACCCTTCCGAAGTGATGTTCCACGGCAAAGCCCAACTCACTCCGCAGGGCGTCGGCGTACGGAACCCCGCGTTCGACGTCACGCCGGCTTCGCTTGTCACCAAGATCATCACCGAGACCGGGAACTTCGACCCCGGCCAGATCGCCGACGCCTGAGAAACGGCGCGATCGGTTCAGGAACGGCGAAGGTAGCCCTCCACCGTGATCGACTCTCCGTCGCAGTCCAGGGTCCCCTCGAATGTCATGGAGTAGTCGTCGGGGTCGCCGTTGGTCACGGTGACTGAGACCTGTCTCTTATACACATCTCCGAGCCCACGAGACCTCTCTACATCTCGT
>CAJXVA010000395.1 GCA_913061055.1 uncultured Pseudomonadota bacterium
GAGGTCTCGTGGGCTCGGAGATGTGTATAAGAGACAGGTCGGTGGCCCGGAGGCGGACCGTGACGAACTCGTTGCCCCACCCAACCCCAGATCCCTCCCCCGTTCGCGCATAGGGAGGCGGCACTGCGTTCGCGTCATCAAGGCGGATTCGGGCGACCGAGCCGCTTTCATCGACGAGCGAAACGGTGAAGCTCAGCGGCCCCCCGAGCGCCACCGTCTCGGGGTGACGTGTTCCCTGGCAGGCCCGAAAGGACACAGCATCGACCTGACCGAAGTCTTGGTGTTCGGCCGGCACCCCCACCTCGAAGAATGCATCGTCGTCTGGGCTGAAGTCGAAGACCAGCGCATGCGGGTCATCGCCGTCATGACGTGCGTGCGTCATCCCGTTGGAAGGCTGGTCGCCACTCCAATCGAAGGACCCGTCGTTGTCCCGCATCAACACTTCGGTGCCATGGGGCAGCGCGTACGCAACGTCGGTGCCCGCGCTGCTTCGAGCCAGGACGTCTGCCTCGCCGCCGGGAGAGGTTTCGAAGTCGTCCAGCATGAGCGTGTCCTGATGCTGGTCGTATTCGTTGGTGACGACCGTGCTCGGACCGATCCCCGAGGGTCGATAGTCCTGAGACCCTCGAGAGAAGTACTCGCGGCCAGCCTCGTTGTTTCGCAGGTAGAGCTCCGCGAGAGCGAGGAAGTATCCACTGGCGACGAGCTTGGTCTCGTCGCGCCCGATCAGGTCGGGCGCGTTCATGTCGAGGAACGCTTCGCCGCAACAATCGAGCAGGTCGCCGTGCCCGGCCTGCGGCACGTCACACACCCCGCCGCCGAGGCAACCGTCCCCACGTTCTGATCTGGGCGAGCGAACGGCGGTTCCTCCGTCTGCGGGTACGCTACGATTTTCGAATGCGCCGCTGGCTCCTGTCGTTCGCTTTGGTTGGCTGTGGTCCTGCGGTGAACTCCGGGGACGTCGATGGCGAGATGTCCTCTTCGACCGGCGAACGCACGGAGACCGACACGTCTGCCCAAGACTCGTCCGACAGCACTGGGCCCGCGACGAGCGGGAGTTCCTCCGAGGGTTCGGCGGGTTCGAGCTCGAGCGGTGAACCGTTTGAGATGGACGACGTGTTGGGACCGTGGATCTGCGCCATTGACGAAGAGCCGTTTGCGTTGACGATCGAGGGCTATCCTGTCCCCCAGCAGCTTGAGGGACAGGTCTGCGCGAACTGGAACGGCGAGCGCGACCCGCTGTTGTGGGGCCCATGTGCGGAGCTGACCTCTCATCCGCTCGGTGGCGACACGGAGCTGTGGATCTACGCGATCATCGAGGGCGACGAGCAAGGCGTGTGGATGCTCAGCGCCGTGTTGTTCTACGACGTGGAGACCGACTCGATGAGCGGGTTTTGGTCTGGTCCCGCGAGTGAGAAGAACGGCGACGAACTCTCTTGCAGTCGGGCCTGATCTTGGCCGCGTGAGCTACCAGCGTCGGCGCCGAAGTCGAAGCAACGGAAGCAGGCCCAGGCTTAGCCAGCCCAGCGACCCGCCGACCGAACACCCACCGCCACCGCCCGATGCAGAGGGGCCGACGTCCGTATCGGTACCGCCGGCCGACGTTCCGCCAGGACCGCCTTCGTCCCCCGTGCCGAGCGCGCCCGTGCCTGTGGAGCCGCCGGTCGGAGCTTCATCGGGCACCCGGCATTCGCCCGCAATGCACGACAGTCCATCGTCACACGGCGCGTTCTCGTCGACGGCTCCATCGCAGTCATCGTCGAGCAGGTTGCACACCTCATCAACGGGGTCGCCCGGAGTGCAGGCCGCGACGTCGCAGGTGCTCGACTCGCGCCGACACCAGCCAACCCCACACGTGGGCCGAACCCGTTCGTCGACCCGGCCGTCACAGTTGTCGTCGAACAGGTTGCAGGACTCTTCGGCCCCGGGGTTGCGGGTCTCGTCTTCGGGGGCGCAGTCTCCTGGGTCTGCCGCCCAGCCTTCGGTCGGCACGCAGCCGACGAACGTCTCCCCGGTCTCTCGCTCGGCCGGGCTGTAGAACCCATCGCCGTCGGCATCGGGGTACTGCTCGACTGGGATCGCGTCGTCGTCGATCTGATCGTTGCAGTCGTCGTCTCGAAGGTTGCAAAACTCGACCGCGCCCGGATAGGTCGTATCCCGGTTGTCGTCGCAGTCGTCGCCGGCAACCGCATAGCCCTCGGGTGGCGCACCCGCACAGAACACTCGCGGCTGCGTCGCCCGCCCGTGCCCGTCGCCATCGAAGTCGCGGAAGAACTCCTGCGGTTCGCAGCCGTACACCACGTCGAGATAATGCTCGTCGCCTTCGTCCCCGCCGGAGGACCCGTTTCCGTTGGCCACCACCGACGACACGCCAAACCGCGTCGCCCCCGGAGCGCCGGGGATGTCCCACTCAAACGTGAACGTGGCCTCGCCGCCGCCCCCACCCCCGGTCATGGAGCGGGGCGAGGTGTGAGTCAGACCGCTGCCGACCGAGGCCATGCCCTGTCCGGAAATTGCGGAGATCGATCCACCGTCCACGCCGATGAAGACGCCAGCCACGTTCCCCGAGCCTTGGATCTCGACGTCGACCGTGACGGTGTCCCCGGGCTGGAGGTTGGCCGGCATCGTGAACAGCGAAGCGTTGTGGTCGCCGCTGCCGTGACATCCACTGCACGAGCCTCCTTGCGCGCCTCCGGAGTGCGCGTGGACGAGCACCGGTGTCGCAAAGACACCGAGTGCGATCGCAAATCTGGCGGCTCCCCTCCGCATGTCTACAGTGGAGCACGTTCTTGCTGAGATTTCTGCGGGCTTCGGTACCCCGGCGGCGAGCGCGTCGAACGCGGGTTTTCTCGCGCACCGCCGTCCTCCTGACCCCATCCGCAAGGGGGCCCAGTGCTACGTTCGCCCCGATGCGGGGAGTTGCCGAACCAAGGGTCACCAAGCCATCGCCACCGCGTTTGGCCCGCCCAAGCGCGGCGCTGCCGGCAGCTGTCCTGCCCCTCCTTCTTGCCCTGGGATGCGGGGACAGCGGAGGTGGAGACAAACCCGAGGCCACGAGTTCAGGAACGACGGCGGGCTCGGCCAGCACCGCGACCGGCGACGCTCCGGGTTCTTCGGACGGCACATCGACCGGGACGCCCGCTTCCAGCTCGGAAACCTCGGGCGCAGACAGTTCTTCGACCGGCTCGTCGCAAGCCCCGCCCTACGAAGCCCGTGGTCCCTACGGCGTCGGCCTGCAGACGTCCACCATCGTGGCCGGCGAGCGCGAGCTCGAAGCCACCATCTGGTATCCCAGCGACTCCGAGACGGGCAGCACCCCGGTGACCGACCTCGTACCCGAGGCCCAGCGAGATGTCCTGCAGGGACTCATCGACGACGCCCCACCGGAGTGCGTTCGTCCCGCGGCCGAAGGCACGCTCGAGGCCAGCGTCGCCAAGGGCACCTTTCCGGTGATCATGGTCTCGCACTGCTACTCGTGCTTGGGCCTGTCCTCCGGCTTCATCGCCGAGCGACTCGCCAGCCACGGCACGATCGTCATCGGCGTCACGCATACAGGCGGATCTCTGTTCGACTCCGTGGCGGGCAACCCTGGCCCCCTCGATGGCGAGTTTCTCCAGACCCGTAGCGAGGATGTGATCAACACCTTCGACCTGTTGTCCGAGACGGGCGAGCTCGCGGCCGCCATGGATACGAGTCGCGTCGGCGTGTTCGGCCACAGTTTTGGCGCGACGACCACGGGACTGGTGCTGCAAAACGACGACCGCTTCCGTGCCGGCGTCGCGATCGCGGCCCCCATCCAAAACCCCCTGTTGCCCGGTGTCGATACCGCCCAGGTCGCCGAGCCGATGCTCTACCTGCTGATGGAAGAGGACAACAGCATCCTCACCATCGGTAACAACCTGCTGCGCAGCAACGCTATGGGGATGCCGGGCGGGTCGTGGCTCGTCGAGCTCGCCGACGCGGGACACTGGAGCCCCTCGGACCTGTGCGGCATCGTCGAGGACTTCATGCCAGGGTGCGGCGAAGGCCTCCGCCAGACCGACGGCAGCGAGTTCACCTACCTCAGCGCCGACGATGGTCGAAGCATCACAGCATCGTATGTCACCGCGTTCTTCGCCCTTCATCTCCAAGATGATGCGGCCGCGGCCGACTATCTCGACGCCGGCACGCCAGCAGACACCGTCACCGTCACTCGTTTTCCCGCCCGGTAAGACTCTCATGCCCAAGCCACACATGTGCTCCGCCGCCCTTTTGGACAAAGACCTCAGCGGTCAGACCTTTGTCGTTACCGGAGCCAACTCCGGCATTGGGCTGGTCACCGCGACCCAACTCGCCTCGCAAGGCGCCACCGTTGTCATGGGCTGCCGCCGAACCGAGGAAGGGGAGGCTCGCGCCGCGGAGATCCGAGAGCAACACAGCAGCGCCAAGCTCGAGGTCTACGCGCTGGATCTGGGCAAACTCGACTCCGTCCGTGCCTTCGCGAAGACCGTGCAGGACAAACACGACGCGCTGCAGGGGCTCATCAACAACGCGGGCGTGATGAACACGCCGCAGCAAAAGACCGCCGACGGGTTCGAGATGCAGATCGGCGTCAACCACCTGGGGCACTTCTTGCTCACCGAATTGCTGCTGCCCGCGCTCAAGGCTGGCGCCCCCGCGCGCGTCGTCATCGTGTCCAGTTGCTTTCACGACAAAGCGATGGGCCGCGAGGGCAAAATCGATTTGGGCGACCTGTTCTTCGAGAAGCGCGAATACGATGGCTGGGAAGCCTACGCCCAGTCCAAGCTCGCCAACCTCCTACACGCCCAGAGCCTTGCGAAGCGCCTCGAAGGCTCCGGCGTCACCGCGGTGAGCGTGCACCCGGGCTGGGTCCGCACCAACCTGGCGCGCCACAGCATGCCGGTCTGGGTGCAGAACTACATCCTGCGGCCCGTGTTCGGCATCATGGGGATGATCGAGCCTTGGCAGGGTGCTCAGAGTTCTCTGCATGCAGCGCTGGCAGACGACGTTCCCGAGCACAGCGGCGCGTACTACAGCCAGCTTGGGGTGTACCGCGACAAGAGCTTCAACAAAGGCGGCTGGCCCATGAAGAGCCCGAACCCCGCCGCCAACGACGACGCCACGGCCGACGCGTTGTACGAGAAGAGCCGAACGCTCGTCGGGCTCGCCTGAGGCGGAGCCTTACCCGTGCTCGACGACGTACCGACCCTGCACAAACGCGACGAACGCCTCGCCGGCCTGCCGATTCGCGACATCGAGCGGCGTTTGCTCGGCGGCAGGCCTGGGCTTCGTGTCCGGTTTCGCCGGACGCGATCCGCCCTCGGCGGCCGCATTCTTCGCGAGCAAAGCATCGGCTTCCGCGTTTCGCCCTAGTTTCATCAGCGAGTCGACCGTGATCGCCAGCACAGGCTTCACGAGTCGCGCCTCGTCCCAGCCAAAGGCTGGGCCGATGACCGCGAGGGACTCCTGGCCATGTTTCGCCGCGAGCTCCCAGTTTCCCTCCTCGTAGTGCCCGACCGCGAGCGCCGCATTCTGGGCCGAACCGTTCATCTCCGCCTCGGTGGGCGCTGCCACTGCGTTGCCGGCACCCGCTGCAGCGAGAAACAACAACGCACCCAAGCCGACACAGACCAGGCGGCGCAGCATCGCCCGGTTGTCGGGCCAACCCTCGGGCCAACCCTCGGGCCCGGGATCTGGGGCCACTGCGTCGCCCCGAAGTCAGCAATTCCTGACCCCGCTGCTCAAGCCGTCAGGTTTCCGAGACCACCACACGTCGGTCCAGGTAGGACTCGCCCCCCTTGCGCTGCCCGCAGCGGGAGTGTGATCTTGTGCTGTGAATCGAGTTCTTTGGGGGAGTCTCGCGCTGCTGGTCACGTTCGCCGGGTGTGGGGAAGAGGACGATCCGGGTGTCGAGGCCATCGACTACGCGCAGCAGGAGCGCGACGCCATCTGCGACTACCGCGTCCGCTGCGGTTTTTCGACGGACCGGGACGCGTGCCTGGGATCGGTCGAGCGAAGCCGCGCCACGATTCAAGCGATCGGCGGCATCGACTCAGAGCGCGTCGACTACGATCCACAAGCTGCGCTCGCGTACATCGAGTTGCTCGAGGAGGCTGGTTGCGAAGCGACGATCGCCAACGCTCGAGAGTTGGAGGCCGCCAGCGCCGAAGTGCTCCAGGGCAGCATCGCCGCCGGGGACCCCTGCTTCGCCGACACCGAGTGCGCGGGCGAACGCTCGATCTGTGATCAGACCGGGTGCGGTGGCCAGATCTGTTGCGAAGGAACGTGCGCTGAAATCCAGACGCTGAGCCTTGGATCGGCTTGCCCGCTGTTCCCGATCGACGTCGACCGGCTCACCGCCTTCTGCGAGGACACGGCCTACTGCGCCCCGCCGCCAGACGATGGCAGCGGCGAGCCTCCAGCCATGGGAACCTGCCAACCCAGAGCCGACAACGGCGAGCCCTGTGATCGCAACGAGGCCTGCCTCGACGGTCAACGGTGCGCGATGGAGCAGTGCTTCGTCCTGTCGACCGCCGGCCAACCGTGCAACCCGACGCTCACCACCGGGTCGTGCGTTGAGGCCAACCAGGTTTGCGACATGGGCTCGAGCACCTGCGTGGATGCGCCCGGTGATGGACAGCCGTGCGTGTTCGGCGAGTGCATGCCGTACGCCTCGTGTGTCGAGGACGTTTGCGTTCGCCGGCCGGCACAAGGCGAGTCCTGCGAAGGCACCCCGCCATGCCAAGGGAACCTCCAGTGTCGCGACGGAATCTGCGAACTCGAGACCGTCGTGTTCGTGTGCCTCGAAGGCGAGCCGCCCCCGCCCCCTGAAGGCGAGTGATTCGTGGGTATCTACGACTTCCAAGTCACGCGCCTGGATGGGGAGCCCTACTCCCTCTCCGAGCACGAGGGCCAGGTGTTGCTGGTCGTGAACACCGCCAGCCAGTGCGGCTTCACGCCTCAGTACGAGGGGTTGGAGTCGCTGCACCGTGAGTACGGTGAACGAGGCCTGACGATCCTGGGTTTTCCGTGCAACCAGTTCGGCAAGCAGGAGCCGGGGAATCCGGACGAGATTCGATCGTTCTGCTCGACGAACTACGACGTCACGTTCCCGATGCACGCCAAGCTCGAGGTCAATGGACCGGGAGCCGACCCGTTGTACGAGCACCTCAAGGTGGCCCAACCGGGCCTCCTGGGCTCCAAGCGGATCAAGTGGAACTTCACCAAGTTCCTGCTGGACCGCTCCGGATCGGTCGTCAAGCGCTTCGCTCCGTTTTCGAAGCCCGAACAGCTGCGCGGTGCGATCGAAGCGCTTCTGTAACGCCTCAGCCCACGTGGTCTGCGATCTTGCCGCTGCCCCAGCCGCACTGAGGGTTGGCGGCCGCCGCCGTGGCAAACAGCCACGACAGAAGTTCGGCACCGCGGTGCTGCGGGACCACCAGCTTCCGCGCGAAGAGCTTTCCCTCGAGCTTCACGTGGACCCACATCCGCGGATACATCTTGAAGAACAGCACCCGGGTGCACTGCTCGGGCAGCGGTTCGAACTCCACCTCCCCATTGAGCGGCACGGTCACGTGCTTCACGCCACCGGGTTGGGGCGTCCGGATCTCTGCCGTCACGCTTGTGATCGTCTCGGGCCGGGACAGCAGCGCCTTGGCGAACCCCGATCGATGCACCCGGGCTCGCTTGCGGGACATGAAGAAGAAGAACCCGGTGAACAGCCCGAAGAAGCCGGCGAGATAGAGCGCCGGCAACTTTGCGGACATCGGCTCGGTGCTCACGAAGAACGCCACCACAAACACGACGACGAACGGCAGCGAGACCCACATCATGATCTTCCCCAGCTTGCTCTCGGTCCGGTCCAGGCCGACGAGCACGATCTGAGGCAAGGTCTTTCCAGCGTAGCCGCCCACGACTTAAAACGTGGGACTGGCCACCAGGCCTGTCGACCTTATTTCGGGATCCGTACGCAGTCGCCCGGCCCGATGCGTTCCACGCTTGCCCGCACAGGCCTTTGCAAAGCGACCAGCGGCGGCTACGGGAAGACGGACATGATCTTGCCGACCGCCGCGTTGACCACCGCGTCGGGGTCGTCGGTCTTGCGCAGCCACTTCGACGTGCTGCCGTGCCAGACCTCGCGGTCGGTTTCGCGGTCGAGCAGGTAGATGTTCAGCGTGCCCTTGGTTTGCTTCTGCCCGGGTCCGTCGGTGAAGTTGCTGGTGCGATCGCCACCTTCGAGTCGGTAGCGCATCCGAGTCCCGACCGAAAACGCGACCAGGAGCTGTGCATCGCCCGCGTCAGACTTCTCGATCCCGCGAGCCGCGAGTTCACGCTCGATTGCGGCGCGGACTCGGAGTTCGTTTTCCTTGGTCCGGACGTTCGGCTGATCGTCACCGAAGTTAATCAGGACCGGCTCATCTGTGACCCAGGCGTAGCTCGACACGGCGGCAAAGTCGAAGCCGTCGTCCTTCTCCACGACCGGGGTAGAAGACGCGCACCCCATCACACTCGCCGAGGCCAGCAGGACGGTGGAGAGCAGCGCGGAACGAAACATGGAGCCCGTCACGGGCGGAGTATACGGCGATCCTTGGCCTTTGCCCGCACTTCGCGCCGTCTCGATCAAAATCCTCGTGATCGCTGCGACTTGGAGCTGCGCACTCCGTCTGTCGATCGGCGGCCCCCGGCCGCGTTCTCGCCATGTCCGAGTCGCGCTTCTCCCTCGAGCCCTCCGAACCCCCTTGTATGCACTGCGGGACGGTGCTGAACGACGAAGTTCGGTTCTGCTTCGAGTGCGGTGCCCCGGTCGTTCCAGAGTTCAATCTGCCCAGCGCGCCGGCCGGTGCACTCGAGGAACTCCGAACGGCGGCGTTCTCGCCTGTGAGCATCCGCCCGATCGAGGACGACGAAGGGCTCCGGCCCGGAGAGCCGATCGAGATCGAATCGCTCGGATTCGAGGTCGTGGTCGACGAGGTCCCGATCGACATGGGCGAGGATGATGGCGAGCCCGAAGAGCCCAGCGCCGCGCAAGACGACGAGGCTGCCGCCAAGTCACCCGGTCTCCCGGTGATTGAGGACCCCTCCTCAGGCACGGTCGTCGCCATGGCGCCCAAACATCCGCTTCCCTTCTGGCCCGCACCCCCCAAGGGCGGCACCGTCGTTGCCCCGCCCCCGACAGCGCCGGCGGCATCGGGTTGATCGCCCCGCCCACGCGAGACACGATGCGCCCGTGCCGACCTGGACCGTCTACGTCCTCGTCTCCATCTGGGGCGAGCGGACCTATGTCGGCGTGACCAACGACCTGCGGCGCAGGCTCGACCAACACAACGGCCTGCTCCCCGGCGGCGCCAAGGCGACCCGAGCGACTCGGCCCTGGAGGCTGGGTTGCACCCACGGACCCTTCGAAGACCTGTCTCTTATACACATCTCCGAGCCCACGAGACCTCTCTACATCTC
>CAJXVA010000396.1 GCA_913061055.1 uncultured Pseudomonadota bacterium
CCCACGACAGTGAAATCCGAAGCTCACCGGTTCCAACGCAGACGCCCTCGAAACACGCCGTTCCCCCGGGGCAGTCATCGCAGCCAAGGCTCGAGTCCGAGTCTGAATCCAACGCGCAATCCTCCGGACAAGCCTCCAGATGGCCGTCCGGGTCGATGGCGCATTCGCCCGGGTCAAAGACCCCGTTGCCACACAAATCCGACGCGTCACCTGTGGCGCCGTCACTCCCACCGCTCGTTTCTCCACTGCTCCCGCTGCCACCGTCACTGTCGTCCTTGCTTTCGCTCCCGCTCCCGGAGGCGCCCTCGCAGTTGCAGGCGGCTGCACTTCCATCGGCGCGACAAGTCTGCGTGCCGCTCACAGGGCCGGAGTCACCCGGACAGAAACAGAAGTCGACCTCGCCCGGAGAGCAGTCGCGGCCGGATGCGTCGCCGCCATTGCAGGCCGTACCCAACCCAACGATCAACCAGAGCGTCGTCGACAGCCCAAGTCTCGACCCCCTCTTTGAGAACAGACCGGTCACTGGGCCCGTCCAGCATCGTGAGTACACCTTGTCGACGCCAGGTATCCGCCCGTCCAATGGGTCCGCATTCGCGTGTTCGAGCGCTTCTTCATGGTCCGTTTCCTCGCAGGCCAGATCCGACCCGCATCAAGGAAGTCCGAGCAGAGGATGCGCAGGTTCCCGCGACCCCGCCTCGGCGGTCCTAGTCGCCCGTGGCGAAACCAGGCACGGCGGATCGCGAAAGCTCTTCGCGCGAGGTCCTCTCCGGCCGTGGCGCTGACCAAGCTCGCCGCGGGACATGGAGCGGGCCACGTCCGAATTCGAGAATCGGAGGTGCAAACATCGACAGGGTGTAATTGCTGACGCGTCGAGCAACGAGTGCTGCCCTCGCCTCAAACGCCGGTGCGGATCGCAACGCCGCGGCGCGATACCAGGTGCGTCGGCACGCCATCAGCACCAGGCCAAAACGTCACGCTCACGTCATACCCGGACGTCGGATCGATGAAGGACCACGCCCCCGGGTACGGGTGATCCAGCGGCACCACGGCGCCCGCGTCGATCAGGTTGAGTTCAAGTCCACCGCCGCCATCGCTGCGCACCTCGATCGTCCCGAGCTGCCAAGCATCGTCGTACATCCCCGGGATCGCCGACTCGTCCACCTGGGAAAGCCCAGAGTCCACGAAGCCGAACGAGCCTGCGTAGTGCTCCAGAATCGCGTAGGTCGCCTCGCCCGGATACGTCTCGTCGGTGTTGACGACGATCACAACCCCAAACCCACGCTCCGGCACAAGCTGCAGGTCTGCGAGGTAGCCCCCGGTACTGCCACCGTGACTGACGACTGCCGGGTCGGACCCAGCATCGACGAAGAGGCCGTACCCATAGTTGCCGCCGTCAAACCAGTGCGTTGGCTGGTGTGGTTCCGCCATCGACGGGTGGGCCATCAGCCCTTGAAGGTACGCGCCCAGGTCATCCGCTCCAGCCCACAACCCTGCGACCGGCTCGTATCGCTCTCCGATGTAGTCCGAGGGGCTCAGCCACTGTGCTCCGGACAGGCCCTGCGCATGGGGACGAGTCTGCGCGACCGCCCCGTCCATTGTCGCCCCGCTCATGCCCAGTGGCTCGAGGACCCGACTGCGAACGGCTTCGGAAAACGAAGTCCCCTCTGCCCTCGCCGCGACCAAGCCCGCCAACTCGAAGTTGCGGTTCGAGTAGTTGAACACCGCGCCCGGCTCGGCCCAGAGCGGCTGGTTGGCGTTCAGCGCAAAGCTGTCGGCAAGGGTTACCGCACCAGCGAAAGGCTCGGTCTCCCAGTCCCCGAGGCCCGCCGACTGCGTCAGCAAGTGATGCACGGTGACCGATTGCGCGGAGTAAGGCCCGGCGGCTCCGAAGGACGGGACATGGGTCGATACCGGATCCTGAAGGTCGAACAGCCCCGCGCCTGCCTGTTCCACGAGCGTCATCGCAGTCGCCGACTTCGCAACCGACGCGAGGTTGAACAGCGTCGATGCATCCACGGACCCCGCATCCGGGCCAGTCACCCCGTGCCCTTGGGCGTAGACCACCTCACCATCGAACACCACCGCGACCGCGAGCCCCGGCACCCCGGCGGCGAGCAGAGCATCCACTTGCTGCTCCACGAACGCTGGATCAAAGACCGTATCGACACCGCCGGTGCTGGGCTCGAAGGTTGTGCCCGACGAGGACGATTCCTCGGGGTCGAAGGTCGTCGGGTCCGCGCCGCTCGACCCCGAGGTGGATCCCGATCCCGAAGCGCTGGCCGAAGTCCCCACCGGCGGTTGCTGTGCGTCCCCTACCCTGCCGTCGTCGCACGCGGCCAGGGCAAGCACAGACACCATGATCAGCGAACGAGACAGATCCACCTCTCAGAGGTGGTGACCACGCCGCGCAGGGTTCCTGGCCTTGGCTGAATCGGGTGCAGGCGCACTTTCTACACAGCGCGAGCGCTCATCGAGCGTACGTCTCGGGTCCCGCGGCACTCATCACGACCCACAGGCCGAGCATGGTGGCGGGCGCCTGGGGCATGGAGGCCGCCGGCAACAACGCTCCCCACAACGCAAAGAGCCCGGCGGTGAGGCCGGGCTCTGGGGAGTCGCGACGAGTTGCGCTACCCCTGCGGGCTGCCGCTCTGGCTCAACGCGAAGCCGGTCATGTCGCTGTACGTGTACGGCGACGTGAGGCCAGTGAACGTATCGTAGGCCCCGGTCGCGGGGTCGACTCGCCAAGCTTCGGCGCCCTGGGACACGGCCCAGACATATCCCTGGAAGTCGATGCTGATGCCCTTGGCGTAGCCGGGGATCGGGTAGTCCTGCACGACGGCCATCGTCTCGATGTCGACGCCAAGAAGACGGCTACCCGAGCCTGCGACCCACAGGATGTCGTTGGCGTCGACCATGCAGCCACCGCCCTGCGAGCCCACCGAGACGGAGTCCCACAGCTCGGTGACGGGGTTGAAGCGAGCGAGCTGCGACTGGCACGTCCATGGGCGTCCGACAGGGTCGACGGTCATGCCGTAGCCGGACGGCGCGGGCCAGGTGCTGACCGCGAAGTCTCCCCGGTTGACGCGGAAAAGGGTCTGCCCGCTGAGCATGCTGCCCCAGAAGTTGCCGTCAGCATCGACCGCGCCACCGTAGATGCCGTAGTTGTCCGAAGCGACACCGACGGGGATGGTCTGCTCGACCACCCCGGTCTCGCCGTCCATGAGCACCACGTCCATGATGGAGCCCGAGTTCACCGCACCGGACGTCCACAGCTTGACGTTCTCGTATCGGCACGTGGCGTTGGAGAACTCGCCTTGGGTCCACGCCATGGGGCGCTGACGGCTGTAGCCGAACGGGGTGTGCCAGGCGATGCAGCCGTCTTGCCAAGCCTTGACGTCGGCGGCTCCGCTGGAAGTGTTCGTGGGGTCGGGGCAGTCTTCCATGCGGGCGCGAATCATCGTCACGCCGCCGTTGCGGTTGGCAACCGCCATGTCGCCGTTGAGGTTCACCGACGTCCGGGAGGGGCTGCCTCCGGTGTCGGAGCGCACCAGGTACCGGCCTTCTTCGACCAGCGTCTGGGTGTTGATCTTGGAGACCGTGCCCTCCGGGCTGTTGGCAACCCAGATGTAGGAGAAGTCGGTGCCCAGTCCGCTGCCGTTTCCACCGCCGCACGCACCCTCGACATCGGGAATGCCTCCGATGTCGAACTTCGGCGTGCCGTCGGAGTCCGAGCCCTGGGTCGGGCTGGTGTTTGGCCCGCTGTTGCTGTCGCTGTTGCCCGAGCCCTCGGTCTCACCACTGCTGTCGGTGTCGCCCATCGTGACACCCTCGGTGATCGTCGTGACGAGGGAGCTGCCACCGTCATCGCCAGTGCCGTTCGCCCCGCCATCGCCGCATGCGACGCCGAGCACTGCAATTCCCAATATCCAAGATCGCTGCATCATCAGGTCCCCGACGGACAGGATGGCAGTCTCGGCCCAAGTACACAAACGCCCGTCCCGATCCGGGCAGTTCCGCGGAGCTCGCTGGAGGTTCTGTCAGTGTAGTCGTCGAACCTACTCTGACTTCCGCTGATCGCGCGAGCCGGGCCGGACGTAAAGAACGCCGCCCTTGATGACGCCGTCGGGTCGTTCGAGTCGTGAGATGTCGTCGAGAGGGTTTCCCTCGATCAGCACGAGGTCTGCGTGGTTGCCCTCGCGGATCGTTCCGACATCCGACAGGCCGAGCAGCCGTGCCGCGCCCGACGTTCCGGCGACGATCGCATCCATCGGCGTCATGCCTGCGTCGACCATGAGCGTGAATTCCCGACCGTTCTTTCCGTGGGCAAAAACACCAGCATCGCTGCCAAGCGCGATCTCGACGTCGGCAGCGTAGGCCATCGCGAAACTCTTCCGCATCTGGGGGGCGATCGCCCGAGCCTTGGCCGCGGACGACTTCGAGAGGGTCCCCGCGTCCGCGGCCCGCATCACGTGCTCGCCGGCGCTGAGGGTCGGCACCAGCACGGTCCCTTTCGCCTTCATCAGGGCAACCGTCGCGTCGTCGAGGATGCTGCCGTGTTCGATCGAGTGGACGCCCGCTTCGACCGCCTCCCGAATCCCCTGGGTACCGTGGGCGTGTGCGGCCACGCGAACACCAGCCCGGTTGGCTTCGTCGACAGCCGTCGCAAGTTCGGGAGTGGTCAGCTGCGCAACACCGAGCGTGTCGCCCGAGGACATGACGCCTGCGGTCGCACAGACCTTGATGACGTCCGCGCCGTGTTTGATCTGATACCGAACCGCCTTGCGCACCTCGTCGGGTGAATCGGCCACCCCGGCACGGTAGTCCTGCATCTGTGGCAACAGCTCGGGCCGGTACCCGTGGGTGTCATCGCAGTGCCCTCCGGTGATCGTGATCGCGTGGTTGGCGACGAGCATCCGAGGACCCGGAACGATGCCGCCGGCGATCGCATCACGCAGCGCCCGGTCGGCAAACGTCCCCCCGACGTTTCGCACGGTCGTAAATCCAGCCTCCAATGTCGACCACGCGTTGGCGACTCCACCGAGCGCTCGGTCGGAGTCCTGCTCCTTCATCTCACGAACCACACCCGTCGCGTAGTTGGGCGGCGGCGTGAAGGTCATGTGCACGTGGGCATCGATAAACCCAGGGAGCAGCGTGTACCCCTCGAGTTCGAGCACTTCGGTGTCTCCGGTCGCCGCGAGGTGTTCCCCGACGTTCGCGATCCGCCCCTGCTCGACGTAGACATCCACGCCCGTACGCGGCTCTGCCCCGGTCCCATCGATCAGCGTCACGCCACGCAGCAAGAGCGGGCGCGTCGATTCCGTCGCCGGAGGCCCGGCCTCAGACTGAGCCGACGCGACGCGTGGCGCCGTGACCTGCACGCCGGCGGGCGCAGGCAATTGCGTCGTGGCACAGCCAGCGAAGACGAGCGACGAAGCGAGAAGGCGAGCGCGCATGCCCGCATCTTGCCGGATCCATCCGAGACGTGCGCGGCCCCGTCATCCGGGGAGCGAACCGAGCTCAGCGCTTGCGATCGGCGAAGGTCTGACCGAAGGCGCCATAGCGCGTGGGCTGCCGCGAGAGGAAAGACTGGGCCCCCGAGCGCATCTGTGCCGACTGGTTTCCGGTGAAGCCGAGCATGCTGCCCCGGCGACAGCTGCACATGATGTTCGTGCTGCCCTTGCTGTGCGCCAAGCCGAACAGATGACCAAGCTCATGCGCGAACGTGGTGTTGGGTGCACCGTCGGTGACCACGACATACTCGCGCTGCCGGAGTTCGCGACGCAGACCCCGATAGCGCCAGTGCAATCCGCGTACACGTCGACGCGCTCGCCGGCGGCGGGGCTTGTCCAGTTCTTCGGTGACGAACACGTGGATGGTTCCGTCGCTCGGCGCGTAGCCAGCGAGTCGACGACGCTGTTGAGACTTCGTGACCGCACGCCACCCCCGAGGGAGATGCCGGACCGAATGAACGTAGACCTCAATGCCCGCTTGGGACAGGGCCCGGTTGGCGCGCAAGACCCACTGCGTCACCCGAGCCTGGGAAGCCACGGGGTCACCGCCATAGGTTGCGACGTGCACGGTCAGCGGCATGCGAATCAGCGCCCGCGAGGTGCGCTGCGTCCACTGGTTGGCCTCGTTTTGAACGCTTGGGACGACCTTTCGCCCCCGAGCCTCGGCGCTCGAAAACGGGAGAAGCGAGAACGCCACCGCGGTGAGCAGCAGCGTGATGGCCCAGCGTGGACCCCTCGTCTTCATGTTCTGTACACCGTTCAAGGCCGTGCTTTTATTGTGAGGCAAAAGACCATTCTGCGCAAAGTAGAGATGGGTCCACATCACACCGAAGCGGGCCCATGCGGGTCGCGAGGTTGGCGCGCCGCACTCCGCTTGGGACGGTGCCGCGCTTGTACTACGCTGCCAGTCGATGTTTGGATCGAGCCAGCCCGCGATCGACTTCCTGCCCGAAGACGACGCCCGCGCGTGGGTCGCCGACACGCTGCGTTCCGTCGCAGCGCGACTCGGGGCACCCGC
Source organism: uncultured Pseudomonadota bacterium (assembly GCA_913061055.1). Taxonomy (GTDB): domain Bacteria; phylum Myxococcota_A; class Polyangia; order Nannocystales; family Nannocystaceae; genus CAJXVA01. The sequence goes on from CAJXVA010000396.1 coordinate 6,529, forward strand.
GGACGCTCCCCAGCTCTTCAGTCGTAGCAAACCGCCCCACAACCCCGACGATCTCTTCGAGATGATGTGCGACGTACAGGCACAGGTCGGACAAGGCGACGTCAACTTCGGCCTGGTGGACATGGTCGAGAGGGCACCCGAAGTTCCCCCCGGTTTTGTTCCCTTGGGCAATCCCGCCGGGCAGCTGATGCACACGTTCCGTCGTGAGGACGAGTTCGTGACCGTGGTCGCGCCGACTTTGTTCCGAAAGTCTGAGTTGTTGTTCTCCGGAGCCGCACGCGAGCTTGGTCGCATCGCCCTGTCGATCTCCGGCGGTCACCAGCTCGAGCCTCACGAGTTCGAGGCCGAAGCCGAGCTTGCCGCGATCGCGCTGGGCATGGGGGTGTGGATCACCAACGGCTCGTACGTCTTCCAGAACGGCTGCTGCGGTGGCGGCTGTGGCATCGACTTCCGCAGCCTGCGCACCGGGTTGTCCATGCCCGAAGCCGCCTTTGCGACCGCGCTCGATGGTCACCGCAAGGGCGTGTCGCGGCGCAGCATCGCGAAGCACCTCGAGAGCAACCAGAAGGCCGCGCTCAAGCGCAGCTGGGGTTACATCGCGAAGGTGCCCGAGCTCAAGGCACTGGGAAGCAGCAGCACGGTCGGCGCGATCGCCTAGGCCCGTTGATCGGGCCGCCACGATCGAGCACTACCAACGTATGAACTACGCTGCCCTTCTCGTCCGCATCGCTGTCCCCGCACTCGCCCTGTGCGCCGCCTGCGACCGCCCGGGCAGGAGCGAGGTTTCCGGCGTGGAGAGCTTCTGCGTCGAGGTCATCGACGGCCCCGAAGGTCGACAGCTCGAAGTCAGCGCGCAGATCGACGCGTGCCTGAGCAGCAGCTGTGACTCCGTCGTCGAATCCGAGTGCACGCTGACCGAGGTGGATGGAGTGCTGCAGATCGAGGCCTCTGCGGTCATCGAATCGAGGGGCCGCACGTGCACCGCGGACTGTGGCGCGGTCTCGGCGACTTGCACGGCCCCGGTCGCGTCCGACGAGACCTACATCTTGCGCGGCGATGATGGGGATCAGGTCGAGATCGATGCGGGCGATGACGAACGAACCTGCACGATCGAGCCGATCTGACCGCTTCGGCGGCCGTAACCGCTGTTCGGGCGCGGTCAAAGAGCGTCGGCTCCGCCAAGGTATACTGACCGCGCATGTCGATGCGTTTGCATGTGCGGCTGGATCGCGAGCAACTGCTCGGGCAGGAAGCACACCTCGAACACGGAGGGATGCTCGTGCCTGCTCCCGCGGAGGTGCCAGCACCGATGACCGACGTGTTGCTCCGCATCGATAGCGAAGGCGCCTCCGCAGAAGTTGAGGCCCGCGTTGTTCACGTCGGAGATGGACACGTCGGGCTCGCGATCATCGACGCTCAGAACGCCCGCGCGCGGCTCGATCCCCTCTTCGCCAAGGCACGCGGAGACGTGGTGGACGAAGGCCCGACCGGCAACCTACGGCTGAGGATCACGCGAATGTCCGCGCTCGAGAAGCAGGACCTGGCGCTCACGGGGAACCGACTCGAGCGCTTGGCACTGCTCAAGGACAGCAACAAGGCCCTTCACGCGTTGGTGCTGAAGAACAGGAAGATCTCTTCGGAGGAGGTCCGAATGCTCGCCGGCTTTCGCAACGCCAACCCGCAGGCTCTCCAGAAGATCGCGGCCAACTCCGAGTGGGTTCGCGACGGTCGGATCGTGACCGCGCTCGTCGGCAACCCGAAGACGCCACCCCAGATCGCGGTCCGCCTCCTGGACCGTCTCCCGTCCGCAGAACTTCGGCGCCTCGCCAGGGCCACCGACGTACCGCCAGCGATCAGCAAGGCCGCGCGCCGGAAGCTGGGCTAGCAGTCTCCACTGCCCATCTCCCAACCTCGGAGGTCGCGAGCGAAGCAAGCGCGAGCCCGAGAGGGCGGGGAGCGAGGCTCGGCTTTGCCGAAAGGTCCCTTTCAGATCCGTAGCCGCACATCCTGCTGGCTCCGCCGGCCCGCTCCCGGGTAGTCTGCGACCCGATGAGGTCGAGCATCCTGCTCAAGGCCTGGATGGGGCTGTCCGGCCTGTTCCTGGTGCTGTTTGTCCTCGTGCACATGGTGGGCAATCTCCAGCTGTTCCTGCCCGAGGACATCGCCCGCCCCTCGTTCAACGCGTACTCGCAGGCCCTGTCCTCCAGCATCGTGATCAAGCTCGCCGGCTGGCTGACCTACGCCGCGGTCATGGGGCACGCGCTGGTCTCCGCAATGCTGGCGTGGCGTCATCGGTCCCCGCGTTCCGCCTACGCGCAGGAACGGCCGGCGACGAGCAGCCCCTGGTATGCGCGCTCCATGGGCTGGCTTGGCGTCATCACGCTGGCCTTCCTTGTGCTGCACATGCAGGCGTTTTGGTACCGCTATCACTGGGGCGAGATCGGGATCGATGCCCGCGGCAACAAGGACCTCTACACGGTTGTGGTCACCGCATTCTGCGAGCCCTGGATCGTGCTCGTGTACGTGAGCAGCATGCTCGCGCTCGGATTCCACCTGCAGCACGGAATCACCGCCGCGTTGCGGAGCCTGGGCGTGTTCAGCGGTCGTGTCACACGCCTCTCCCATCGAGTTGCCAGCTGGGTCGCGTGGCTCGTCGCCGGAACCTTCGCCGCCATGCCGATCTACGTGTACGTGGCGTTCGGGGGCCAAGCACCATGAGCATCCCAGACACCCGAGTCCCAAAAGGCCCGGTCCGCGAGGCGTGGTCGCGACACACGTCCCAGATGCGACTGGTCAACCCATCCAACAAGCGAGGCCTGAAGGTTCTGCTGTCTCTTATACACATCTGACGCTGC
>CAJXVA010000397.1 GCA_913061055.1 uncultured Pseudomonadota bacterium
GAGATGTGTATAAGAGACAGACCCGGGACCTCTTCACGACCGCGTTGGCGGTCGAACGAGGCCAGGTTCACGCGAATGCTGGACTCGAAGGCGTTGTCACCGCCCGGGCGCGCACGGTGCTCCCCGGCATGACCGCGCCGATCGAACGGTTTGAAGCCCCCGCGTTCGCGTTCGCGGCGATGGGCCTTGCCGCCGCCCTCGTCGCCTTGCTGCCCATGAACGCCGCGGCCGATGCCGAGGGCCTCGATGAGGCCGACGCGGCAGCTGAAGTGGTCGTGGCGCCGCCGCTTCCGGAGGATGTTCTCGAAGCCCTGCGAGCCCGTGCGAAGTCGCTGGAACGGCTGGAGTACACGCCGGGCCTCAAGGACGAGGCTCGCGAGGCGATGGCGCAGGCCCGCAAGCGACTCGAGACCCTGAGCGAAGACCCTGACCGCAGCCTCTCGGAGCTTGCCCGCGCCCAAAAGGCGTTGGAGGACCTCGAACAACAGGCACGCGAACAGGGCCTGCACGACAAAGAAAAGCTCAAGAGCATGAACGATGCTGAGCTTGCCGAACAGCTCGCGAAGTCCATGCAGCGGGGAGAAACGGACACCGCGGCGGAGATGGCCGAGGAGTTTTCGCGTCGCCTCGACGAGGCCTCCACGGCCGAACAGGACCGCATCGCGCGCGCTCTCGAGCGGGCGCTGCGGCGCAATCCCGAGAGTTCCCCCGAGGGGAAGTCCGCTCCATCTCGCGCCGAATCCGAGGCGCGTGCACGGGACCGCAACCGACTCGACGAACTCGCAGAGAACCTGTCCGATGGGGACACCGGATCGGCCCGAGCTGGACTCGACAACCTCGCCGACGAGATGCGGGAGCGCGGCGGCAGTGAGAGCCTGGAGGAGTCTCTCGGTGACGCCGCTGAGGAGATCCGCAAAGCCCGAGAACGCCAACTCGATGAGATGAACGGCGAAGGCGAAGGCGAAGGCGAAGGCGAAGGCGAAGGCGAAGGCGAAGGCCAGGGCGAGGGCGAAGGCGAAGGCCAGGGCGAGGGCCAGGGCGAAGGCCAAGGCCAAGGCGGAGGCGCCGGCGAAGGCCAAGGCGAGGGCGCTGGGCCCGGCCAGGCCCCCGGCACCGGTCCCGGAGGCGCGCCCGGCGAGGGCGAGGGCGAAGGCAAGGCCCCCGGCGGCAAGACCCCGGGCGGCAAGGACGGCGACAAGGCGCCGAGCATGGGGTCCCCGCTGGGTCCACCGGGCGGAAAGCCCGGTCCTGGGGGTGGCGCCGGAAAGGCCGACACCAAGGGCAGCGTCCAGCCGAGCACCGAGGCCAGCGGCCTCGCGCCAGAGCGTGTGCAGGCGCGCCCTCGCGGGCCTGCCCAGGGCTCGGTCCGGGCCATCCGACGCTACTCAGAGGGGTATCGCGACACCCGCGAATACAAGGACCTGCACGACAAGTACTCCTCCGTCGCGGAGTCCGCGGTCCGGCGCGAAGAGATTCCGCTGACCCGCCGCGACTACATTCGAAGCTACTTCCAGGCCGTTCGCGGTCGCTGATTCGACGCCATGAGCCAGACCGTCACTCCGATCACCGAACAACAACTCGTCGCCGCCGCGGAGAGTTTGGGCGCACTCAAGGCCGAAATCGAACGGCGGGTGTTCGGCCAGAGCGACTTGGTGCTCCAGGCGATCGTCGGACTGTTGGCGCGCGGCAACATCCTCATCGAGGGACAGCCGGGCCTCGGCAAGACCCTGCTCGTCAAGGTCCTCTCCGAAGCGCTCGCGATGCAGTTCTCGCGGATCCAGTTCACCCCGGACCTGATGCCCGCAGACATCACCGGCAGCCAGACGCTCGTGCACGACGAGCACGGGCGAGCGAACCTCGAGTTCCGCGCCGGGCCGATCTTCGCGAACATGGTGCTGGCCGACGAGGTCAACCGAGCGACGCCCAAGACCCAATCGGCACTGCTCGAGGCGATGCAGGAGCATTCGGTGACCGTCGCCGGACAAAAACGCGACCTGCCCGCGCCGTTCATCGTGGCCGCGACGCAGAACCCGATCGAGATGGAAGGCACCTATCCGCTGCCCGAGGCTCAGCTCGACCGATTCCTGCTGAAGCTCGAAGTGCAGTTCCCAAAGTTCGAGGACCTTCGCGAGATCGGGTTGCGCACCACCGGATCCACAGAGTCCACGACCAACGTCGTGATGAGCCGAGAGCAGCTCTTGGACCTTCAGGCGCTCACTCGAGAGATCGTCGTTGCCCCGCACGTGGCCGAGTACTGCGCGCAGATCACCATGGCGACCCACCCAAGCTCCCCCCAGGCGCCCGAGCAGGTGCGCCGCTTCGTCCGGTACGGCGCGAGCCCGCGGGCCATGCAAGCGCTGATTCTGGCGGGGCGAGCCTACGCGCTGCTGTCTGGGCGAGGCTGGGTCAGCGAAGACGACGTCCGGGCTGTCGCGCACCCCGTGCTCCGGCACCGCATGATTCCAACCTTCGACGCCAAGCTCGAGAGCGTCACCAACAACGACCTGGTCGACATCCTGCTCGGCTCGATCGCCCCCGTACGCGCCGCCGGATGAAAGTCGACCGCACCGCCTTGGCGCGCTTTGCCGAGCTGCGCTTGCACGCCCCCAGCGTGGCCACCTCGCTACAGCAAGGAGACCGGCGCTCGCCCTTCCTGGGACGCGGCTTGGAGTTTGCGGATTACCGCGAGTACGACCCCGGCGACGACATCCGCCTGATCGACTGGAATGTGTACCTGCGCCTGGGTCAGGTCCTGGTGCGTCAGTTCAACGAAGAGCGCAGCCTCTCGATCAAGGTCTGCGTGGACGTGAGCGGGTCGATGGAATTTGGTGAGCCGCGCAAAGCGGATCGGGCCGCGGAAGTTGCCGCAGCCCTCGCAACGATCGCGCTCGTCCACCGCGACCCCGTCGCTCTCATCTGCTTCGGCGGCGACCGCCCGCCGGTGCGTGCCAAGGCCGTCAACTTCGACGGCATGGCCGAGCTCGTCCACGTGCTCGAACGCGTCGAACCGTCCGGCGTTGGAGATGCCTACAAGCAACTCGCCGGTCAGCTGGGCGGCGGAAGAACGGACCGGCTGTTCCTGATCTCCGACCTGCTGTGTGAACCCGATGCGCGAGAGCAACAGCTCCGCCTGCTCGCCGCGTCCAGCCTCCACCCCGTCCTGGTCCACACGCTCAGCGCACAGGAGCTCCAGCCCGACCTTCGAGATGTCTCCGAAGTGGTCGATGCGGAGACCGGAGAGACATTGGTGCTGCGGGACGGAGACGACGCTCAGGATGCCTACGCCGCCGGGTTGCAGACCTGGCTCGAGGAGATCGAGGCCCGGTGCAAGGCCCTGGGCATTCGCTACCTTCGCCTACCGCCCGAGGGCTCCAGCCTGGTTGGATTCGTCGAGGGGGACCTGCGACGGGCCCACGTCGTCGAGCACGTCGCGGGGGGGAACCAGTGAGCCCGGCGACGCCATGGCTGCTCGGATTGGGCCTGCTGGCGCTGCCCGTGACCGCGGCGTATCTGCATCGCCAACGCCGAATCAAGCAACCGGTCTCCAGCGCCCTGCTCTTCCGCGTGATCGCGGGCGAGAATACGCCGACCAAGCGGGCGCTCGCTCGCCCCCGTCACCTGGTGTCCCTGCTCGTCGTGCTCCTTGCCCTGCTGACGATGGTCGCGGCCGCGGCGGACTTCCGGCAAGACACGGCCAAACCTCGCGATTGGATCGTCGTCCTCGACACCTCCGCCAGCATGGGCGCGACCCTTCTGGGCTCCGATGTGTCACGGCTCGACGAAGCTCGAGAGGCCCTCGCGGACGCACTCTCCACGATGGGCCCCGGCGACCGGGTTGCGTTGCTGACCGCCGGCGAAGCCACGGCAGTCCAGATCGGGCTCACCGAGGATCACGAAACGATCGTCACGCTCGCCGAAGGCGTCACGGCCAACGGCAGCGGCGAAGCCCTTCCCCGGGCCCTGGCGATCGCAGACGCGATGGCGCAGGGCGAGGATGCCGAGATCGTGCTCATCACCGACGGCGTCGGGGTGTCCCTCCCGCAGATGAAGCGGGCGCCGGAGATCGTGACGGTCGGAAGCCCCGGCCCAAACCTCGGCATCAATGCGCTTGCGGTCCGCGAAGCCGACGCGCTGGGCCTGGCCGAGGTGTTCCTGTCGGTCTCCTCCAATGTCGGCTCGGACCGCGAGGTTGAGATCGTGCTCGCCGTCGATGACACCGTCGTGGACGTGCTTCCGCTGACCGTCCCAAGCCGAAGTGCCGTCGAGAGCCTTCACCGGGTCGCGTTGCCTGAAGGCAGCCGCGTCAAAGCCACCCTTCAAAACCACGGCGACGACGTTCTCGCCGTCGATGATGTGGCGAGCACCCCTCGAAACGAGGGAGAGCGCGTCAGCGTGGTGCTCGTCACCAGGACCCGCGTATCCTTCACCGCCGAGGCGCTCCGACTCCACCCCCGCGTGGACCTCCGGATCCTCGGACCGTTCGACGTCGCCCCGAGCGAAACTGCGGACCTGCTCTTGCTCGAATCCGACTATCGCGCGGGCGCCCTGCCACCGGCGCGAGCCGTTCTGGCGATGGGCGTCGACCCCACCCCTTTGGGTATCGAACAAGGCCCATCCGTTCCGGCGCCGGACATCATGCGCTGGAGCTTCGACGACCCGCTCTTCCGGTTCGTGGACCTGGAGTCGATCGAATTGCCGCGCGCCAACACCCTGCGGATGCGCAAGGGCATGCGTTCGCTGCTCGACAGCGAACAGGGCCCCCTCGCGATCCATGTTCGTGAGCCCGATCGGGATGTCGTCGTGTTCGGTTTTGCGCCCCATGACTCCGACCTCGTCTTGCGGGTGGGCTTCGTGAACCTCATCGCGAACGCCGTCGAGTGGGCGGCCCCCGCCGCGCCGGACGACCCGGGCGCTGTGCCAGCACAAGTCCTGCCCGCGACCGAATCGCACCTCGATCCCGTCCGCGCCATTCCGGGTGCGCTGCAAGGAAGCTTCGCCGATCACGCGGCTCCGAAGCGCCCCCTGTGGCGAACACTCGCGTGGCTGGCTCTGGCCCTGCTCATGCTCGAAGGACTCCTGCCGTGGGGCTCCCGCGGTTGGAGCTGGGCCCGACGCCGATTCCGCAGGAGCCAAGCATGAGCGCGCTCTCGACATGGTTCCAAAGCCCCGGATGGTTGCTGCTACTGCTGCCCGTGCTCCTGTTCGTGGTTGTCGATGCGGTCCGTCGCTGGGGCACCACGCCTCCCCTCGCCCGGGTCGGCGGCGCGGCGGTCCGTTTCCTGGCGCTCACCGGTGTCGTCGTCGCAATCGCGGACCCGCGGTGGCACGAGCGTGAAGATGTCGCCCACGTCGTGTTTGTGGTCGACCGGTCGGCGTCGATCCCCGACGCGGTGCTCGACGACGCCTTGGCCCGCGCGGACAAACTCGCGCGCGATGTCCCGAGCGGAACGCGAACGGCCCTCGTTCTGTTCGACGCCAATGCAGAGGTCGTGCTCGCGCCGGGACAACCCTGGTCGATCCCCGGGCCCCCACGGACCGAAGCCGTCGACGCAACCGACGTCGACGCAGCGCTCCGGCTCGCGCTCGGACTCATCCCGGCCGCCGACGGTGGCGAGGTCGTCCTGCTGACCGACGGCCGCCGCACCCAACGAGAGGACTCGGGCGCGGTTGCCCAGGCCAAAGCACGAGGCGTCGCGATCCACACGATCGCAATCGAGCCCTCGAAGGGCGACCCCGCGGTGGGCGCTGTGATCCTGGCCAGCGAAGAAGCCCGCCCCGGCTCCTCCGTCTCCGGAACCATCGAGGTCGACGGCGCGAGCGAGGCGATTCGAGGGACATTGAAGGTCAGCGTGGGCGGAGACGTCGTGCAGACCTCGTCGGTCGAGCTCCCCGCGGGCACAACCACGGCGGTGCCGTTCTCCCACGACCTCGACGCAAAGACGGATCCTGGCCCGCTCGAGGTCACCGCTGAGTTCACGCCGAACCGAGCCGATGCGGACCCATCGAACAACGTCTCCAGCGCGACCGTTCTGGTCGGTGACCCACCCCTGGTCCGCGTCTTCACCGGCGAAGAGCACGACGGGACCGCGATCGCCCGAGCCCTGAGAGCTGAGCGCATGGACGTGCAGGTCGTACCCGTGCAAACACTCCAGCCACAACACGAGAAGCTCGACGACGTGGACCTCGTCGTCTTGGCCAACGCTCCGGCGGCGTCGATTGGTGGCGCGACAGCCTTGCAGCCCCCGTTCCTTCGGGAGCTTGCCCGATACGTGGACAACGGCGGCGGTCTATTGGTGCTCGGTGGCCCTCAAGCCTACGACATGGGCGGCTACGGTCAGTCCGAGCTCGACCGGGTACTCCCGGTCAAGATCGACCCGATCGACCCGGAGATTCAGGCCGGCGCGACGATCATCATCATCCTCGACCGCTCGGGCTCCATGTCGGCGATGGTCGGTTGGTCCAAGACCAAGATGGAGCTGGCCGATGAAGGCGCCGCGGCCTCGATCAACCTTCTGCGTCCGTTCGACAGCGTCGGTGTGATGTCGGTGACCGAGGCGGTCCGGTGGGAGATCAAGACCCAGCCGGTCCGTGACCCCTCTGCGCTCAAGCGCAAGGTCATGCGCATTCGAGCGGATGGCGGCGGCATCTTCGTCTACACCGCGCTCGAGGCTGCGTACGACGCGATGCGCAAGTCGAACACCCCGCTCAAACACGTCATCCTGTTCTCGGACGCCGCGGACAGCGAAGAGAAGGTCAAAGGCGTGCCCTTCGGCACCGGCCCCGGCACGACCTCGCAAGAACTCGCCAAGCGGTTCAAGGCTGGCGGCATCACCACGTCGGTCATCGGGATCGGGACCGACGACGACGTCGACACCCCCTTCCTCAAGGACCTTGCGAAGGCGGGCGGCGGTCGGTTCTACCTCACCGCAGACGCCACAAAACTACGAGGATTGTTCGTCGAGGAGACGGAGCGGCTGGTTGACACGTCCCTGCACGAGGAGCCCTTCCGACCGACGGTCGAGCGTGGACATCCGATCATCGAAGGCATCGATTACGGCCGCGCCCCGAAGCTCGGAGGTTACCAAGAGGTCGAAGCCCGACCGACCGCGGAGGTCGTCCTGCGCGGTCCGGAGGATCACCCCATCCTGACGACGTGGCGCTATGGACTGGGGCACGTCGTGGCCTGGGCCTCCGACGCGGGGCCTCGGTGGTCCGAGTCCTGGCTGACGTGGCCCGGGTTCGCCAAGCAGTGGACCCAAGCCGCTCGGTTTGCGCTTCGCTCCCGCGCGGGGGACGAGACCGCCGTCGAGGTGGAGGTCGCTGGAGGCCAGGCCCAGCTCCGCATCGCACGTCGCGACACGGCAGGCCTGAGTCTGGACGAGGGCTCGATCCGGGCCCGAATCAAGGGACGCTCCCCCGCCGGCCCTGTGCCTTTGCGTAGCCTCGAGCCGGGGCTCTGGGGCGGTCAAGCGCCGGTCGAAGCCGGGGAGGTCTACACCGTCGAGGTCCTCGGAGACGACGACGAGGTCCTCGCAACCCACACCTTCACCCCCCCGCCCTCCTCCGAGCGTCGGTTCCGGACCGCCGATCGAGCTTGGCTGCATGCGGTCTCCGAGGCGACCTCCGGCGACACCGATCCCCAAGCCGTCACCCCCACCGCGACGGCAGGCGTGACCACCGACGTCCACCGACTGTGGCCCTGGGCGCTCGCGTTCTCGCTGCTTCTGCTCCCCTTCGATGCGCTGCTCCGGCGAACCGCGCGTGCGGTCTAGTCGGCGCCCCACCGGAGGAAGGTTTGGCGTAGGGGGCTCTCGGCGTCCAGCTCAGCGAGTCCCAGCGCACGGACTCCCCGGCGTCGAACAACTGCGAGTCGAAGACGCCTTTGGTCGCGTCGGCCTGCAGCCGCAGCCCGTCGCTGAACTCCGTGGTCCCCAGGTGTCCGGCACCGAAGTCGCCCGCGTCGTCGTCGACGAAGAGCAGCTGGGGAGCACCGTCGGACGAACCGGAGGAGTCGTCCGCGCCCGAACCCGTGGAGGCATCTTCGCCGTCCGAGTCGACAGCACCGGTGTCACCGAAGGGGATCGGCGTCGACGAGTCGTCCTGGTCCCCGCCCACGCTCCCCATGCTCGAGTCCGGATCGTCGGGGACGCAGACGCCTGCGAGACTCCCGGACATCGCGGCGTACCGACGTCCGGATCCGCAGGATTCGTCGGCATCACGACAGAACCCAATCTCCTCGCAGACGCCGCCCAAAGCACACTGTCCAGCCTGCGCGCAGCGAAACGTCCCATTGTCGAGACACCCGCCGACGGAGACGAGCAACAGAGCCACAGCCGTCCAATTCCGAACCATGCCCTGCAGATTGCCGGCCGGCGGTTTCGGTTCCCGGGCGAGGCCATCGGCGTCGCGGTTGTTGCCTGGGCTACCCGGTTTTCATCTGAGCGCCCCGCCGGCGCCGGGCTACGAGTCGCAGAAGCCAATGTCCAGGCTCGCGCCACCGAGGCCCGGGAGCGCATTGCAAGCTCCGCCCCCGGGACACGGGGCGGGAGGATCGCAGATGTCCACGCAGCACCAATCGAACTCGCACATCGTCAGCGCCTCAGCGGACATGCAAATCTGCCCATCGCTGCATTCGCTCGCCGAGCAGTTGTCCTCCGCACCCACAGCGGGCTCAGGACGGCATGTTGGGGTGGGAGCATCCTGCCGTATCGCACACGTCTGCCCCGCACCGCACTGCACCCCTCCCCCGGTCGGGTTGCAGTCGCCCCGGCAGATGCCAAACCCGAGGCCGTCTGCGGTGGAGTACTGAAAACACAGGCCATCGGCACAGCTCGGGGAGGCCATGGCGCCCGTGCACAGCGGACGGCAGCGGCCGTTCTCGTCGTCGACACTGCTGAACTCGTCACACACCAACCAGTCGCTGCACACGAGCGCGGGGTCGCCCGAACACGCGGGCTCGCAAGCCTCGAGCTCGGGAACCTCTCCCTGCGGAAAGCAGCGCGCACCTGCCACTTCGCCGTCGCCCTGTGCATCGTAGGGACGGCACGCCTCGGTCCGAACGCAGTCTCCGACCCCATACGCGTCACACGCTCCGCCCGGTTCGACGCTGCAGACCCCAGGACCCAGATCGAACTTCTGCCCGGTGTCGCCGGCCGTCGTGGGCTCCCCCGAGGGGTCGATGCTCGTGACCCCGCTGTCTCCGACACTCGTGACACCGGGGATGTCCGTCGTGGCGCCGTTGCTGTCGGTCGAGACCATCCCGCTGGGGAGTCCGGTTTCCAAACCACGGGTCGAGAAGACACCCGTCCCGGCCCCGC
>CAJXVA010000398.1 GCA_913061055.1 uncultured Pseudomonadota bacterium
CAGCGTCAGATGTGTATAAGAGACAGCGACCGTACAGCCCCGCTCGCGCGCCAGCTCCCACAGGGTCTCGCCCTTTCGCACAACGTGCGCAGAGCCTCCGCCATGACCGGGCGTGGCGGCGGCGAGCAGACTGGAGAGCACCAGCAAAGAAAGGTCGAACACGGCCCCTTCACCATGACCCGAACCAGGTCCCGGCGAAAATTTGCTGCGCGTCTTCAGCCGTGCGGGGGTGGCTCCAGGGACTCCCAAGGTTGCAGCCCTCGAAGCGCTGCAACCGAGAGCCGGCCGCGATCCAGCTCACCCGTGGCCGCATCGAGCAGCCGATAGTCGAGCGTCTGCCGATGCAGCGGCTGCGACTCGAGGCAGACGATTCGCAGCTCTCCCGGCTCGAACCCACACTGCGCTTGTAGGGCCTGCGCAAGCTGCTCTTGGTGCAAGTGTCCATCGCCGAAGTTCCATCCGAGGGCAAGCCCCGCGACGAGCTCGCCATCGAGCCACTGGAATCGCTCGAACGCCCCGGCCCCCTGCAGCGCGCGCGGCACAAGCGTCGGGAGTGCACGCCCGTGCAGATGCATGGCCCGAAACGCCATCACTTTGCCGACCAGTCCGACCGAGGTCCCCCGGTCGTAGGCCACGGCGAGCTGGTCGTAGATCCACGGCGCGCTCTTGGTGAGTCGCGCGAGCTTCCGCCACGCTTCGTCGCGAAACAACCACACGCTACACGGCCAATTGCCCGCGTAGTAGCGCATCGAGAGCAAGAACGAGACGCGCTCGGGCATCAGGTTGCCGAGCACCGGAACCCCGACGACCGCGACCAACAAGAAGACTCCGACCGGAAGCCCCACGTCGGCGAGATGGAGGTCGTGCGCACCAAACAAGACGAACGCGCCGTAGACCACCATCACGTTCCACTCCAGCGGAACGCCCATCGGCACGTTGCTGGTGATGAACGTGTGCAGCGCGAGCATCAACACCAGACCGACGACGGTGACCATGCCGCCGTCGCCGGCGAGCAGGACCAACGGAGTGCCCAGCTCGAGCGCGGTCCCGAAGTGTCCCGCCGCCGTCGCCAACCCCGAGGGCCGCAGGTCGTCGGGATACCCGCGGACCATCCTCTTCCGCAACCATGAAAATGGTGTCGTCGGGCTGTTGGAGGTCATCACGCTGACCACGGTCGGGAAGTGATGGTTGAGTTTGGAGACGCCAGCGAAGAACCACAACGCGAGCTGAACCGCCATCGCCGCGGCGAGGGGGTTTGGCGAGAACGCGAAACACACCGCGGTCACTCCGTAGTGCTCCACCCGCGCCGCGAGCACGATCGTGCGGTCGCGCAGTCCCAGCACCAGCAGCACGAGCACCACCGCAACCCAGTCGAGCATCGCGGCTTCGGGCAACAGCAGCGCGCGCACGGTGACGCCCAGCAGCCCGGCGTAGAGCATCACGTCGAGCCATGTCCGCTGATGCCCACCGGCACCAGGAAGCGTGGGCCACGGCGGGAGCTTGGTGGTCCCCGGACGCAGCCAATACAGCAGCCCTCCCACCGGCGGCAGGTAGCGGCCGGTCAACGGACCACTGCCGCATCCGAAGCCCATCACCTCGAACAGCAGGCTCCAAAGGATGGCCTTCTCGAACGCGACCGAGTGGGACCACCACTGCTCGATCTCCGAGAGCGGGCCGAGCTGTGCAGAGACGGAACAGAAGAACAACCACCCGCCGACGTAGCCCGCGACCTTGAGGCCGTACGCACCATAGATCGCCACCGGCGTCCCGTACCCCTGCACCACCCACGCCCGACAAACCCACTTGAGCTTCTCGGGCAGCGGAAGCTGCTCCCACTCCAGGGGGTCGTACGGGGTTGGCGTCGGGGAGAGCAGGCCCATGCGAGCCGCTAGAGTCTACCGTGCCCTCTGAGACGCCGCGGTGCGCACGAACGTTCGGACGCGCCCTGCCCGGACGCGCTCACCTCTTGGCCTCTGCACGCGCGACGACTTCGCACGCTCGCAGAACCGCGTCCGGATTGAGCGAGATGCTGTCGATACCAGCGGCGACGAGGAACCCAGCGAACTCTGGGTCGTCGCTCGGCGCCTGGCCGCACAAGCCGATCGGGCGACCGTGCTCGTGGGCTCCGCGGATCGCGGCTGCGATCGTCCTCGTGACCGCTTCGTCGCGCTCCGAGAAGAGTGGTGCCAGCAACTCCGAGTCGCGATCGATACCAAGCACGAGCTGGGTCAGGTCGTTCGAACCGATACTGAAGCCGTCGAAGACCTCCGCGAACCTGTCGATCAACGCGACGTTGGACGGCACCTCGCACATCACCCAGACCTTCAGGTTGTCCTCGCCGCGAACAAGCCCGTGCTCTGCGAGCCGGGCCACAACGTGTTTTCCCTCAGCGGGGGTGCGGCAAAACGGCACCATCAGCTCGACATTGCTTAGCCCGACGGACTTGCGCACACGGTGCAGCGCACGACATTCCATGTCGAATGCCTCGGCAAACTGAGGATGAAGGTACCGACTGGCGCCTCGGAGCCCAATCATGGGGTTCTCCTCCACCGGCTCAAACACGGATCCGCCGAGCAACGCCCGGTACTCGTTGGACTTGAAGTCGGAGAGCCGCACGATGACCCGCCGCGGATAGAATGCCGCCGCGATCGTCGATAGGCCCTCGACCAACCGTTGCTCCCAGAATGCGGCCGGACTCGCGTGCCCCTTGCTCAACGCCTCGATCTGTTTCCGCTCGTGCTCGGAGACTCGCTCGGGATGCAGCGCCGCGAGTGGGTGCATCCCGATGTGTTGAGCCGCCACAAACTCCTGGCGCACGAGCCCCACGCCCGCGACAGGCAACCGCGCGTGCTCGAACGCGCGGTCGGGGTCGGCGAGGATCACCATGATGTCCGTGTCTAGAGCGGGGAGTTCATCGAGCCGAACATCGTCTCGCTCGAAGGCGATCCTCCCCTCGAAGACCTCTCCTTTCGTCCCTCGAGCGCAGCTGACCGTCACGAGTTCCCCCTCACCGAGCGTGTGGGTTCCGGCACCGGTTCCCACAACGCACGGGACGCCCAACTCCCGGCTGACAATCGCTGCGTGGCACGTCCGCCCCCCGCGATCGGTCACAACAGCTGCTGCGCGCCGGAGCGCCGGCACCCAGTCGGGGTCCGTCATCTCCGCGACGAGAACCTCTCCTTCCCGAAACTTCGGCACGTCGGCGACGCTTCGGATCACCCGAACCGGCCCCACGCCGATCGCCGACCCGACCGCGACCCCCGTGATACGTGCCACCGGGTCGCCCGTGACCTTGTAGCGCGTGAGCGAGGCGGCATCAGCCCGCCCGTGCACCGTCTCCGGTCGCGCCTGCACGATCCACAGTTTTCCGGTCTCCCCATCCTTGACCCACTCGATGTCCATTGGCGTGGGCTGGCCATGTTTTTGCGAGTAGTGAGCCTCGATCGCGACCGCCCAACGAGCGATGGTCACGGCGTCCTCGTCGCTGAAGCTACGGCGACACTGATCCGCCTGGGAGACCGGGACGGTGCGAGTCGCCGAGCCACCTCGGCTTCCGTAGACCATCTTGACCTGCTTGTGGCCGACCTTGCGCCGGATGATCGGGTCGACCGCATGATCGATCTTGGGCTTGAATACCCAGACCTCATCCGGGTCGACGCGACCTCCGACCACGGTCTCGCCCAGGCCCCACGAACCGCTGACCAACACCACCTCCCGGTTCCCGCTGTCGGGGTCCAAGGTGAACACCACCCCTGCAGCTCCCTTGTCAGCCGGGATCATGTGCTGCACCGCGACCGCACCGCGCACCGTCAACGGGTCAAAACCGTGGTGATGACGATACGCGATCGCGCGATCCGTGTAGACCGACGCGAAGCACTCGAGCACTGCGCGGGTCAGCGCGGTCCCGCCCCTGACATTGAGCAGGGTCGCTTGTTGCCCTGCGAACGATGCCTCCGGCAAGTCCTCCGCCGTCGCGCTGCTGCGGACCGCAACGGCCGGGTCCGTCACACCGGCCGCGAGGGTGGCGTAGGCATCGAGGATGGACTCGATGACATCCTCGGGGAGCCCGGATTCCAAGACGATCGAGCGTGCCGCGTGCCCGAGTTCGGCAAGCTCGCCGGGGTCATCCGGGGAGAACTCCCCGAACAGCCGGCGGAGCCTCTGGTTCGCACCTCCAACTCGCATCACCGCGTCGAAGGCCTCCGCGGTCACCGCAAACCCGGCCGGGACGGGCACGGAAGCCTCTGCAAGTCCCTGGACCATTTCCCCAAGCGACGCTGCCTTGCCACCGACCCGCGGGATGTCCCCGATGCCAAGTTCCTCGAAGGGGATGCAGTACCGTGCCATCACCGGTTCCTGGTTTGCGTGGTTCGTTCGGGTCGCGCAGTTGTTGCGCCGCCTGGTTTCATTGAGCGACGAAGCCACCGTCGGCAACGAACGTGGCACCAGTACAATAGGAGCTGTCTTCACTCGCGAGGAACAGAGCGAGCTTCGCGATCTCCTCGTTGGTCCCGTAGCGTCCCGTCGGCACCATCCCCTCCAGGCCCGCCTTGGCCTGCTCGGGAGCCTCCGGCGCCAGCTGGTCCTCCAACGATTTCATCATGCGGTTGGCGATCGGGCCCGGGTGGATCGAGTTGACCCGAATCCCGGAGGCCGCCCCCTCGAGCGCCGCGGTCTTCGAGAGTCCCACCACCGCGTGCTTGCTCGCGACGTACGGGCCCAGGCCCCCGAATCCGACCAGGCCCGCGACAGAAGAGGTGATCATGATGCTGCCGCCACCGCGCTCGGCAATGCGCGGCATCGCATATCTCAGCGCGAGCCAAACGCCACGCACGTTGATGCTGAGGACGCGGTCGAAGTCCTCGACCCGACCTTCGACAATGGGCGACACGGTGCCTTCCGTCCCGGCGTTCGCAAACAGAACATCGACACCGCCAAAGCGCTCGACCGTCGCGTCGACATATCCACGGGTCTGGCTCTCGTCACTGACGTCCGCCGCGTAGACTGCCACTCGGTCGCTCGCGGCTGCCGTGGCCGCTTCGCGCAGCGCAGACTCGTCGAGGTCGACAAGCATTACGTTCGCGCCGTTTTGAGCGAACAGCTTGGCCGCTGCCGCGCCGATACCGCCTGCGCCCCCAGTAATGATCGTGGTCTTGCCGTCGAGCTTGTTCATGTTGAAGCTCTTGTGCCGGGGTACGGGTGGCGACCGGAAATGTCTGCGCGCTGGCCGATGCCAAGGCTGTCGGACGTTCCGCCACGACGTCGGCCGCGGTCGCCCCACGACGCCCGATTCCCCTCGGCCCGATCGACGACGCAAAACTCGCGCCGTTCCGACCGCGGCCGGGTCGCAAGACTCGAGCATGAAATCCGCTTCGTCCACCACCAGCCCGGCCCCTCGGACGCCTCGACTCCGCAAGCTCGCCGAGGAGATCCGACTCCAGCTTCACCTCGCCGGCATGGAAGCCAAAGATGCGTGGAAGCAGCTCGAGCCGCGCCTTCACGAGTACGAACAGAAACTCGAAGGCGCCCGCGACAAGATCAGCGACGAGCTCCACCAGCTGGGCGAGACCCTCGACGAGGAACTCACCAAGCTGCACGACCGGATCAAGCGCTAACCGCCCGGCGACTGAGCGCAACGCAACGTCTCCGCCAGGGTGAGACCTTCGGACTGCGCGGCACTTTGCTTGGCGAGCGCCGCCGCATCCTCGGGGCCGGTCACCGGCCGTTCCGGGACCGTCAGCGTCTCCTTGCCCGCGGCGTCGAAGTAGATGTGCGGGGGGTGCGAACACGTTCCGAGATCCCCCTCGAATCGCAGGCGCCCGACCTTCTTCTCGGCGTCCCGGAACACACGAACCCGCGCCATCGGCCCGGCGCACGGGGACGCACAGACGAGGGCCAGGACCTCCGCGCTAGGGTCGGTCGCGTCCTGGGCCGTCGCCGGTTGGCCCGACCCCGCGGGCTCCGGACTCGTACAAGCCGCGAGCGCTGCGAGGGTCAGGGGCAACAGGCGCAAGGCAGGCGTCGTCATTCTCTCCACGCTACACCGCAGTACGTTCCAGCCCGGCTGCCGGGTCTCTGCGTCCGGTCCCCGCGCCCATCCCCGAACCAAAAGAAAAACCCGCCTCGAGAGACGGGTTTCAGTGCCCAGGCGCGGATTTGAACCACGGACACCCGGATTTTCAGTCCAGTGCTCTACCAACTGAGCTACCTGGGCAGGTCGCGGTTGGGCCGTCGATTTACGCGATCGCTCGCAGGCCGTCAAGCAGGAACTGTTCGATTTCGTGCAGCGGGTGCTTCGGGGGGCGGATTGCGATGTTTTTCGGCCCCCGGCAAAAAACTCGGCCCCCTCTGTAAGCCCACCGTGGGGGTCGGGCGTTCGGGGTGGCATGAAGCGCTTCTCGACCCTGCTCGCTCTCGCCTCCCTCGCCGCGTGTGCCTCGAACAAGGCCGCGGCTCCCTCGACGGAGATGATGAGCCGGTCCGACGCCGCCGACGGCTACGCAGAGCCCGCAGGCGAGGCTCCGGGCGACTACGCGGGCGGCTACGCACCCGAGTCGACGGCAAGCGCCTCGGAGGACGATGCGGGGTACGCCTACGAGGGCGGCGCTGAAGAGGCCGAGGCTCCGGCTGCTCCGAGCGAGGCGTTCGGCGATGCCGACGAGGCGCCGGCCATGGACTCCCCCTCTCCCGCCCCGATGGCCGGCGCATCGGCGGGCAAGGCAGCGGGCGCACCTCGAGTTGCCCGAACCCGCAGCCGAGACCGACGAAAGGCAGAGCGTGCACCGCTGAAGAAGAAGTCGGCGAAGAAGGACCGCCGACGACGACGACCGGCGCCCGAGCCCGAGCCCGACTTCGACCGCAACATCCAAGCCGGTCGTCTCACCGCGGGCGCCTTCGACGACACCCTGAACCCCGACGTGCTGACGACGTTTGCCAACCGGATGTCGCAGCAGCGCGACACTCGCGAGGTCGCCGACCGCGTCACCGGAGCGATGACCATCGTCCGGGTCGTCGACTCCAGAGGTCGCCCGATTCATGACGCCGACGTCCGACTCGACACCGACCAGCGCGGCGCCCGAGTCCCCACCGGCACCGATGGACGCGCGGTGTTCTTCGCGGGCTGGGACCTCCCCCCTGAGCACCGCCGCCAGGGCAAGATCAAAGCGACGATCCAACACGGGCGAGAGCGCATGTCCGTCCCCGTTCGCGAAGGCACGATCAACACGATCACCATGCGTAACGTCCAATCGAGTTCGGTCAACGCCGTCGACATCGCGCTCGTCATCGACGCGACCGGAAGCATGGGCGACGAGATCGACTACCTCAAGGTCGAGCTCCGCAACATCGCCCGAACCATCGAGCGCTCCTTCCCCCGCGTGGACCAGCGCTTCGCTCTGGTCGTCTACCGCGACGACGGCGACGCGTTCGTGAGCCGCTCGTTCGACTTCACCGAGAACCTCTCCCGCTTCGAGAACCACCTCGCTCGCCAGAGCGCGGGCGGAGGCGGCGACTACCCCGAGGCGATGGACGCCGGCCTCGACGACGCGACCGACCTGTCGTGGTCACAGGACTCCGCGAAGATCGTGTTCCTGGTCGCCGATGCTCCCCCGCACGCCGAGCAGATGCGACGCACGATGGACGCTGTCGATGACCTGCGGGCGATGGGCGCGGCGTTCTACCCGGTCGCGGCCAGCGGAGTTGCCTCCGAGGCCGAGATCGTCATGCGAGCCGCTGCGGCGGGCACCGGCGGTCAGTACGTCTTCCTCACCGACGACTCGGGCGTGGGCAACGGTCACGCCGAGCCGCACATTCCCTGCTACGAGGTCCAGAGCCTGCGGAACATCATGATTCGCATGGTCCACACCGAGCTCGCCGGAGAGCGCATCTCCGCCGGTCAAGAGCGCACGATCCGAAGCGTGGGTCGCTCGAATGACGGTGTCTGCCAGGTTGCCGGTCGCGCGCGATAGAGCGTGCTGAAACGTCGAACGCCGCGCAACCCCCTGGGGGTGCGCGGCGTTGCTGCGTTGGTTGGTCGAAGCGTCCGAGCGTCAGGCCGAGCGAATCGTCGCCTGCACCTTCTCCATGAACGCCGAGCGTGATGCCGGGGCGTCATTGAGAAGCTGACCGAGCCCGTCGACGAGCAGTGGGAACGTGTACGTGGACGGGTTGCAGCACAGCAGCCACTCGCGCAGCTGCTCCCGCATCATCGTCTCGGTCTGCTCCTCACCGTGACCCGCCTGAATCGCGAACTCCCGGAATTGCCCCCGAATCCGCTGCAGGACAGGTCCGAGCTCGCCGCGGAGGATCCGCTCGATCTCCTCTTCGGCCTCATCGACAACGTCGACATCGATCTCGTCTTCTTCGTCCGCCAGAAGCGCACGAAGTGATTCGAGCTGGAGCCCCAGAACGCGGCGCACCGGCGTGACGGCGGTGTCCCGCTCGAGCAGCCCGACGACGGTCGCGTCCTCGGTCACCGGCACGACCATCATCCGCGCCGGCCCAAAGTTGATGAGCAGGTCCTTGAGGGGCACACCGACGGTGGCCGAGGCCACGGTCATCCGCCGAATCGTCTTGGCGACGTCGTTCGCGGTCTCGGCCGGCATCGAAGCCCCTCCGCTTGTCGCGATGGCCCCCTCCGAGGTCGCGATGAGTGCAGCCCGGACCCCAGGGACAGCTCCGAGTTCCTCGAGGAGCTCGAGTAGCTGTTCTCTTGCTTCGATCACGAGTCGACCCCCATCACTGCATCACGGACCGCTTCAGGGTCGGCGCCCGGCTCGACTGAAAGTACCGCCGATGCTGCGCCCATGCTGACCATGACCATCTGTTGGCCCTGAACCGAACGCGCCACGATCCCGTCGAACACGTTGTAGCCGAGCGTTCGCGCGATGCGAGCTGCCCCGCGCATGTAGAAGCCGGCGAGCGTCACGAGCGAGGAGTTGTTGCGCATGTCCTCCGCGAGGACCTTACCGGTCGACGAGATGATCGCGACCCCATTGATGCCCTCGAACTGCCAGAACTGGTCGAGCATTGCGGTCCGGGTCTCCGGGTCCTCGAACACCGCCTGGCCCGAGGCCATCGCATTCTGCGAGTCCTCCGTGAGCGCAGGCTTCGTCGCACGTCCGACCGCAGCTTCGACCTCGCTGATCGAGCCCATCATCGAATCCGCCGGACCCAGTTCTGGCTGCGAGTCGAGGCCCTCGAGCTGAATCGCGTCACTGACCAGGGCGACAAAGTCATCGTCGCCGGGCGCAGGCCGAGCCACTGCGGCGAGCATGGCTCCGCTGGCTTCAGCATCGG
>CAJXVA010000399.1 GCA_913061055.1 uncultured Pseudomonadota bacterium
CCCCCGCAGCGGTCAGCGCTCCCGCCCGCCCGCTCACCGTTCCGGGCGTGAGCGGAGACCCGCGGACACGGGCGCTGCTGGGCTACCTCACCGCACCCAAGAGCTGCACGGCACAGTTCCCCCTTCGCCGTGTCATCTGGCGGGCGGGCGAGCTTCGACTCACCGCCGCGGCGCCTGCACTTCGCAAGCTGCTCACCGAAGGCGACCGCGCGCTGAAGTCCCGCCGGGGAGAGCCACCGTGGCAGTACGGCGTCGTGTGGGCACTCGCGCGGTGCCACGACCCCGCCAACGTCCCGGTCCTGCACGCCGCGCGTCACAACACCTCCCTCCCCGAGCCCGTCCGACGCATCGCCCTGATCGGCTTGCTCGACCACCTCCAAGGAGAGCACCTGCAAGCGCTGCGTGACGATCTCCAGCGGGGGCTGCCCACGGCGCTCGCCGAGGCGGTGTCCGACGTCGAGACCCTTCGCCCGGCCATTGCCGCCCATCTTCAGAGCGGCCCCGAAGACCGCCACGATGCTCTGCTGCAGCTCTATCTGCTGGACACGGTGGAGACGCGGACCATCGTGCACGAGCAGCTCGCGACGATGGTGTTCGTCAAGCCGGGCTTTCGTGCTGTCCGCCACATCTTCAAAGCTGCAGAGCTGCGCGAGGACGGCGAGACCTACGGTGTGCTCGCCCGGCGCTTCGAGGTCTCCCGTGCCGGTCCGGGTTCTCGTTGGGGTGTGGCCTCGCAGGACACCGCCTACGGACCCGGGACCCGTCGCTTTCTTCGACGCCGGACCTGGCGGACGCTCCGACGGCTCGGACAGGCCGAATCCGACGCGTCATGCGGAAGGGCCGCAGGCAGGAGGTCACGGGCGTCGTCGTCAACGACAAGCCCAGTGTCGCGCGCAAAGAGCTGCGTAAGTTCCGAGCCGTGTTGTTTCAGATCGAACGCGACGGGCCGGCGGGAAAGCGATGGGGACAGGGCGAGGACCTCTTCAGCTCGCTGCAGGGCTTCGCGAGCTACGTGACGATGGTCGACCCCGCCAAAGGGCGGCCACTGCTCGATCGCGTGCGGGCCCTGGCGGAGCAGCACCAGCACAAGCCGCGCCGGATCAGCTACCCGCCCGCCCAGCGACGTTGGGAGCGTCCGGAGCCCGCCGACGCCGTGGCTGCGGCCTCGAGTGACGGCGCGCAGGACCAGCCAGAGCCGAGTTCTCAGGCCGAGGCCGAGGCGGATCCGGCAGCGGGCAAGAAGAAGTGGTGGCAGTTCTGGAAGTGAGCGTCCGTTGCCGCACGAGAGCTCCTGTTAGCATGCAGTGGTGAGCGACGACTCGCCGGACGATGGACTCGCGCCGCTTCGCGAACGGATCGACGCGTTGGATCGAGCGCTGGTCAAGCTTCTCAACGAGCGGGCCCAGGTCGTCGTTGAGGTCGGCAAGGTCAAGCAGCAGACCGGGGGTCCGATCTACGCGCCTCACCGAGAAGCAGCCGTGCTCGCGCGAGTGCTCGGGCTCTCGCAGGGGCCCCTTCCCGACCGAAGTGTAGAGGCGGTCTACAAGGAGATCATGAGCGGGTCGTTCGCGATCGAGCAACCGCTGCGCATCGGCTACCTCGGTCCGGCTGGATCCTTCTCGCACGCGGCCGCCTCGGCTCAGTTCGGGGCATCGGTCAGCTTCGAGAACCTGCGAGAGATCGGCGGCGTGTTCACCGAGGTTCGCCGCGGCCACGTGGACTACGGCATGGTCCCGATCGAAAACTCGACCGGCGGCGGCATTGCAGAGACGCTCGACGCGTTTCGCGATGCGGCCGGCGAAGTGCTCGTGTACTCGGAAGTTGCGCTGGCGATCCGGCACAACCTGCTCGCAGACTGCGAACCCAAAGACGTGCAGCGGGTGTTCAGCAAGCCCGAGGTCTTCGCCCAGTGTCGGGGATGGCTCGGTACGCAGTACCCCCGCGCAGAGCTCGTCGCGGCCGCCAGCTCGTCTCAAGCCGTCCTGGATGCCAAGGCCGACCCACGCTCCGGGAATGCAGCCATCGCCTCCAGACTCGCAGGCGGGCTCTACGGGATGCCGCTCCTGTTTCCGAGCATCGAGGACAACCCCAACAACATCACGCGTTTCTTCGTGATCGCGAAGAGTGCCGCGCAGCCTAGCGGCGACGACAAAACCTCGGTGATGTTCACCACGACCCACGAGCCCGGAGCGCTCGTGCAGGTGCTGCGGGCGTTCGCGGACTCGGGCATCAACCTGACGCACATCGACAAACGACCCTCCCGTCGCGAGAACTGGAGCTACACGTTCTTTCTCGACGCGCAGGGACACCGCGACGAGCCCACGATGGCCGCTGCGATCGAGTCCGCCCGGCAGCATTGCCAAGACCTGTTCGTGCTCGGGAGCTACCCCCGCGCGACCAGGATCCTGTGAGGGCCCATCGCCGCTCTCAGTGCAGCGGCTTCGAGGTGACGCGCGCGCCCGGGCCGACACGGTCGACGAGACCCGAGCCCGGGACGCCGGCATGCGTGTACTGCTCCTCGAGGATCTCGAGCAGAGCCTTGGCGCGATGCTCGTCTTCGGCGAGGGCGAAGGTCGTGGGGCCTGCACCGCTGATGCTGCAGCACAGCGCCCCAGCCTCGCAGGCCGCAGCCTTGGCGTCGATGTAGCCAGGGATGAGCCGGGCCCGATGTGGCTCGGCGACCGTATCGACGACCGCTTCCCCCAGCATCTGCATGTCGCCCAGGTGAAGCGCGTGCACCAGCATCCCCAAGCGTGCAGCTTGGCCGACGCAGTCCGAGACAGAGACGGCCGCAGGCAGGACGGCCCGGGCATCGGCCGTCTTGACCTCGCAACCGGGCGTGTACACGGTCACCCACAGCCCCTCGGGCGCGGGAAGGGACACGAGCCGCAACGGGTCGAGCGATGGGATCAAGACCACACCACCCACGATGGCGGGTGCGACGTTGTCGGGGTGCGGCGTGCCGCAAGCCACCCCCTCGGCGTGCCTGGCCGCCTCGACGAGCACTTCGCTGGGGAGTCCGAGTTGAAGGGCCGAGTCCGCGGCCACAACCGCCGCCGCTGCGCTCGCGCCACTGCTCCCCAATCCACTGCCTAGCGGCAGGCCCTTGAGCAACTCCAGCTCGATCGATGCCTTGGGTGCGAAGCGATCGAGCAGGTGCCGGACCGCCACCGAGGCGGTGTT
Organism: uncultured Pseudomonadota bacterium; assembly: GCA_913061055.1. Taxonomy (GTDB): domain Bacteria; phylum Myxococcota_A; class Polyangia; order Nannocystales; family Nannocystaceae; genus CAJXVA01. Next base: position 3,184 of record CAJXVA010000399.1, read on the forward strand.
GAGTTCAGCGTCGAGCGGGAGCCGACCGCCATCTCCTTCGATGCGCAGGATGGTGACGCCCGGCGCCTCCCCCTTCCGGGCTCGCACGGTGTCGCCGCGCTCACGCAGCGCGAGCCCCAGGCAGTCAAAGCCGGGGCCCAGATTCGAGACGGTCGCAGGCGCAAAGGCCTCGACCCAGGGACGCACGTCGGGGTTCACCACCGGCTCCCTCCGACTACCGCTTCAGAGCGTCGTCGATCCAACCCGACAGCTCGCCGCCGAACAGGATGTAGCGCCCGTTGGCGCGGCGTCCGTTGACGAACACGGCCGGAGTCCCGTCAACCCCAGCGTCCTCGCCGTGCTGCTTGTCCGCCTCGACGACAGCCTTGCCCTTGCGGGCGTTGTAGTGGGCGTCGAACTTGGCCATGTCCAAGCCGATCTTCGAGGCGTAGGAGCGAATGTCCCCGTCCTCGAGCTTGTCCTGGTTGGCGAACACGATGTCGTGCATCTCCCAGAACTTGTCCTGCTCGAGGGCGGCCTCGGTGGCGATCGCCGCCGCCTTCGCGCGGGGGTGACCCATCAGCGGGAAGTGTTTGAAGATCAGCCGCGCCCGACCGCGGAACTGCTCGACCGTCTTGCGGATCTTCGGCGCCTCGAGCTTGCAGTGCGGGCACTGGAAGTCAGCGAATACGACCACGGTGACCGGCGCGGTCGCGCTCCCGAACACCGGACGCCCCTCCACCGGGATCTCCCGCGGTTTGAGAGCCTTGGAGACTTCTTGCAGTCCGGTTCGGACCTCGCTCGTGGGCGCACCTGCCTGCAGGTAGTCCGCGACGAACTGGCCGGCGATCAGGGAGTCCCGACACTTGTCGTCGTCCCGCAACGACTTCGCCAACGAGTGCGGCTTGTCGCAAGCGCTGGGCTCGGAGTTGATGATCTGGAAGAAGGTGGAGCGCTGGGACTCCTTGAGCTTGGAGAGATCCACGCCCTTGGCCTCCATGATCATCTCGCCCTTCGGGACCGGCGGCGGGTCTTTCTTGACGTCCGCCGGGCCACCCTCCGCCCCAGAGGCGGACGCGGGGTCGGCCTGTGGCGTCTCCCCCTTGGCCGAATCAGCCTTGGCGTCCGGATTCTTCGCCTCCGGCGGGGTGCAGGCGGGGCTGCACGCGGTCATGGCCAGGAGGCTTGCGATCAGCAGGAGACGGGTCAAAGCCCGCGGAAGGTAGCGCACGGGAAACGGCCGCGGCAAGCGGCGGGCGCACACGCACGCTTTGGGGCGCATGCTGCAGTTTTGCAGGGCTCTCGTACGTTGACGGATGGGGCCAGGCACGCAAGGCTCCGCCCGGAAAAGGAGGTCTCATCTTGAAGATCTTGGTGACGGTCAAGCGGATCCCAGACCCCGACGCGAGCGTGAAGTTCGCCGACGGGGCCATCGACACTTCGTCGACAAAATGGGTCCCCAACGAATTCGATCAGTACGCGGTGGAAACCGCCCTGCGTCTCGCTGAAGACGCGAAATCCAAAAAGCGCCACGCGGAGATCGTGGTGTGCAGCGTCTGCCCAGCAGCACAGCGCCAGCACATCACCACGTTCCTCGCGATGGGTGCCGATCGCGGTGTCGTCGTCGACGCCGACGATACGGCGCTCGACTCACAGGCGGTGGCCAAGCTCATCGCCGGCGTGTTCAAAAAGGAAGGCGCAGATCTACTGGTCTGCGGAAAGCTCTCCCAGGACAGCGAAGGGAACGAGGTCGGTCAGCGGGTCGCAGGCCTGCTCGATCTCCCCATCGCATCGTTCGCGGGGGGTGTGACGTGGGACCAGGGCAACAGCGCCATGGTCGTGTCGCGCGAAGTCGACGACGGTGTCGAGACCAAGAAGGTCCCGCTGCCCTCGGTCCTCACGTGTGACCTTCGCGTCGTCCTGCCGAGCAGCGTCAAGAACGGCATCACGCCCGACGATTACACCTACAACGAAGGCCCTCGCCTCGCGTCGTTGCGCGGCATCACGATGGCCAAGCGAAAGAAGGTCGAGCAGCTCAAGCCCGCTGACCTTGGTGTTGAAGCCGGTAGCGCAGTCAACAACAACGCCGTGACTCCGCCCCCGGCACGCGCCGCGGGGCAGATCGTCGAAAGCGTCGAACAGCTGGTCGAGAAGCTGGCTTCGGAGGCGAAAGTTCTATGAGCAAGGTCCTCGTTGTCGTCGAAACGGACGGCACAACCATCAAGAACGCGAGCCTTCCCGGCGTCACTGCCGGAGCAGAACTCGCCAAGCACACCGGCGGTGAACTCCACTTGCTGGTGGTCGGCTCGGGCGTGGGTGATGCCGCCAACGCTGTGGGTGCAGCGGGCTTCGGTGCCGCCGGTGTCCACGTGGCGGACCACGCCGAGCTCGCTCCTTTCACCACCGAGGCTTGGACCGATACGGTCGTCGCCGCGGCGAAAGCCCTGGGCGCGACCGCGCTCGGTGGAACGGCGACCTCGACGCTTCGCGACGTGATCCCTCGGGCGGCAGCGCTGCTCGACGCACCGCTGGCCGCTGAGATCACCGGTGTGAAGGGCAACAACACGTTCAGCCGAGAGATGTCGGCCGGTCGTGCTCTGGCGGACTTCACCCTGTCGGGTTCGGTCGTGTGCTTCACCGCGCGCGCCAGCGACTTCGCACCTGCAGCGGCCGGCGGCGCCGCCCCGGTCTCCGCGGTCGATGCGGGGACGCCGAACAAACGCGGCGCCGAAGTGGTCGGCATCGAGACCACCCAGAGCGCCCGCCCGGCACTCACCGAGGCGAGCGTCGTCGTGGCCGGTGGCCGCGGGATGGGCTCGGGCGAGAACTTCGCCCCGCTCGAGACCCTCACCGACCTGCTCGGTGGTGCCCTTGGCGCCAGTCGGGCCGCAACGGACGCCGGGATGGTCCCCGCCGACCTGCAGGTCGGTCAGACCGGTAAGGTCGTGGCACCCGAGCTGTACTTCGCAGTCGCCATCTCCGGCGCCATCCAGCACCTCGCGGGCATGAAGGGTTCCAAGACGATCGTTGCGATCAACAAAGACCCCGAAGCGCCGATCTTCCAGGTCGCCGACTACGGCCTGGTCGCGAAGTGGGAGGACACCCTCCCGCAGCTCATCGAGATGGTGAAGGCCAAGAAGTCCAGCTGAGCGAGAGTCGTTCGCTGCTGGGCGGCCCCTCGGGGGCCTTCTGCGGCCCTTCTACGATGGGCCTGAACGCCCGAGCCGTCCCCGGACAGCTCGGGCGTTGCGTTGGTTGGTACCCTACCCCCGTGGATGAGAGTCGGTCGCCGGGACCCTCGGACTATGCGGTCCGAGCCCTGGTCGTGGTCCTGGGGGCTGCGGCCATCCATGGCCTATTCGCCTCCATCCTGCTTCGACTCCTCGTTGGCGGAAACGAGCTTCCGGGGCAAGCACTCAGCGTCGCACTCTGCGTGTTGCTCACCGCACTGGCCGAGCTTGCGTTCCTCTACGTTCGAACCCAGTACGCAAGCCCCGACCACGTCGCGCGAACGCTCCCGTGGGTCTGTTGGACAACCCCGCCGATCGCTGCGCTGGCGCTATCGATCGTCGCAGTTCCCGTCCCCGCGGAGCCAAGCTCTCACACCCTGCTCACCGCCATCGCGCCCGTGTTTGCGGCCTGCGTCTCGGTCGGTCTTGTGGTCGGCATGCTTCTGGACCGATTGCTGAGGGTCCTGGCCGCCACATACCCACAAGGTTCCGCGGAGCCGGCCCTGCTGGCTCCCTCCCCGCCTACGCTGGCCTACAGCTACGTCCGCATTCTGTTCGTCGGCGGTCTGGCCTCGAGCGTGGTCGCCGTGGCCGCGGTCCTGGTCCCCCGCTGGCCCGATACGACGAACGTCGAGGTCCTGCTCTGGGCGACTGCGATCGGCCTGCTCCTGGCCTGGGGACCCCTGGGTGCGGCAACGCTCGGCATGAGCCCCGGCAACGACATCCGCTCACTCACCCGGCGGCTCGATGCGTACGACGACGACGCGATTGAGGCGACGCGGCGGCCAGTGGTGGTCACTCGCGGGGACGAGGTTGGCGCCATGTTGGCCAACCTCGAAGCGCTCCGCGGCAAGCTGCGCCGAGAGCTCGTCACCTATCAGACCGCCCTGCTGCACACGCGCAACGCCGACACCCGCAAGGCCAACTTCCTCAACGCGGTCAGCCACGAACTCCGGACGCCGCTCAACGCAGTCGGCGGCTTCGCCCAGCTGTTGCTGGAGGGACACGACGGAGCACTCAGCGAGCCACAAGCCGAAGACGTCGAGCTCATCCGAGACGGTGGCCGTCAGCTCCTGGAGCTCATCAACGACATCCTCGACATGTCGATGATCGAGTCCGGCGAGCTGCGCCTCTCCTTCGCCAGTACCGACGTTGCCGAGCTCATCCGCGGCGTCGTGAAGATTCACCAGCCCCTGGTCGACGAACGACGCGTCCGGCTGCACGCTGAGATCGGCCCGAAACTCCCACCGGTCGTCTGCGACGCCCGAAGGCTCCGCCAGATCCTCACCAACCTCGTCAGCAACGCGATCAAATTCACCGAGCAGGGGTCGATTACCCTCCGCGTCGCGCACGATGCCCGCAAGGAGGCTGTTGTCATCCGCTGCATCGACACCGGCCTGGGTATCGCCCAAGCCGACTTGGTCGCCGTTTTCGAGGAGTACCGCCAGGCCGGGTCGGTCAAACGCCGCTCCAAAGGCACGGGGCTGGGGCTCGCGATAGCCCGGCGGATCGCGGGCTATCACGGCGGCACACTTCGCGCAGAGTCGACACTCGGGGAAGGCTCGGTCTTCACCCTGCGACTCCCCCTCGAGCCCCCCGAGCGTCCCGACACCATCGACATCACCGAGGAGGATGCACGGGCGAAGACCCAGCGAGTCCTCGAGGAGGTGTCGGTATGATCGACGGAACCCGGCTTCGCGTCGAGCTGCGGCTCTTGGGAGGATTGGGGTGCGCATGGCTGCTGGCCGGCGCCCAGGCCATGCTCTGGACGCGACTGGTCCTGGGCCCGATGAGTTTCGGCGAGCTTCCCTGGGGCATGCTGGCGGTACCGCACGCGGTCGCCCTCGTTGTCGCGTCGCTATCGCTGTTTGCCGACGCCCCCAAAGCGCGATGGGCCACGGACGTTTCACCGAGCCCCGCGTTCTGGATGGTGGCTGGATTCCTCACGCTCCCGATGGTCCCGCTGTTCATCGCCCGCGACCGCAGCATTCGGCAGGCGGGCCCGGCCACGAAAGCCCAGGCCGAGCAAGCCTTCGCGCGACTGTTGCGGCTCCCCCGAGCGCTGGGGCTCCGCTTTTGGACCTGGCTTTCCGCCGCGTTGGTCGTCAACGTCCTGACGCTCTCGCAAACCCAAGACCTCCCCTCAACCGTCCCCCTCGGCTTGCTCGTGGTGTTGCTTTGCACGCTCACCCCGGTCGCGCTCGTGGTCACGGGGGTCTCTCGAGCCTTCGTCCGGCCGCAGATTCTCTCGGCGCCGCACCGCGTCGCGAAGTTTGCCTCCCGTCCCGTTCTCCGCGGCCGGATGACCATGCAGTCCTCGGTCGTCTCCGGTGCCCTCGTCCTCACGCCGCTTTGCGCGGCTGCGCTCGTCGCCATCCGTACCCAACCGGGACCGTGGCCTCCGTGGGGCGCGCTCGCGTTTGCGGGGTTCGTCTTTGCCGCGGCAGCGTTCATCGCGAGCATCTTCGTCGCCCGGTCCGTCCACCACGACGTCGTCCGTGCCACCTCCCGCATCCACGCGGTCGTGCAGGACGCACCGATCCCCGCGATCCGCGAGGTCAGTTTTGCGACACACGAGGCCCGACACCTCATCGCGGCCGTGGACCGGATGGTCGCGCGAATCTCAGAATCGAACATCGCCCACTACGTCGCGATCGAGAAGGCCAAGGAGGCAGATCGACTCAAGAGCCAGTTCCTCGCCAACATGAGCCACGATCTGCGCTCGCCCCTCAACGCGATCCTCGGATTCTCCGAGCTGCTGCTCTCAGGAATCGACGGCGACCTCAACGCCGCACAGAGCGAGATGGTTCGGCTCATCCTGCGAAGCGGGCAAGACCTCCTGCGAGAGATCGACGACATTCTCGACACCGCCAAGATCGAGGCCGGCCCTGTCTCTTATACACAT
>CAJXVA010000400.1 GCA_913061055.1 uncultured Pseudomonadota bacterium
CTCGTCGGCAGCGTCAGATGTGTATAAGAGACAGAACCCGACCCCTGGGATTCGCGGTCGTGTTGGAACAGGCGGGGAGGTCCAGACACAGTGCGAACCCGGCGCGAATCCACGGCTTCCACCGGTGCTTCTTGGGGCTCGACACCCTGGTGAAACGCGGGCCTCGAGGGGGGCTTACAGGAAAGGCGGCGCTGCTGTCAGCCCATCGGATTATCGCGTTGGATGACGGAGCAGGGCCGAAACCCCATCGTCCGCGAGCTACTCCAACTTCAGGATCACATCACCCTGATCCAGATCCGACTCGTTCTCGGGCACCACCGCCACAACCTTCGCGGTCTCCGGTAGCCCATCTCCGCCGTAGGTGATCCGGTTGAAGGTTTTCATGACCTCCAACAGCGCCACGGTCTGCCCAACCTTCACGACGTCGCCAGGCGAGACGAAGGGCGGCTGGTCCGGTGCGGGCCGAAGATAGAACCGCCCCGACAGCGGGCTGCGAAACGCCAAGCCTCCGGCATCGACGTCGGACTCGACGGCGGCCGCGGCTGCAGACCCGGTGGCCACCTCGAGGTCGAGGGTCAGCATCACGTCACCGTAGGCCACGTACCCAGGTGCGTTGCCCTCGCGTGCGGTCACAACCCCGACAGCACCCGCAGGCGCGACGACCCGGTGCAGGACGCCCAGCGTCGCGATGAAGCCGAGGGTGGCTCCGGGTCGAATGAGGCTGCCCTCGTCGGGGGCCTCACGCCAATGCCCGACGGTGGGGCACAGCAGGTGAACGAGGCTTCCGTCGCGCTCGATCTTGGCGACGAGTTGGGGCTCGAATGCGCGTCCGGTTTTCATCGCAATCCCTCCGTGAGCACCGCGAGGTCGTGCAGGGACCAGATCCTCGGGTTCTTGATCCTGCGGTAGCCGGTCGACTGGTAGCTGGCCTCGACCAGCATCGAGACGTAGGCCCGCAGCTCGCCGAACTCGACGATCTCATCGGTGTCCATCTGCCGCGCGGCGACAAACGGGTCCATGTCTGCCTCGATGCGCTTCTCGACCGACGCCATACCCTTCTCGATGGCCCCACGCTCGTCGGGGTCCTGCGAGACGATCTCGAAGTCGTCGTCGAGCTTGGTGTTGTAGGTCGCGATGGCCAAGGTGCGGCCTTCCATCACCGACTGTCGGGACAGCGTGGTCGACAACTGCACGACGGGGTCGTAGGGCATGCCGGCCATGGCGTAGTAGCCAGCGCCGGAGGCCTTGCGCAGCAGCACCGTGAACATCGGGGTCTCGTTGGTGCTGTTGGTGTAGATGAGGTTGCTGCCGTACGACAGCAGGCCTTGGCGCTCGGCCTCGGCCCCGATGTCGAAGCCGGCGATGTCCTGCAGCCACACGATCGGAATGCCGTCGGAGTTGCAGGCGCGCGAGAAGGCGGAGATCTTGGCGATGCCGGCCTTGTAGAGGATGGACGCGGGGCGCTTGGAGCCGGGGTCGTCGGGGTTGCCGACCAAGCCCTGACGGTTGGCGATGAAGCCGGTGTACAGGCCATTGACCCGGCCGATGCCGCACATCATCTCCTCGCCGCTTCCGGCCATGACCTCCCAGAACAACGACTGGTCGCACAGGCGCGCGAGCACCTCGTTGATGTCGTAGGCCTCGCGGTGGTCGCTGGGCATCAAGCCCGAGAGCTCGGCCGCGGGGAAGCCGGGGTCGACCGCACCCGCGTCGCCGCGATAGTAGGGCGCGGCCGAGCTGGGCAGGCGAGCCACTTCATCGCGCAGGCACGACAGCAAGGTGGCGTCGTCGGGCACACGAACGTCGGCGCACCGACTCTGGTGCACGTGGACTTCGGGCCCACCGATGCCCAGGCTGGTCATCTTCTGGCTCTTGGCGCCCTTGATGAGCGCCGCGCCGGCGATGACCATGTAGGCCTGCTCCGTCATGTAGACGCGGTCAGAGATGATCGGCATGTAGCCGCCCCCCGCGATGCAATCGCCGAAGACGCCGGCAAGCTGGGGCACACCGTGGGCCGAGAGCAGGCTGTTCATCTTGAAGATGTGGCCCGCTCCTTTGGCGCCGGGGAAGCTGCGCGACTGTTCGGGCAAGAACAAGCCGCTGCAGTCCACGAGGTACAGGGTCGGAAGCCGAAGCCGCAGCGCCATCTGCTGCGCGCGTTGAATCTTCTCGGGCGTCATCGGCCACCACGAGCCGGACGCGACCGTGTTGTCGTTGGCGATGACCATGCACCACCGCCCGTGCACCTGGGCGAAAGCGGTGACCACTCCGGCGCCGGGGGACTTGAGTCCCTTGTCACCGTACTCGAGGCCGTAGTTGACGAAGGTGCCGACCTCGAAGCTGCGCGAGCCCGGGTCCTTGACGGAGTCCAGCCGCTCACGCGCGGTCATCTTGCCCTTGGCGTGTACCCGGCCGACGTACTTCTCACCCCAGCCAGCGTGAACTTCGGCCCGGCGCTCGCGGAGCTGCTCTTCACGAGCGGCGAGCGAAGAGAGGTTCGACTCGAAGGTGTTGTCGTCGCAGAACGAGGCGCGTGCGCGCCCGATGGGAGTCAGGGGAACGTGAACCATGGTCTTGGTTACTCCTGCGAGAAGCCCGGGATGGCGCGGGTGTCGTACTTGTTGGAGCGGAAGGGCTCGCTGGCCAAGATCTGCTGATGCATGGCCGCGGTGGTGTGGACGCCATCGCAGACGAGGTCACCGAGGGCGGCGATCATGCGGTCGCAGGCTTGATCACGGGTGTCGCCGTGGGTGATGACCTTGCACAACAGGCTGTCGTAGTGCGGAGGCACCACGTAGCCGGACTGGACGTGGGTGTCGACCCGAACGCCCTCCCCGGTGGGGCTGACCCATTTCTCGATCTTGCCGGGACTGGGACGGAAGCCGTCGGAGGGGTCTTCGGCGTTGATACGGCACTCCAACGCGTGGCCGGTGAGCTCGATGTCATCTTGGCGCCACGCGAGTTGGTGGCCGGCGGCGACGAGGATCTGCTGCTCGACGAGGTCCTTGCCGCTGCGGACTTCGGACACGCAATGCTCGACCTGCAGGCGGGTGTTCATCTCCATGAACCGCAGCACGCCGTCCTGGTCGAGCAAGAACTCCATCGTGCCCGCGCCGACATAGCCGATGGCGGCGGTCGCTTTGGCTGCCGCCTCGAGGCTCGCTTGGCGCACCGCGTCGTCCAGCACCGGGGAGGGGCTCTCTTCGATGAGCTTTTGGTGGTTGCGCTGCACGGTGCAGTCGCGCTCGCCTAGGTGGACGACGTTGCCGTAGCGGTCGGCCATTACCTGAATCTCGATGTGACGTCCGCCCTCGATGAGCTTCTCCATGTAGACCCGCGGGTCTCCGAATGCGGCGCGCGCTTCGGCTTGAGCATCGGCGTAAGCGGCTGCGACCTCATCGCCACTACGAGCGATTCGCATGCCACGACCGCCGCCGCCGCTCTCCGCCTTGATCAGCACGGGGTACCCGGTGGCATCGGCAACGCGGCGAGCATCGTCGGCGTCTGCGAGGATGCCGTCGCTGCCCGGGATGAGCGTGAGCCCGGCTTTGCCCATCGCCTTCTTGGCCGGCGTCTTCTTGCCCATCAGGTGCATGACGTGCGCGGGCGGCCCGAGAAAGGTCAGACCGTGGGCCTCGCACAACGCTGCGAACTGCGGGTTCTCGGCGAGGAATCCCCACCCGGGGTGCACCGCGGTGCATCGCGATTGCCGGGCCGCTTGCACGACCTTGCCCAGGTCGAGGTAGCTGTGTGTGGATCGGGCTGGGCCCAGACACACGACTTCTCGGCCCTTCAAGTACGCCGCGCCGAGGTCGGCCTCGGAGGCCGCAAACACGGGCGTGATGCCCATGGCGTCGCAGGCCCGCGCGATGCGGACGGCGACTTCGCCTCGGTTGGCGATGAAGAGCCGGTGAAACAGACGAGGCGCACCCGCAGACGTCATCGCGGCGGACACTAGCAGGGCGAGCCGGTCCTGGCGAGATGGTAAGGGCGACGCGTACGCACGGCGCGGAGCCGCCAAACCCGGCGCCGAGTCACGTCGTGCGAGCGACGGTGGGGGGCACGAACGCGCGGCTTGATTGACAGGCAGCCGTGCGCGTGGGGCAATGGGGGCGTGGTGACATCGGGCTGGATGCGTGCGGGAGCGGTTGCGGTGTCAGCGGTCGCGTTTGGCTGGGTGGTCGTACAAGCGCAAGGGGGCTGCGGGGCCGAGTCTCGGGAGCCAGCAGCGTCCAAGCCCGAGGCAGCGTCGGCACAGCAGGCGGAAGTCGAACAGGCAGCGGAGCCGCCGCCTCCGACCCCGAAACAACCGCCTGCGATCCCCGCGATCGAGACGCCCCCGGCCAAACCCACCGACGCTGCGGAACCGAAGAAGCCGGATGCATTCTTCCCAGCGAGCAAGTCGGGCGCGTTCGAGTTCGACGCAGCCGACTCGGCCGGGGCAGGAGTCGGAGGGATCCGCCCGTCGCAGCCCTCGGACAAGAGTAACAACGCGGGCACGAAGCCGAAGCCGAAACCCAAGGCGTTCTTCCCGGCGAGCAAGTCGGGGAGGGTCCCCGAACCCGTGCCGCAGGCGCCGAACGCTCCGGCCACCAAGTGAGCCCGTGTTCGATCTCCTCACCTCGACGGCGCACTCTCTTCTGATCCTCTGCGTGGTTTTCATCCCGCTGGAGTGGGCGCTCCCAGCCTGGCGAGAGCAGCGTCGCGCCCGGCGAGGACTTGCAGCGGACCTCGCGTTCTTTGCGGGTCAGTACCTGCTGTTCTCCGGCCTCGCTGTGGCCTGGCTCAGCTGGCTGTCGGGGCAAACCGAAGGGGTGAGCGTGGTGTTGGCATTTCGCGAAGAGGTCGGGTCCTGGCCACTCGCGGTCCGGGTCGTGCTGGCAATCGCCGGCGGAGACTTCCTCATGTATTGGGGTCATCGCCTTCAGCATGCTTGGGGTCCGCTGTGGCGTTTTCACGCCGTGCACCACACCTCCGAGCGTTTGGATTTCGTCGCGGCCCACCGCGAACACCCGCTCGACGGCTTCTACACGCAGACGTTGATGAACCTGCCCGCGATCGCCCTGGGGCTCGAGATCCATCTTGTGCTTGGCTTGGTCGCGTTTCGCGGACTGTGGGCGATTCTACTGCACGCGAACGTGAAGCTTCGCCTCGGAGTCATCGGCGACATCTTCGGCTCCCCACAGCTTCATCACTGGCACCACGCGCTGGACCGCCACGGAGGCAACTACGCCAACCTCGCGCCGTATCTTGATCGGTTGTTCGGGACCTACCATCGGCCCGAAGGGGACCCGGTACAGATCGGCGTCGAAGAACCACACCCGCGGGGCTACCTACGACTGTTGCTGTGGCCGTTCCTTCCGAAGCGCCGCGTGTAGAGCTCGCCTCCTCAGCGAAACATGTTCCGGATGAAGACGCCGACCCGCCGGAGAAACTCATCGGAGGCAGGGTCGCGAAGGTCGCCCTCGAGCCACGCCGGGCCCATTCCTGGACTCGCCGTCAGCCCGTGGTTGAACCGCGTCTTGGCATCCCGCAGGCTTTCGGCCTCGGCGTGTTTTTGGGCGAGGCCCAGGCCGCCGCTGCGGACGAAGTCCATGACTCCGGGAAGCTCGCCGTAGTCGAAGAAGGTGCCATGGTGGCCGCAGACGTCGACGACGATCCCCGAGATGGTGCCGAAGTTCTTGCGTAACATGGCCTGTTTGCACTCCGGGCAATGGCGATAGACGACCTTGCTCGTCGCGAGGCCCACCGGCATGGTCTTTCGCCGAACGTCATCGCTCGAGGAGGGTCTGGCCGCCTGCGCCGCGGAGTCCAGCAGCGCTCCGAGCGTGTCTCGGTCGACCCATACGCCTGCGCAGGTTTCACACGCCTGAACCTGGATGGGGCTTTCGGGCGAGGGCCGATACGGACTGTTCGACCGCCGCGGCCAGGCGCTCAGCGACGTGCCATCGGCACATCCTGGGCAAGGCAGTCGCGGCTCGGTCATGAGGACAGGTTACCAGCGATGCGGTGCGTTCATTCCGCGGCGGCGACTTCGACCGGAATCCCGGTCATGGCGAGTTGTCCGCTCACCCGCTCGATGTGCTCAGGGCCGCTGGGCAGGATGTCGTTGAGGTTCACGCCGTGCACGCCATGGGGCATCACGACGGTGCCGGGGGCCACGTCTGGCTGGGCGAGCACGCTCACCCGCAGTGCTCCCACGGACGTTCGCAGCTCGATCGTGGCGCCGTCGTCGAGCTTCCGCGCGGCGAGGTCGTCGGGGTGCATCCACGCAGAGGCTTCGGGCTCACCGTCCCGGTGACCGCCATGAAGCCAGCTGTTGTGTCCAAGTCTGCGGCGTCGACCGATCAGGCGAAGGCCCTCGGGTGCGGGCTCCGGTGTCGCTTCGAGCCGCTGTAGTTCGGCGGCGATGTCTTGATTCCAGAATGTGACGCGGTTGCGCTGCAGGTAACGGCCCGGCCTGGCGGAGGGGAGGGGGACACCAGCGGCCGGTGCGGGAAACCACCGCGACACGTCCTTCCGCAGCATCGGCCACAGCGGACCCCCGAGCCGCAACCGGGTCGCGATCTCGGCCAGGATCTGCGCGTCGTGCCGAGCTTCGCCGCGGGGCTCCATCAGCGGTCCGGAGAGCTGCGCCCGACCTCGAGCCTGGAAGGGAATCGACGCGATGCCGACGTCCCAGCGCTCCAGCCAGCTCGTCGCGGGCAAGAACACGTCCGCGTGCGCGGCGGTCCGGCTCTCGAACATGTCGATGCAGGTGAGGAAGTCGAGCTGTTCGAGGGCCTCTTCGAGTCGCGAGCTTCCCGGAATGGAGCGCAATGGGTCGCCTCCGATCACGATCAGCGCCCGGATCCGTTCGTCGCCGGGGGTGAGGATCTCGTCCGCCAAGATACCGCCGGGCAACGAGCGAACCGTGGAGCGGAACCCGCCAACCCGTGCGTGTGCTTCGGCGAGGAGTCCCGCCCGCCGGGCGATCCAGCGAACGGGTGCGCTGGTTCCCGCGAAGACCGAACCGCCCTTCGCGTCGAGGTTTCCGGTCGCGTAGGAGAGGGCCTGCATCAGCACGTACGCGATGGTGCCGAAGCCGCTCATGTTCACGCCCACGCTCATGTGGAACGCGGTGCGATCGGAGTGCTGCAGGTCGCGCACGAGCGCTTCGAACGCGTCGGGTGAGATGCCGGTGCGCCGCAGGCAGGCATCCGCGTCGATGTCCTGAACCGCAGCCAGGAGTTCTTCGAACCCTTCGACGCGATCGGCCCGGTGTGCCGGTCGTCCCACACGCGCGAGCAAGGCGAGCAGCAGCCATGCGTCGGTCGCCGGCCGAATCGGAAGGTGCCGACCCCAGCGTTTGGCGCTCTCGGTTCGCCGGGGGTCGACCCACACGACGGTGCCGCCGCGCTTCTCGATTCCGCCGAATGCACCGAGGCTTCCGCCTTCGAGGTGCACGAAGCTCGACTGGCTGACATAAGGGTTCGAGCCGAAAACCACCGCGAGGTCGGCGTGTTCGAAGTCCGGGATCGGATGCACGAAGGGGTTGCCGTGCAGCAACCGGCCGGCGGCGAACTTGTTGTTGCAGTCCTGACTGCCCGCGAAGAAGACGTTGCGGCTACCGAGTTGCCCAACCATGTGCACGATGGCCGCAACGCCCAGGCTGTTGAACGCCATCGGGTTGCCGAAGTAGATGCCCACGCTGTGGGGGCCGTGCTGCTTGCGGAGCCGGGCGACCGTGTCCGACACAGCATCCAGCGCCTCGTCCCACGAGGCCCGTTTCGCGCCCATTCTCGGATGCAGGACCCGCTCGGGGTGCGTCGCGACCTCGACGAAACGGGTCCCTTTGGCGCACGCAAATCCTTGGCTCGCGGGGTGATCCTTGTCCGGCCGAAGGCCGACCAGCGCCCCGGTTTCGTCCCGTTTGGCCACGAGACCGCAGGCGGCCTCGCAGATTCGGCAGAAGGTGTGGGACCGCGGCACGACCCGAGGGTATCGCGGTGCCCCGGTGTTCCAACGGCTGTGGCTGCGATCTAGAGCACAACGTGGGATGGAACGCAGGTTGGGGAGCGCGGTCACCAAACCGCAACGACGGGCGTCTCCGAGAGGTCGAGTCGAAGCTCGGCTTCCATGGTGCGCGTCTCGGAGACGTCGTCGAGGGGGGTCACGGTGACTTCGGTGCCGACGAACCCGGGGATCGACACGTCGTTGCGGACCTGTCCGGCCTGGCTTCCCAACCATGCGACCACGGCCTTGCGTCCGTCCGGGTGCGCGAGGCGTAGCGCCCAGACCGAATCGGGAAGGCCTTCGATCATGCCGTCGACCACGAGCTCCCCCACCGTGCGCCGAAGGGTTTCGAGGTGCCGGAGCGCGGGCTTGGGATCGTGGCGCGGAGCGGGCCCGCGAAGTCCACGGCTCGTGCCCGGTTCGGCATCCTGTTCTTCGTCCGCCCACGTCCCGACGAAGACGCGGTCAGCTCCGCCGGCCAGCAACAGCAGCGTGGCGCGCACGGTCCACTGCGCGTGCACGAGATCGGAAGGGACTCCGGGAATGTCGGGTGGCCGCAAGGCCGAGCCGGGGTGGGTGTCGTACCCGAATCGAGTCACCCACAGCTCGCGACCGGGCGCTTCGCGGTCTCGCCACAGCGCCACCGACCGCAGGAGTGCGGCGACCTCGGAGGATTCGGGGCTCGCGGAGGTGTGGGTTGCGGGATCTCGCAGCTCGAGGTGCAGGCCGACGACATCGGCCGGAAAGTCGCCTTCGCGTTGGCTCACCGACCATGCGCGGATGCCATCGAGGTAGTCGAGCGTCGTGTCCCGCCAGACCTGCGGGCGGGAGGTGCGTCCGCTGATTCCGTCGGCGATGACCGCCATGCCCGGCGCCACCCCCCGCACGCCGGTGCTGGGACCCAAGGCGCCTCGGTGGCCGTCGTAGGCGGCGCTCGCGAGGGCCGCGTACTCCGGAGGGCTCAGTCGCAGCCCGTCCGGCGGCAGGTGCCCCACGAATCGAACGACGCCCGCCGGGTCGTCACTGGCCGATGCGCGCCACCGCTTGGCGAACGAGTGCAGCGCTCGGGCCTGACCCGCGTAGGCCGAAGGGTCGTCACGCCGAAGCCCGTCGGTCGGGGATGCGAGGGCGCCACTGAGGATGGGAAGCGTGGCCGCGGTGCCCTCGGGGGAACGCCGCGGGTCGCTGAGCACCAGCCGCCGCGGTCGGTCCAAGTCGGGACCCCCGCTGTGACCGATGCGGTCCGCGAGTCGTCGCTGGCTCAGGATGACCGGGGGCGGGGTGGGGCCTG
>CAJXVA010000401.1 GCA_913061055.1 uncultured Pseudomonadota bacterium
GCCCACCGCCACGCTCCAGCACCCGCCGGTGTCGACGAACGCCGCCTGCGGTCACGAGTTGTTGCTCGAGTAGCGGAGCTTGTGCCGAACGATCATTCGGTGCAGGTCTCGCCCAAGCAACGGGATGAGTCTACGGACCGCGGCCCCGCCTGCGAGCCGAGACCAGGTCCGTCGTACCTTCGAGTCCACGTCGGGAATCGATAGGATCGTCGCGAGTCGTTCACCGATCAGGTAGCGCACGATCCAGGCCGCGGCTTCGGTTCGGCCGGGGACGGCGAGGTGCCGTGCGATGCCCTCGAGCAGGGCCGCGGCCAGGGCTCGCCCCGCCTCAGACGGCGCGGCGTTGGCCTCGACCAGCGCGTCGAGCAGGGGATCAGCGTCGTCCACCGACTCGGGCAGCAAGTCTGGCCGAACGCCAAGCGCAGGGCCAAGCGATCGCCACAGTGCGTAGTGGTCTTGGGCTTCGCGAGCCGTGACGTTGACGCCAAGCCTGCGAGCGCAGCGGACCGGCATGACCGCAAACGCGAACAGCGTGGTGACCATGTCCTGCTGGCAGATCGGGGTCGCATCGGTGCCGCTCGCCTTGTCTGCATGCGAGCGCCGGACCAACGCATGGATCAGCCGAACCTCAGATGCGGCTCGCAAGGCACGCCCTGCCGGGCCACATCCTCCGCGCTCGGTGACGTCCAGCACGAAGGCGCCGGTGCGGTTGATGCGGGCGTCGACTCGGGCGACGAGCTCGCCGGTGCCCGTGAGAACGGCAGCTCCCTCCGCGCCGAGGAAGAGCAGCGGCAACGATCCGCAGAGCATGCCGATCGACAGGTACGAGAGGTGGGCGTCGCACCACTGCGTCGCGCGTGCCAAGACGTCAGCGCGGGCATCCGTGGGGAGGCGAGCGTGGTCGCCGAAGAACTGGGCGAGCTCGGGGATGCCGGGCCGGTCCCCATTTCGAGCCGAGCCGCGCAGCGCACTGTGCCAGCGAGGCGAGTCCGAGAGGCGCTCCACCAACGCGTCGGCGTCTGGGTCTCCGACCGTCCGCCAGCGGGGGTCGAGTGCTTCATCCATAGGCGGAGAGGGCGTCGGCCAGTGCCATGCACGGGACGCACAGCGAGGAGAGTTCATATTCGTAGAAGGTGTCGGGAGGTACGTACGGGTTCACCCATCCGGCGTTGTCCCAGCCGCCGTCGGGCTGTTGTGTGTCCACCAGATAGCGAAGCGCTCGCTGGACCGATAGGCCGTCTCGGCGGCCACAGCGGATCAACGCGGAGACGACAAAGCCGGTGATGGCCGGCATGCTCGGGCCGCATCCGGCAGCGTTCGGGTCGGTGAACGCATCGGTGCTCTCGCCGAATCCTCCGTCTTCGTTCTGACAGCTCTCCATCCAGTCGAGCGCACGGGTCACCCAGCCTGCCTCCAGGTCTTCGCCGACGGCGGCAAGTCCCAGGAGCACCGTTGCCGTCCCCGGCAGGTAGCAGGTCATCCACCGGTCCCAGAACGCACCGCTTTCACACTGCTGGGCTTGGAGGAACTCGATCGCACGACATACGGCTGCATCATCCCGGCGTACGCCACACGCACCCAAGCCCCACAGCACGCGAGCGGTCACCCCCTCGGTCGAGGGATCGCCGAGTTCTGGTGGTGGGTCGACGAACATCGACAGCGCGGCTTTGGGGTCGCGTAGGTCTGGCATGGCAGTGGTGCCAACGAACATGGGGCCCGGTTCTTTGGACGGAAGATTCCATACGTAGGCTGCCCACCCGCCGTCGGGGTTTTGCATGTCGCGAAGCCACGCGACGCCATCATCGATCGACTTGAAGGCCTCGCGCGAGGCTTCCGAGGCCGTGCTCGCGCCCAAACACGCGAGCACCAGCCCGGTGTCGTCACAATCGGGCATGGTCGGGTTGCCGCGCTGGAACGCCCACCCGCCGGTCCTTTTGGCGCCTCGCTTGCGCTGATTGGCGCGAGGCTGAAGCTCCTGAAGTTGCTCTCGTCGCAGATGCGCCGTGGCACGTTCGAGGGCGGCCTGCCCTGCCGTGTGTTCGGGAACCGTCGCCAGCGCGATGCCGGCCTGAGCCGTGCTCCACACATCGTTGGGAATCGCCTGCATGTGCAGGGCGCCCCGCCGCACGGCTTTGCGTTCGTCGAGCCACCGCAACGCGCCCGCCAATGGTTCGGCAGTCGCCTCGACACCGAGGGCCGAGAGGCCCAGCGCCATCAGCTGGGTCGGGAACAACGCTTGATTGAAGCTTCCGTCGGGGTTCTGCCACCCCTCGATGTAGTCGATGGCTCGCTGGCGCTCGAACTCCCGCATCGCGCCCTTCAGCGCGGCCTTGAACCACCCCGTACGCTGTTGTTTGGCTCGTCGTGATGCGCTGACCGCAAGCGTGGTGAACAGGGCCAGGAGGTTGCCAGCGTGGACCCGGCCGTCGACGAGTCGCTCGAGCAGGGGAGTCAGCGCGATGCTCAACGGCAGCGCCGGCAGGACGCTCGAGTCCATGGCTCCGCACGCGACCAAGAAGATCGCGCTGGCTTCTCCGCGCTCGATGAACGCCTGCCCGACCGCCTCCATGCCGCCGTGTCGACGCACGAACTCCCGCGCCGCGGTGAGGGCTGGGTCGTCGGGACTCACGCCGGCGCAGTCCAAGGCCGCGGCTGCGAGTGCCGTGACGGTGGCGGCACCTTCCTCGGCGTGAAGCCAGGCTCCGAACGAGCCGTCGTCACGTTGTGCTTGACGAAGTGCCTCGACGGCCTCCGCTTGGGTGCGCGAGCTGTGCTTGGTGACGTGTTCTACGATCAGCTGGGAGGCGATCGCGACCGGGCCGACGTCGATCCAACACTCGTAGGAGCCGTCGTCCCGCTGCTGCGAAACGAGTTGGTCCGCCGCGCGTGCCAACGCAGATTCGAGTTCCGCAGTCGAAGGGGAGGGACTCCGGCCCTTGGGGACAGCGGTTCGGCACTCGATCGTGGATTCCCTGCTCGCGGACACCATCTCCCGCTGGCAGTACCCGCCGAGGCCAACGTGTTTCAGCCTTTGCGCAGATTCCTGGTCAAGAACCTACTGCTTGGGCTTGGTCTGCCGCAGCCAGGTCTCGGCGCGCTTGATCTCCGCCGGATCCGCGTCGTCCCGTGCCTTGAGCGTCTCGAGGGCAGCCTCAACATCCGCGATGGCCTCCTCCTTGTCCGGCGTGCTCTTCCAGCGTAGGCGACCGAGATCGATCTGGAGGACAGGTGCCCACGACTCGTAGAATCGATTGGTAGGGGCGAGTTTCAGCGCCTTCTCCAGGCTCGCCTTCGCAAGGGAGGGGCTGCCCGCGACGAGCTGGGCACGCCCATGCACCGCGTGGAGGGCGATCAGGGTTCCGTCGGGGAGGTCGTCCCGATGTTTCGCCTCCTCGATCCATGGCGTCGCCAGCTCGATCGTCTTGAGGAAGTCCCCTTGTTCGAGAGCAGTCTGTGCGGTCTCTACCCGAATGATCACCGTGTCGGGGTGTTTGGGCCCAAGGACTCGAGCCTGGGCGTCGCCCGCCGCTTGGAACGAAGCGAGCGCTTCTTCGAAGCGACCGGCCATGCCTGCAACACCCCCTTGAAGGCGGTAGGTGGAGACGAGGAACGGGCTCTGGAGACCGCCTTGCTCGAGATAGATCGCGACGGCCTCTTCCAGAAGCGGGGGGATCGCATCGAGTTGTTGGGCGCTGAAGAGCATGACGCTCCGATTCACGAGCGTGTGGCCGATCTGAAGGTGCATCTTTGGAAGGTGCTCTCGACGGATCTCCAGAACGTCGTGGCTCAACTCGATGGCCTCATCCAGCCGTCCCTGTTGCCGCAACACGATCGCGAGGTTTTCCATCCCAAGCGCGGTCTTGAGATTCTGCTCGGCCCCAGGTGTGAAGGACAGTCGTGCGTGCTTCTCGGCCTCTTCGAGTTCGTCGATTGAGATCAGGGCTGCGGCCAGGTTGCTGTGTGCGCCGAGGGTGGCAGGGTGCAGCACTCCCTGACCTTCTTCTCGAGCCTGGAGTACCTCCCGCGCCATACGGACGGAGTCGCCAAACCGGCGCATGCGGTCGTAGGCGCTGAAGAGGACCTCCTTCGCATCCAAGGTGGCGGTCCCATAGGCCCCGAACTCGGATTCGAAGGCGGAGAGCGTTTGCTCGGCGAGTGAGATGGCGTCGGCGTAGTTGCCGACGATGAACTCTACGCGCGCCCAGAGCTTTCCCGCCGGGGCGTCCGCGAGCTGGCTTCCGTGCGCACCGACCAGCTGTCGAGCAGCCCTTACCGCGAGGGCTTCGAAGGACAGGTCTTTGGCTTCGAAGTAGGCATCCTCCAAGCTCCGCGTGCCTTCAGTGAGCTGGCCGAGATTCACAAGGCCCGCCCCAAGTTCGAATCGAGCCTCGGCGGCGATATGCTGTTCGCCCGCTTCGAGGGCGGCTTCGATCAGCTTCTCTTGGTGTGCCGTCGCTTCCTTGAACTTGCCGGCCCGCCGCAGCGAACGACCGAAGTCAAAGTCGTGACGCAGCTGTTGTTGGAGCTTCCGATTCTCGGGGTCCGTCGCGACTGGAGGGGCCCGCCGGAGCCAACGGGGGTCGGCACAAGGCGGCGTGTCGACTGTGGCGATCTCGACTGCGCGTTGCACCACGCCCGCGCTGGGCTCGGACAGGACGGAGACCGCGGTCTCCACCCGACCTCGCCGCGTCTCGAAACAGGCGTTCTGGACCTCGCGTAGTTGGGGGTCGAGGGATGCTCTCGACATGCACGTCGACATGCGAAGTGAGGACCAGGTTTGGGTCTCGGCGTCCAGCCGTTCCTCCACGCGGGACCAGGTGGCCTCGGCATAGGGGAGCGGGTTGCTCGCGAAAGCGTGGTTGAGCCTCTGACGTTGTGCTGTCCCCCAAAGCTCATCGAGTGCGGCCGCTTCCTCGGTGCACCCGGCCTTCAGCCGCTGGTCCTGAAGAAGCCCAGCGCCGTACACCGCAGCACCCGTCAGCAGGACGCCGACCACACCTGCGGCGAGCCACCGCCGCCTCGAGGGGTTGTCGTGGAGGGCATCGATCAGCGCGGCAATGGTTGGCCAGCGCGCCGTTGGATCCGCTTCGAGCCCGCGGACGACGGCCTCGCGAACCCAACGCGGGACGGTGTCTCGGGAGGGTGGCGGGAGGATGTCTCCGTAGATCGCAGATGCGAGAAGTTCGGGTGTGGTGGTCCCGGCGAAGGGGCGTGAGCCGTACAGCGCCTCGTAGAGCGTGACGCAGAAGCTGAACTGGTCGGCGTGTTGATCGGCGGTACCGGTGTGTTGCTCGGGCGCCATGTACGCGGGGGTCCCCATCATGGCCCCGGTCTGCGTCAACGAGTCCAGGTCGATGGATGCCGCGAGGGACGAACTTGTCGATGCCTCGAGCTCGGTCGATTCCTCCTGGATGGAGGGAGCGGTGGCGAGCCCGAAGTCCATGACGACGACCCGGCGACTGACCCCGGTTCCGGTGAGCATGACGTTGTCGGGTTTGAAGTCCCGATGGGTCATGTCCTTGGCATGGGCTGCGATCAA
Organism: uncultured Pseudomonadota bacterium; assembly: GCA_913061055.1. Classification (GTDB taxonomy): domain Bacteria; phylum Myxococcota_A; class Polyangia; order Nannocystales; family Nannocystaceae; genus CAJXVA01. The sequence continues at coordinate 5,540 of CAJXVA010000401.1, forward strand.
CCCATGCGCCGCGGCCGTCAGGACGTCGACGACTTCGTGCCAGGGGTGGGGGCCTTGGGCGATCCAGGTCGCGAGCGTGACCCCTTCGATATACTCCATCGCCAGAAACACGCGCCCCTCGTGTTCGCCCACGTCATGAACCGTGACGACGTTGGTGTGGTTGAGCTGGGCCAGCGCCTGAGCTTCCCGGATGAGGCGGGCGCGGCCGCGGGAGGCCTTCGCACCTCCGCCGAGGGGGTTGAGGAGCTTCAGCGCGACTCGGCGGTCGAGCTCGGGGTCGTACGCGGAGTACACGACGCCCATGCCACCGGCGCCGAGTTTCTCGACAACCACGTAGCGGCCGACGAGTTCACCCCGAGCGAGCTTGCGCGGTTCGACCGAACGGGGACCCGTCGCCTCCTGACCGTGCAAACTGCCAAGCTCGGTATCCTCCACTTCGAAACAAGACTACCCCACCAGGCGGCCTCCGGGCTGTCGTATAAGCCTCCTGATGCGCCGCTTCGCCCTCGCAATCTCCGTCCTCGCGCTCAGCCCGGGCTGCGACAAGTCCACCACCACCACCACCCCACCTGCGTCCGACGCCGCGACCGCTCCGGCAGCAGATGCGCCCAAAGATGAGGCTGCCGCTCCCGCCGTGGACGAACGCCTTGCGGCCGCGGAAGCGGAGGCCGCCGAGAAGCTGAAGCGTTGGACGCCGGAGCTTCAGGCTACCGCGCAGACGCTTCGTGAGAGCGACTGGAAGTCGACCGGCCAGGGCCTCGACGCGATTCTTGCGAGCGCGCATCGAACCCCGGGCAACGCCGAGCGTGATCCAGCTCGGCACCCCAAGAAGACCCTCGAGTTCTTCGGTCTCACCCCCGCCATGCACGTGTACGAGGTCGGGCAGGGTGCCGGCTGGTACACCGAGATCCTCGCGCCGCTCCTCGCCAAGAAAGGCAAGCTCTACCTCGCTGGCTACGACTCGAACTCCGAGGACCCGAAGATCCAGTCGGCGGCCAAGCAGACCGAGCTGTTCCTCAGCGGCTCGGCCAACCTCTACGACGACGTCGAGCTCGTCGTGCAGCCCGTGCCCGAGACCAAGATGGGCGAGCCGGGTTCCATGGATATGGTCCTGGTGTTTCGCATGATGCACAACGTCCACCGGTTCAAGCTGTGGGACGCGTGGATGAAGGCCGCGCACACTGCCCTCAAGCCCGGCGGCGTCTTGGCTGTCGTTCAGCACCGCGCCGCCGACGATGCCAACCCGGACGACTCCTCGCCCAAGGGCTACATGCCCGAGCCATGGCTCATCGAGAAGATCGAGGGCTACGGGTTCAAGCTCGAGGCCAAGTCCGACATCAACGCCAACCCCAAGGACACCAAGGACTACAAAGAGGGCGTGTGGGAGCTGCCCCCGGTCCTTCGCGCTGAGGATGCGAACAAGGACAAGATGCGTGCGATCGGCGAGAGCGATCGCAGCACCTTGAAGTTCGTCAAGGTCGGTGGCTGAAAACCAAAGACTGGGCCCGCGCCATTGTCGACGGAATCCGTGACTGGGACGCGGGCCCATGGGGCGACGCGGAACTCTACGCGCGCCGGGTTGCCGAGATCGATGCGCTACTCGGCTGAGGCTTCGAACAGCTTCTTGTACTGCCCGTAGCCTTCGTCTTCCAGCTTCTCCACCGGGATGAAGCGCATCGAGGCCGAGTTGATGCAGTAGCGAAGGCCGGTGGATTCACGCGGGCCGTCCGGGAAGACGTGGCCCAGGTGGCTGTCGGCGTTCTTGGACCGAACCTCGGTGCGGGTCATGCCATGGGTGACATCGCGGACTTCGGCGACGCCATCCATGCCATCGATCGGCTTGGTGAAGCTGGGCCAGCCCGAGCCGGAGTCGAACTTGTCGGTGGACGAGAACAGAGGCTCGCCGCTGACGATGTCGACGTAGATGCCCGGGTCTTTCTTGTCCCAGAACTCGTTGCGAAACGGAGGCTCGGTACCGCAAGACTGGGTGACGGCGCGCTGTTCCTCGGTGAGGTTGGCGATGGCTTCTTCGGTCTTCTCGTAGGTCTTGGACATGACTGTGGCCTTTCTTCAGGCGGCACGATTCGGCTGCGAGGAGCCGAGTTCGGGGCGAGCCTGTGGAGTCTGTCCTCCCCGGCGGCGTCCGGCAATGGGAGCCGGCCCTGCGCGCCGTGGAGGCATGTTGATACGTCGGATAGGACTACGCGCAAACGCGGATTCGGTTACGCCGAGCGAGCCAGGCGTGCGTCGAGCTCGGCTCGCGCACGGCCCTGTAGCTGGAGCAGCGGTAGGTCTCGCTGCAGCTGGGCTGCACTTCCGTGGCCGCTCACATACGCGTTGGCCTTGGCGGCCGCGGTCGATGCGAGAAAGGTCTCTTCGTCGGCGTAGTGCTGCGCGAGCCCCTCGAAGACGGTCGCGGTTTGCCGGAGCCGCCACTTCTGGTGATAGCCCTCGGCCGAGTAGAACGGCTTGCCGAGCACGATCTCGGTGACAACAGGTTGGCCCAGCTCTCGCTGTAGCGCGCTGGCTGTGCGTCGGCCTGCGGCCAGTTGTTCCTCATCGTGGCAGTACAACCCCGCGCGGTATTGCGAGCCCTTGCCAAAGGTTGGGTCGTGGCCGTCCCAGAACAGCGCGAGCAGGTCCTCGTAGGAGATCTGCGCCGGGTCGAAGTGAAGTTGAACGGCCTCGGCGTGATCGCCAATGTTGCGGTAGGTGGGGCTGGGCGTCGTGCCACCGCAGTAGCCCACCTCGGTTCGAACGATGCCTTCGAGACCCCCGAACCGGGAGTCTGGGCCCCAGAATCAGCCGAGGGCGAAGGTGAACCGGGGCAGCGCGGAGGGGTTGGGGTGGTCGATGGTCAGTGTCATCGGATCCCCAAGTCTGAGGCGTCTTCGCTGTAGCGCAACCCCTCAGGGCTCGACCACCCGGAACAACGGCTCCGTTTCGCAGGAGCGCTCGTCGCCGTGGAACGTGCAGTGCTGATAGGTGTCGGCATCTGTGCGGGGGAAGAACTGGTCCTGGCGTGGTTTGAGTTGCGACTGGAGGAGCTTGGTGAGGCACGGCCCAGATTCGGGGCCCATGGACGGGTCCGCTCTGACGTCCAGCAGTTCTCGGGTGTCAGGATCCCAGTGCAGGGTTGCGCCCATCGGCGCGGAGCCGCAACGCTTCAGCTGTTCCTCATACGCAGCCTTGTCGTGAAACTCGAGGTAGCCCGGGGGGCGGAATCCCGAGCCCGTGACCTCGGTGGTCGAGTCCTTCAGCGCAATCTCGAACACGCGGGGCATCTCCAGGACGGTTCCCTCCGGCAGTTCCATCTTCCCCGGGTCGCCGTTTCGCAGGCCAGTCTCCGCGACTGAAATGCTGCTCTCAACACAGGCGACCTCGTCGGCGTTCAGGCCCTGACTGCGCACGGTCTTGATGTCGTCGACGGTCATCGAGCCGTCCTCGTGCAGCCAGAACGAGAACGAAACGCGGATGTCCGCGGGCTCGGACCCCGCGTAACAATGGCGCATCGCCGGCCAGATCTGTCGCACGGACATGGTCGCGGACAGCAGTGGGTGGATGCTTCCGTCGGGGTTCGCGTTGGGGGCTCGGTAGTCGTTGGAGGGACCGTGGAGTTTCTGGCATTCGAGTAGCGCGGCGATGAACCTGTCTCTTATACACATCTCCGAGCCCACGAGACCTCTCTACATCTC
>CAJXVA010000402.1 GCA_913061055.1 uncultured Pseudomonadota bacterium
GATCTACACTAGATCGCTCGTCGGCAGCGTCAGATGTGTATAAGAGACAGGTTCCTCACCGTCCCCCACGACGGCGAGGGGCACGGATGATTCCCAACCGAATCATCGAGGGCAACAACCTCGACGTCCTGCCGACACTGCCCGATGGCTCGGCGGCGCTCATCTATGTGGACCCGCCGTTCAACACAGGCCGCTCGCGCAAGCACACCCGCTTGAAGGTGGAACGCACAGGGCCCGGCGAAGGAGACCGAGTCGGGTTCGGGGGTCGCAGCTACAAGACGACCGCGCTGGGCTCCGCGGCCTACGCCGACACGTTCGAAGATTTCGGCGCGTTCCTCATGCCGCGGCTCGAGCAGGCCCATCGACTGCTCCGCGCCGACGGCTCGTTCTTCCTGCACCTCGATCCCCGCGAGGCGCACTACGCAAAGGTGATGGCCGACATCGTCTTCGGCCGGGATGCGTTCCTCAACGAGATCATCTGGTCGTACGACTACGGCGGTCGCAGCAAGCGCCGCTGGCCGTCCAAACACGACACGATCCTCTGGTACGCGAAGGACCCTAAGCACTACACGTTCCACTACGACGCGATCGATCGGATCCCGTACATGGCGCCAGGGCTCGTCTCCGCCGAGAAAGCCGCCCGCGGAAAGACGCCGACCGACGTCTGGTGGCAGACGATCGTGCCCACGGCTGGCAAAGAGCGGACCGGGTACCCCACGCAAAAGCCCCTGAAGATCCTCGAGCGCATCGTCCGAGTGCACAGCAACCCCGGCGACCTCGTCCTGGACTTCTTCGCCGGCAGCGGGACGACCGGGGAGGCCGCCGCGCGCAACGATCGGCGTTTTTTGCTCGTGGACGAGAATCCCGAGGCGATCGCGGTGATGAAGGATCGGCTTGCCTTTGCCGCTCCGGAGATTTCCAAGCACAACCCTGCGGCCAACTGAAGTACCCTCGGGTCGGATGCGGACGTTTGGTTGGGCCACGGTGACACTGCTCGTGCTCGGGTGTGATCCCGGCTCAGCCAGCGACACCGATACCGACACCACCGGCGAGACGGAGTCCCCGACAACGGCGGTGGTGACAACCACGGGTGTCGATCCCTCGACGACGACGGGGAACAGCTTCGATCAGACGCTGGCCTGCCAGACCTGGCTCGAGTGTCTCGACGCGCAAACCCAGGAACAACTCTCCTCGCAGTACGGGCCCGGCGGGACCTGCTGGACCCAGACCGCCTCGATCGTAGAGATGTGCGATGCGGACTGCGTCACCGGCTACAACGCGTCGTGCCTCGGAGGCTCCCCCACGAGCGACACCAACGACGGCACCACCGGAGAGCCGATCGACGAGTGCGCACTCGACGAGTTGGCGCCCGGCGCCGAGTCCTGGGTCGAGGCGGGCGACGACGCGACCCTGATCCCGACCGAGATCGGCACCCTGATCGAACGGGTCTGCAGCTGCCACGTCGCAGAGCTCGAAGCCTTCGTGCCGGACGCGCCGCTGTACTACGGGAACGCGCGTTTTTTCACCTTCGAGCAGATGCACTCGGGCTTCGAGGGAGCCCCGATGTACGTCGAGGTTGGGATCCGGGCCCTGGACGAGCAGAACATGCCGCCGGTGTACTTCTGCGGCGACGGCGAGTACGGCTCTCTGCACGAGGACGAGTACGCGATCCTTCAGGCGTGGATCGAAGCCGAGGCTCCAGACGGCGCCGGATGGCTCGAGCAGCGCCCCGAAGACCTGCCGATGCTCGACTGAGCAGTCGCCGCCGAAGCTCGGCGCTTTCGTCGCTGGACGTTTTTCTCAAGTAGGCCGGAAATCTACGTGTCCGTCGGTGTCGTAGAGAAGGAACTGCAAGCGCGATCACGGTTGCTTCACGGCGCAAGCCCTGGAACGATGGGGCACCACGCGACGCGTCGCAGGGGGGAATGACATGGGTTTTCCGACACTTCAAAACGGCTTCAAGAGCACCTTGGCAATCGCTGGACTCGCACTCGGCATCAGCGCGGGCTGCAACACCGATTCGGAGGCCGACGGTGGGTCCTGCGTCCCGGGCCAAGTGAACTTCTGCCCCTGCGCGGGCGACCTGCCCACCTCACCGAGCGGCACCCAGACCTGTCTTCCGGACGGAACGTACGGCCTGTGCCAGTGCGGTGATGTCACTGCAACCGGTGGCGCCGAAGGATCGACCGGTGACACCGCCGAGACCGACAGCGACAGCCAAGGCTCCAGCGGCAACACGCCGAACCTGTGTGGCAACGGCTTCGAAGATCCCGGCGAATGCGATATCGGACCCGACGGCGACATGCAGCCGTGTCCCCAGGACTGTCCGGCCGCGACCGACTCCAGCACGGACTCCGACACCGACGGCGATACGGACTCGGACGGGACGACCGGTGCCGTCGACATCTGCGCAGGCGTGCCGATCTACGTGGGCATGGTGCCCGCGTCGCCGCCGATCTGGGAGCACCCCGGGTTCGGCGCAGGCTTCACCTCCGGGACCCAGGCATGCATGGCGGCCGGATACGAAGGCGTGTGCACGTACACCCAGCTCGAGGAAGCCTCGGCTCAAGGAGACTTCGCTGCGGTCCCCGCCGGCACGACGTACTGGGTCCATCGCGTGGTGGCCACCATGTACAACGCCGTGCTCATCCAACCCGACACGCGCTCCCGCTGTGACGACTGGCGCTACGGCACCAACGACGTCAACGATGGCGAGTACGCGACGGTCGGTGCCGGTGCGCTCACCTTCACACTCGACGCCGACCCGAACCCCAACGGTGGCGGCGACGCCTCGGGGCTCGACTGCGGCGGTCTGACCCGTTCGATCCCGTGCTGCAACGTCTGCGACGGCTGAGGCCGTTGCTTGGCAGCGCCGCCCTCGTGGCGCTGCCTGTGCTTGCGACGGCTGCAGACAGCCCAGGCTCTACGCCTTGGCCCACCGGCGCTCCCCCGACGGACGCCCAGTTGGCCGCGCTTGTCGACGACGCGCTCGGCCTCTTGTCGCTCGAGCGCTTCGAGGAGTTCCGCGAATCCAAGGAGAAGGGCGAGGACTCCGGTCACAGCACAGTATTCCAAGAGGACATCGACGCCGGCCGCTACAACGCCGACGAGCTGTTCGCCCTCGGTGACGCGGTGTTCGGCCACGAGTTCCGTGCGGCCGATGGCTACGCCGACGTTCAAGCCGTCGTTCCGGGACGACGCATTCACGACGGCTCGCGCGGGGCACTCGACACCTTCTCCTGCGCCGGCTGCCACTCAGTCGGAGGCCCGAACGGAGCAGGTGCAGCGACTCAAAACGCCTACCTGTTCGGCGACGGATCTCATCAGAGTTCGACGGTCATCCGGAACAGCCCGCCGGTCCTCGGCTTGGGAATGGTTCAGGCGCTCGCGCGCGAAATGAGTCTCGACCTGCAGCGGGCTCGCGACGCCGCCCTCGACCAGGCGGAGGCGAGCGGTGACTCCGTCTTGATCCAGTTGCGGACCAAGGGCGTCGAGTTCGGGACCCTGACTGCGCGGCCCAACGGCTCTGTCGACGCATCCGAAGTCACCGGCATCGATGCCGACCTCATCGTCAAACCGTTTGGGTGGAAGGGGCAGTTTCCAGACCTTCGACGCGCCATCGAAGACGCGGCACGGGTCCACTTCGGGATTCAGAGTGGCCCGCAGACGGAGCTCCATCGGGATGGCCCGATGCCGGAGCTGCTCGGAGACGGCCCGGACTGGTGGGACCCGGATGCCGATGGGGTCCAGCGTGAGCTCGAAGAGGGCTCCCTCACGGCCACCGCCATCTACCTTGCGACGCTCGAAGTCCCGACGATTGTCCCGCCCTCGAGCGCTGCGCTGCGCGACCGTTGGGCGCATGGAGACGCGCTCTTCGACGAGGTCGGGTGTGCCGACTGTCACACCCGGTCGCTCGGTCTCGTCAGCACGCTCTGGAACGAGGTGCCCGACACAACGGGTGCCGCTCCGTTCGTCGTCGCCCTCTTCCACGATGGCGAGGAGCCCAAGGGGACACCCAAGGTCAACCTGTTTAGCGACCTCAAGCGCCACGACATGGGGCCTGAGCTCGCGGACCCCCACACCGACACCGACCATCCGAATATCGGCGCGCAAACCTGGCTGACTCGGCCTCTGTGGGGACTCGCCGAAAGCCCGCCCTATCTTCACGATGGCCGAGCCGCGACGATCCCCGACGCCATCTTGGCGCACGGCGGTGAGGGAGAAGACAGCCGAGACCGTTTCGCAGCGCTGCCTGCGTCCGATCAGTCCGACCTTCATGTGTTCCTCCTGTCGCTCAGCCGGGCGCCCAAACTGAGGGCACCGCTATGAGGCATCTTGTGCTTCTCCTGGCAGCCGTCACGGTCGGCTGCGCGACCGACGACGCTGCAGATGAACCCCTGCAGAGTAGCGAGGCTCGGTCATTCCCTGTCTTCTCCCCCTCCCGGCCGGACACCTCGGCCGCACAGGGTCTTCAAGCGCTGCAGCAAGACGCTTGGCGCCGGGAGCTGCGGTTCATGGACGCCGCCGACCCCGGTTTTGCCTTTCGGAGCGTTCGCCCGACGTACGGCGAGCTCGAGGACCGCTTCTCTCCCGAAGACTGGTTCTCGATGGGCGGACAGCTGTTCACGATGAATTTCACCGAGGCGCAGGGGTTCGGGGGGAGCGACCTTCCTTCCATGAGCCGGTTCCACCTCGGACAGCGAGGAGGGCCGGACGCCCGGCGATGCTCGGCGTGTCACTGGCGCGGCGGGCTGGCTGGCGCCGGGGATGCAGCCGACAACGCCTTCTTCCGCGGAGATGGGGAGACCGAGTCCACCGCGCTGGTCCGCAACCCGCCTCCGCTGTTCGGCGCCGGCTGGAAGCAGCGGCTTGGTGAGGAGATGACCGCGGAGCTGCAGTTTCGTCGGGACGACGCCATCGCGTTCGCGAGGGCTCGAGGCGAGGACGTCCGCCTTCACCTCGAAGTCCGCGGCGTCAGCTTCGGGTTCCTCAGCATCTCCAGAGACGGAACGGTCGACGACACCGACCTCGAAGGGATCGACGCCGACCTCATCGTCCGTCCGTTTGGTTGGAAGGGCGCGTTCGCCGACCTCCGGGACGTGGTCGAGGACGCTTCCAACGTTCACCACGGCATGCAGTCCAGCTGGTTCGCTGCGAATGAGGATCCGGCGCGGGTGGGAGAAGGGCCGACCAATGACCCGGACCAAGACGGTGTCGAGGATGAACTCAGCGATGCTCAGGTCGCGTTGATGACGATGTTCGCCGCGATGCAGGACGTCCCCGTCGAGCTGCCACCGTCGGGCTCGGGGCTCTTGCTTCTCTACGCGCGCGGACGACAGGATTTCACGACCCTGGGCTGCGCCGAATGCCACGTGCCCTCGATCGAGATCGAGGACGCTCACTACAACCTCATCAGCCGTACCGGCGGCCCCGACCTCTCGATCAACTTGCTCGAAGCGGGGGCCCAACCGCGGCTGCAGCCCGACGTGATCACCGGAGAACTTCGCGTTCCCCTGTACAGCGATCTCAAGCGACACGCGATGGGTGACGAACTCGCGGAGCCTCGCGACGACGCCGGCGTGGCGGCGGATGTATTCCTCACGACCCCGTTGTGGGGCATTGCCCGCAGTCGCCCCTACTTGCACGACGGACGCGCGCCGACGCTCGAGGACGCCATTGTGCTCCACGGCGGAGAGGCGCAGGCATCCCGAGACGCATTCGTTGCGCTCCCGGAGGACGACAGAGCGCCGCTTCGCGTGTTTCTCACTTCCCTCACCCGCGGCGAACGACTCGCCTCACCATAGGTTTCCGTGCGCCATCCTCAACACTCGAGCGGCGGATGGCTGCTCATGTTGCTCTTCGGCGCGAGTTGCTCGACGCCACAGGCGTGTGAAGACGATGCCTGCATGGAAGCGGAGGCTGTGCGCGGCTGCATCGGTTTTCTCGCGCCCGAGCCCGACGGAACCTGCGTCGCCCGAGCGTGGCCGCCCGAACAACGTCACGCCTTCGCGAGCGTCGGCGCAGACGATGTCGAGGTCTCGGTCGACGGCCTCGGCCGCGGCTTGGTCACCTGGAAACGCAGACACCCAGATCCGGCTCAATCACTGTCGGCCCTCGCGGAACAGACCTCGACCGGCTGGTCCATGCACACACTCGGAGCCCCCTCCAACGGGTCCGGTGCCAGAGCAACCGTCGCGACGCTCGGCCTCGAAGCCTGGGTGAGCTGGACCCAACATCGCACCAACGAATCGGGAGACGACGAGAGCACCGTCCACCTGCTACGCAGAGACGAAACCGGACAATGGGTAAGCCCCGACGTCGGTGAGCAGATCTCCGCGCTCCCCAAGGCGTACGAACCTCGCCCCGTTCTCTCACCGAACGGAGAGGGTCTCATCGTGTGGAACCAGTGGCGCCAAGACGGCGGGTACGGCGTGGCCCTTGCTCGGCGAGGCCCGGGGGGCCCGCTCACCCTTCCCCACGCTCCGAGCGACGTCATCTCTCCGCAGGTGTTCTTTTCGAATGCACCTCAGCTCGCTGTCGCCAACAACGGTGACGCGATCATCACGTGGTACCAAGCCACGCCTCCGCCAGGTTCGACGAGTGCAGACCCCGTCAGCGATGGCCTGCGGCTGTTCGTCAGCGAGCGTACCGGAGCGGACGGCCACTTCTCCAAGCCCGCGATCGAAGACTGGCTGTCCCCGCCAGGACCACCGCTGGCCAGCCACGAGGTCCGCAACCCGGTCGTCGCGATCGGGGACTTCGGTGAAGCGCTCGTACTGTGGTCGCAGGAACACCCCTCCGGAGCCGTCGGCCTCTACGCCGCCAGCCGCACGGGCAAGCGGGAATGGACCACCCCGGTCGACATCGACGACACGTTCGGACCGTTGAGAGACTTCGCGACCTGCATCGACGTCGCCATCTCCCCAACCGGAGAGGCCCACGTGGCATGGTTTGACGGACTGCCCGGCGCAACCCGGGTCTACGCAGCGCATCGAGACGATGCCGGTGCGTGGGACGTCCCGCGTACGCGACCGCTGTCGACCCCAGGGCGCCCCGCCCAGGATCCACGGCTCGCCGTGGGACCCGACGGCGAGGTCGCGCTGGTCTGGACCGAGCAAGGAACGGACGGGCGGTGGCGGGTGATGGGCCGAAGACGCGGCCCCAACACCGTCAACTGGAGCATCCCGGCCGAGCTCAGCCTTCCCGAAGAGGGAGATGCGGTGGGGCCCACGATCGCCATCGGACCCGATGGCACGCTGGTAGCCGCATGGACGGCGGGCTCGCTGGGCGCTCAGACCGTGTCGGTCTCGATTCTTCCCTGAAGGGAGACTCGCTACCCCGCCGGGATCGAGCACACGGTATCGATGTGCTCGGTCGCCTCGGAGAAGAACGGCGCATAGTCGGCGCTGCAAATATCTCCGACATAGCCGTACGGAAAGATGCTCGTGAACTGCAGAATCCGCGTCGCAATCTCGGCGCCCTGCATCCCGGTCCATTGGGTTGGAATGCAGTCGTTCGGCTTGGGGTGCCCAACGAGGGAGAGCACGACGACGCGCTCTTCGTCTCCGCCCTTGGCCTCCACGACGGACTCGTACCAGGCCACCGGGTCACCGTCGGACTCCGCGTCGTCTTCTTCATCGGTGATCAGCACCACCACGAGCAACGCATCGTCGCGCAGGAACCCGTCGTTGCAGGCGGTCACCCCCTGCGCCGGATGCAGCGCCCGGCCCAACGCATCCATCGGACGCTCGATGCCGTTGCCGTCGATCCCCAGCTGCGCGGCACAAGCGAACGCGCTATCGAGGTCGTCTTGCGGCGTCATGAACGACGCGCCGTCGACGTAGGGTCCGCAGTCACTCTCACTCGAGAGGTCGCCCTCGGTGCGCGTCACCAAGGCTCCGATCTCCTGGCATCCATCGGCGTTGAAGGTCGCCTCGTCGGTGCTGACCACTCCTACGTGGTAGTCGGTGTGCACGCCCAGGCGGTCTGAGATGCCGTCAATGAAGCCGGGGACACTCGCAATGAGGTTGGCCTGCTCATCAGCCATGGACCCGGAGTTGTCGATCACGAACAGGAGGTCGACCGCATCACAGACCCCCGGCGGCACCGGGTCGGGAAGCTCCGGAACATCAAAGTGAGCACCCGAACTCTCGAATGCGTCACCGCCGGAGCTCTCCGACCCACCGCTACTCGACCCTTCGTCGTCGTCGTCCGGATTGGCCGACCCCGCCGAGGACGCCTCGCCCGGTCCAGCGTCCGAGGGCACATCGGCGACGCCAACCTCCTCGGTTCGAGGGCTCACGTCGCACCCGGCAAGCGCGACGAGGGCGGGGAGGAACCAGGACTGCCAGCGACTCATGCCTCAGGGGTTCTTCAACCCCCGTGCCGAGCGAGCTTCGTCCTACGAGTTTGCCGCGCACCCCAGCGCCGGCCGTCCATCGGTGGGCCGCACCGGACCGTCAGCTTCCCACGTGCCGCGCACCCGTCTCGTCTTGAAGCACCCGACCGTCGGTGACGAGCTTGGACAGGTGAGCACGAAGCGATTTCTCAGCCAGCGGCCACAGCATCTTTGGGGTATCCGCGTAGGCCGATGCCAGGATTTCTGGCAGTGTTTTCGATTCCGGCCCCATTGCGGCCAGCACTTTTCGTTCTCGCCCGAGGCGATGCTCGACGAAATGACGGCAGACCGCTTCGGGCTCCTCGAAGATGCCGCCGTGGGCCGGGACGAGCCGGCTTGCACCGAGCGCCGACAGGGTTTCGAGGGACGCGAGATAGGCCGACATGTCGCCGCCGTCATCGGGGTCGATGAGGATGGAGCCCTCCCCTGCCACCATGTCTCCGGCGTGGACGATGCCAGTGGCCGTATCGAGGTAGACGAGGTGCCCCGGCGCGTGACCGGGGGTGAAGACGGGACGCAATGCGTGCCCCCCATCGAGCTCGATCAACGTGCCGCCGGTGATGTGACGGTCGATCGTCATCGAAACGCGGGACGCGGTCTCCGGATGGGCCAGGATCGGTGCCCCGGTCCGCTCGGCGAGTGCCGCAGCGAATCCGATGTGGTCACTGTGGTGATGCGTGATGACGATGGCCTCGACCTGAGCTCCGTCTGCGATGCGCTCATCCAGCATCGTACGCAGTCGGTCCTGCTCGTCTGCGTGCGGGGTTGCGGGCTCGATGACTGCCAGCCGCCGCTGGCCGACGACGGCGGTGTTGGTC
>CAJXVA010000403.1 GCA_913061055.1 uncultured Pseudomonadota bacterium
GTGGGCTCGGAGATGTGTATAAGAGACAGCCACCGGACCTCGGCCAGCCCGCCGTGGCTGCAGGGCGCCTGTGGATGCCCGCGACCCAGGGCTTCGATGCGGATCAGTCCGGGGCTGTCGAGCACGAAGGGGCCCAGCGTGTCTCGGTGGCGGGTCGGCGCGCGGAGGCGGCGAAGCGGGACCCCGCGTCCATCGATCTGAACCGCCAGCTTGGCATTGCTCCGGTCGGTGCCCGGGGTCATCACGAGGACCAGCGAGCCTGGCCCAAGGTTCTCGGGCAGGCGTAGCTGCAGCGGTCCGTCGCGCTCGAAGCAGACACCTACCTCGATGCTCGAGAAGGAGCCCTCGAGCTGAAGCGGGGTGGGCCCGACCAGGGGCCAGCGGCGCTCACCGGCGCGGGTGGGATCGGTGTCGAGCCGGACGAGCACCATGCGGAGTTCGTCTCGGGTGACGCGGCCGGGCATCGTACGGACAACGGGCGTGAGTCGATCCGTGAACAGCTCGAACGCGGTCAGTTGCGTCGCGCGAAACGGCGGTGGGAGTCGGTCGTCGAACGCCGCGCGCGGCGTTTCTCCGGTGCGCGGTCGGACGTGATGCGTGGCCTCTCCCAGCAAGAGGTAGACCGGCGGGGGCGCTTCACCTCGCGCGAGCGGGCCCTCCAGGAGCAGCTCGTAGGCCAACGCATACGCGGCTTCCCTGCCGTGGTAAGGGAGCACGTCGACGCCATGGCGCATCGCCAGCGCGCCACCGACCTGGTTGAACGTGTGTCCGTGGTGCCAGCCTTCGCCGCCCGCGATGACGATGGCACCGGGCTCGAGGGCGTCGGCGATCGAGTCGACGAGCCGGTCTGCACCTTCGAACTCTCGCAGCCGAACCGTGGGCGTTCGGATCAGCGGCACCGCGGTCGATCCGAGCAACCCGGCGAGCGCCGCGAGCGTCCAGATCCGCCGAGGCCAGGTCGGGAGTCGCTTGGCGACACCGTGCAGGGTGGCGGTGCACAGCAGGGCAGCCGCCGGAAGGAGCTCCGGTGCCAGGTATCGCCCGTAGTAGAAGAGCCCCGCTCTGGGCAGGTTGCGCTGGGCGTACAGGAAAACGGTGGCCGTGAGCGTCGCCGCGATCGCGGTCAGCCATACGTCGCGTGAGCGGGTGAGCCGGACCCGCAGCGCCGCGCCCGGCAATGCGAGGATGGCTCCCGCGATGACGACCGGGCCGAACATCGCCCATGCGGGGTCGAGGCGGGCGTGCGTGTTGTCCGGGGATGTCCAGCGCAGGACGCCGTAGAGCACCACCGCCCCGAGCGTCAGTGCCGAGACCGACGCCGGAAGGTAGCGTCGCAGGAGGGCACGGCGAGGACCGTCGTCACGTCGGTCGAACCACAGTGCGTCGATGCTCGACCACGCGATGCCCAGACACGCAGCCCCGAGCACGAGCGTCCAGGGCGAGCGAAGCCAGGTGACATGCAGCTGCTTGTTCAGCTCGTCGGCCAGATACGGGAACGTGGTGCCGGCGTGCGCGAGGACGCCGCCCATGAGCACCATCAGATAGACCAGGACGGGCCGCCGTCGCTCCGAGGCGTGACCAGGCAGCAGCCACAAGACGGCCAGCAGCAGCGGTGCGGTGAGCCAGGCGTTGCCGCGGACCCAGGCCGTCGCGCCGAGTAACAATGCGGCCCGGTGAAGCCCCCTCATGTTGTGGTCGGGGCACCGGACGACCGACAGCACGGCGGCCCACAACAGGAGGCTCGTGGGGGTCTCGGTCAAGGGGGTGCGATGGACCCAGATGGCAAGCGGCGTGGCCGCGACGATCAACGCCGCAACCGATGCCCAGCCCACCGAACGGAGCACCCGTCGCGCGACGAAGAACAGCACCAGCACGAGCAGGAAGGCTTCGAACACCACGATGCGATGCATCGCATCGGGCCCGAACACCATCCCGACCGTGGCCATCTGCGCCGGGTGCAAGTGGAAGAATTGCGGAGCGACGAGGCCTTGGTCCCGGTCGACGAGGTACCAGCCGGGCCGGTAGCTCCCCTCATACGTGTCCTCGCGCCACGCCTCGAGCCGCTTGGGGACCACGCCCAACACGTCGCCGGGACCCGCTCGCGTACCGAGCTCCTCGCTGGCGCGGGTCAGGAGCGGATCATTGTGGGTGAAGCCCCCGGTGCGCAGGAGCTGTGCAGCCCGCAGGGTGTACGTGCCCTGGTCGCGGCCTGCGAGGGCGTAGTCGGCAGCCGGGAGTCGAAGTCCAACCGCCAGCAGCCCGATCGCCAGCGGGAGCCAGACCCGGCCGAGCCGGGGCGCTGGACGGCTGACGCTTCGCTCGCCCTGCCAGGGCCAGAGCATCGCCGCGAGGGTGAAGCACGCGAGCGTGATCGACACCGGATCGAAGAGGCCGAACATCCCCAGCAGCACGGCGGCCATGCCGACGTAGGTCAGCGCGACCACGGCACACAGGGTCCACTGCTCGAGGCGATCGCCATGGCCCTCTTCCCGCGTGGCGCGAGCGAGGATCGAGGCCATCAC
This sequence comes from uncultured Pseudomonadota bacterium, assembly GCA_913061055.1. GTDB lineage: Bacteria > Myxococcota_A > Polyangia > Nannocystales > Nannocystaceae > CAJXVA01. The sequence goes on from CAJXVA010000403.1 coordinate 2,523, forward strand.
CGCGATCGGACCGAGGGCAACCCAAAGCATGATGGAGACCCGCGATGCGGAGGACTACTCGCCGAGCAACGAGAAGCTGTCGAAGAACTTTTGGGCGGGAAAGGGCTCGGACTCGGCCCGAACGACGAGCACTTGATACAGCCTCGGCTCGGCGAAGAAGAGTCGCGCTTCAATTCGCAGCGCAATACCGTCGGCGGTGGCCTTGGCCTCGATCGCTCGCGCCGGGTGTCCGGCGTACTCGATCTGCTTTTCGGAGACCAACGTGCCGCCGATGTTGTTGACCATCCCGTTGCGGGCGCCGTCGAGTGCGCCGTCGAGGTCGAACGACTCGAGCGCGCTTGGAGGGACCGTGGTCACTCCAACCCCAACGGCGCGGCTGCCTTCCTCGGTCAGGTACATCGTGGTGGGGATCGTGCCGCCGAGGGGATTCGGGGTGTCGAAGGTCTGCTTCTGCGGTGCGGCTGGGAGGCGTGCCTCGAACCGGTCGATCTCCGAAGAGAACTCCATCCAAGTCTCGGCGTCGGCCGGCGCGGGGGTGATGTCGACGGGTTTCTCGGCTGGCGCTGCGCCGGGTCCGTCGTCCGATGCGGCTGCGGCGTTGGCGGGTTTGTCCTGCGTAGGCTCGGCCGCCGCATTCGGGGTGGACTTCGCGCCGTCGCACGCCACCAGGGCGAGGCCGAGCGCGAACGACGTGAGCGCGCGCGACACCATTGCGTCGACCTAGTAGCACAACCTCGGGGGGCGTTCGGGGCGGCTCGTTCGATGGACCCGCGGAGGTCGAATCGGGGCACTCCGCATGGGTTTGCGAGTGGGCCCCTGGGCCTTGCGTGCAAACCTGTTCGCAGTTCAGCACCGCGCAGCAGATGCACTGGCAACCTGTCGGCATCCTTGGCATAGTCCGCCCGCGGTGCGTGAGCGCTGCGACCCCCCCAAGAACAATGCGTGCGAGCAGGTGACGGCGTGAGGCCGGTCGCCGTGCCGCGCAAGCACGAGTGAGATCCGGAGCAAACATGGTCACGTACATGGACGGAAAGTGGTTGGACGACGCGGACGCAACGGTCAGCGTGCGGTGTCGAGCGCTCAACTACGGCATGGGCTGCTTCGGCGGCGTTCGGGGCTACCTCGCCGACGATGGCAAAGAGGTGTTTGTGTTTCGCCTCGACGCCCACGTCCGGCGGCTCCAACACTCGGCCAAGATTCTGCACTTGCGGCTTCCGGGCGACGTGAACGAGGTCTCGCAGATCCACCTGGAGCTGCTGCGCCGCAACGAGGTGCACCACGACGTCTACATGCGCCCGCTGCTGATTCACAACAGCAACGAGCTGGCCCCCGTGCTCGACATCGAGTCGAGCTCATTCATCATCTTTTCGATGCCGCTCAAGCGGTACATCGACAAGGACGCCATCGACGTCTGCATCAGCTCCTGGCGCCGGGTCCGCGACAACGCGATCCCTTCGCGAACCAAGCCGACCGGTGCCTACATCAACAGCGCGCTGGCCCGCCGCGAGGCATTCGACAACGGGTTCGACGAGGCCATCTTCCTCACCGAAGATGGCAAGGTCTCCGAAGGCAGTGCTGAGCACATCTTCATCATCCGCGACGGCACGCTGTTCAGCCCGCCGAGCACCGAGGACAACCTCGACGGCATCACCCGCCGTACGCTCATCGAGTTGGCCACCGAAGACCTCGGGCTGAAGTTCGAAGAACGCTCGATCGGTCGCAGCGAGTTGTACGTCGCCGACGAGATGTTCTTGTGTGGCACGGGCGCTCAGGTCACTCCGGTCCGCAGCGTGGACCGCCGGTCCCTGGGCGACGGAAACGGCGACGTGGGTCCTCACACCAAGAAGATTCAGCAGCACTTCCAAGACGTCGTGCACGGCCGCGTCGAGCATCGCCGTAGCTGGCTGACCCCCGTGTGGGGCTGAGCTTCGCGTGGCCGAGTCGTCGCCCCCCTCTTCGGGCCTGCACCCCATCGTCCGCGCACGGTGGGCCGTTGTGGCCGTGTTCGTCGCGTTGTGTGCGTGGCTGGTCCCGGGCGTCTCCTCGCTGCAGCACGACGACGACGTCCTGGCGTTCTTGCCACCGGACCATCCGGACGTGGTCACGTTTGGAGAGGTCGCGGACCGGTTCGGCATGCTCGAGGTCGGCCTCGTTGGCCTGCGAAACGGCGGAGACGACCTGCTCGTCCCGGCGACGACCGAGTCGGTTCGTGCGTTGGGCGTCTCCGTCTCCGAACTCCCCGGTGTTCGGCTGGTGCTGTCCTATCCCGATCTGCCCGACCCTCGGGTCGAAGGTGAGACGCTGGTCGTCGAGCCACTCGTTCCCAAGGGCACGGCCGAGGCCACCGACATTCGCACCCGAGTGCTCGGCAACCACAACGCGGTTGGAAACCTGGTCTCCAAAGACGGAACCGCCGCCGTGTTGCTCGTCTACCTGCTTCCCACCGACGACGCGGGGGCGCGGGCGGAAAACCTGCAGGGCATCCGCACGTTGGTCGAGGAGCGCTGGGGTGGGGAATCCCACTTCGGGGGCGGCCCGTTCGCCGAGAGCACCGCGGCGCTGTCGAGCCGCGATGACATCGAGCGCCTGTCCCCGGCGGTCATTGGCGTCCTGGTGCTCGCATCGGCTCTGCTGTTGGGGAGCCTCAGCGGCGCTGCGATCAACCTCGTCGTGACGGCGCTGGGCGTGGGGCTCGTGGTGGGCGCACACGGCCGCTTCGGGGAGCCGCTGACGATCGTCAGCAGCACGACGCCGGTCATGATGGTGGCGCTGGGCGGTGCCTTTGGCATGCACATCATCGCGGGGTTCCAACGGCAGGTCGGCACGTCCCTCGAACGCGCCTCGGCGACCGTCCGCGAACTTCTCGTTCCCGTCGTGCTCTCGGGGATCACCACGGCGACCGCGTTCTTCGCTCTGCTGGCGATGCCGCAGGTGCCCATGCAGCGCTTTGGTGTGGTCGCCGGCGCTGGCGTGTTGCTCCTCTTGTTGTTGGCGCTGTTTGTCCTGCCGGCCTTGCTGTCGCTTCTGCCCGCCCGAGCGCTCCCGACGAAAACGGATGCGCGTCGCGGCATGCCCTTCGTGCCACCACCGTGGATGTTGGCGGCGCTCGGTGTTGCCGGGGTTGCGCTGTGTGCCACGCTCGCGCCGGACCCCGACACCCGCAACGTGTTCGACAAGGACAGCGAACCAGGCCGCGCCGATGCGTTTCTGGCGGAGAACTTCGGGGGGTCGCAGTTCGTCCAGATCGCCATCGAAGGTGACCTTCAGGAGCCCGCTGTGCTGCGGTCGATCCGAGGGATTACGGAGTCGCTCACGGCCATGGACGGTATCGCCGAGGTCCGCAGTTTGCTCGATCCGGTCTCCATGCTGACCGAGGGCTTCGGAGGTCGGTACGGCGTCCCCTCGACGCCAGGGCGCGCCCGCCGGGTGGTCAGCAACCTCGCCGACCAGGCTCCAATGGCCCAGTTGATGACGCCCGACCAAAAGGGCGCCATCGTACACATCAAGCTCGAGCCGACCTCGAGTGAGGAGATGCAGGCCACCACCGCTCGCATTCGGGCCGTCGTGGATGCGGCCCGGGATGAGATGGTCGGAGGCGAAGTCCGAGTGGCGCTCGCGGCCGTCCCCGAGGTTGCCGCTGCGCAGCGTGAGGTCGTTCGCGAGCGGGTGGAGCGACTGCTCGGCACCCCGTTCGACGACGCGGGGCTGACCAAGCTGCAGGCGATCGACCCCGCCGACCCGGCCCTGTCCAAAGAGCTGGCTGCAACGCGGGCCCGAGCGCTGGGTACCGACGAGGTCATCGAGCCGCTCGAGGCGTCCGAGTACGAATCCGTCCCACTGGACGCGCTGGCCACCAAGCGGGGCAAGGACCTCGAGGCGGTGCTGCGCAAGCATCTCCCCACGCTGGTCGCCTCCGATCCCGAAGGGGTGACGTTCGCCGCCGAACAGCTTGGACAATGGGTCGACGAGCTGCTGGAGCGGTACCGGGTCACGGCCGCGTGCACGTCGCTTGGCCTCGAAGGTGCCAACCCGGCGCCAGACAAGAAGGCCGCGGCGGATTCACCCGATGCGATGGGCTTCGAGGACGAGGAGGCGCCAGCGCCCAAGCCTGTGGGACCGTGTGGCGAGTTGCTCACGGTCCTTTCAGAGCTTCAGGACGTGGAATGGACGGCCCCGTCAGACACGCCCGCCGATGCCGTCGTGCGGCGGTTGCCGGTGTCGCTGGCGGTCACGGGCCAACCCGTCATCGGCCAGGCCTTTGCCGAGTCGGTCTACGAGAGCCTTGGGATCTCCACGCTCGTCAGCCTCGGTGCCCTCGCGCTCACGTTGCTGCTTGCCGGTCACATCCGGGCGCTCGTTCCCGCAGTCTGGACGCTGGCGATCACCGGAGGCACCCTGGCGCTGCTCGGTCAGCCGATCAGTATCGGCACGAGCATGGTCTCGTGCATCGCCTTGGGGGCAGGGGTCGACTTCGCGATCCACCTCGGCGTACGCGCCCGAACCGAAGGCGGTGATGGACAGGCGGCCGTGGACGCGTTGGGCGGTGTCGTCCTCATGACAGGCGTTCAGCTCGCGGCCGCGTTCTTGGTGCTGATGGCCTCTCGTATGCCGCCGCTTCGCGACTTCGGGGTGGGGTTGGCGATCGGGCTGCTCGTCGCTGCAGCTGGGGCGGTGTGGTTGACGCCCCGACTGTTCCGACGCTGATCTCGGATGTGCCCAGGATCACAGGGCGGGCATTTTCCTCTTCGATATCATGCTCTTGAGTCATTTTTCTGACTTTGGGGAGCAATATCTCGGCTTCGTGCGCGTCGAAGAACCGGCTTACGCGGGGCAACCGCCCCGGTACACTCTGGAGACCTCACCGATGAAGAGAACCTTGTTCGCCGCCGCGCTCTGCCTCTCCTGTCTCGCGACTGGCTTCGTTGCTGGCCCCGCTGCCGCAGCTCCGGTACCGGCAGCCGCGATGGCCCCCGCCAGTGCGAACAAGATCCTCGCGGAGATCGATCGCCGCGCAAACGCCTTCAAGGACCAGCAGTACACCGCGTCCATGAAGATCATGAAGGGTGGCGAGCTGAGCAAGACGCTGACCTTCGAGTCGAAGATGCAGGGGCTGCAGAAGCAGTACATCCACTTCACGGCTCCGGGCGACGTCGCGGGCATGAAGATCTTGATGCAGGACACCAAGACGCTCTACGTCTACCTGCCCGAGTTCAAGAAGGTGCGCCGCGTCGCTGCACACGCGATGGCGCAGGGCTTCCTCGGCGGCGAGTTCACGTATCAAGACATGACCGAGGTCCTGCTCGCAGCCTTCTACGACGCTGCCGTGGGCGGTCGTGAGGGAACCAAGACAACCCTGCAGCTGACCCCGAAAGAGGGGAACGAATCTGGCTGGTCTCGGATCGACGTCGTCATCGACTCGACCAAGGGCGGCGTGACCGAGATGCGGTACTACGACGGCGCCGGAAACCACGTCCGGACGCAGAGTCGCGAAGACTGGAAGAAGGTGGGCGGCGAGCTGATGCCCACCAAGGTTTCGATGGCCAACCTGAAGACGGGCGATACGACCGTCATCGAGTTGACCGACGTCCGGGTGAACGAAGGTGTCGACGACGGCCTGTTCTCCCGGCGGCAGTTGCTCCGCTGAGCACCCACGGGAATCTTTGAGCACGGCAGTCCTCTCTCTCCTCACCCGACTTCTCCTCCCGACCGCCGCGGCTGCTGCGGGGGTGGCAGACGCCCCCGCTCCGGACTCCGATGCCGCGGATACGGCCACGGACGTTGCTGAGGACGCGCCTGCTGCCGACCCGGGTGCCGCCGCGGGGGATGCTGCGCCCGACGTGCCTGCGCCCGATGCTGCGCCCGACGCCGAGCCGGGGTCCGAGCCCGAGCCGGCCGCTGCGCCCGAGCCCGAGCCCGCGGATGGCACGGATGCCTCCGCCCCAGATCCGGCCCCCGAGGACGCGAAGCCGGACGACGGCGAGTTGTCGATGGACGACATCTTCGGCACGGACGCGACGCTCGAAGACGTCGAAGGCGCGGACACCCCGGCGGGGGATGGTCCGTCCTCACCCGCCGCTGCACCGCCACCCGAGCGAACCCGGCGGCCGGCGAAAGACGCCAGCGACGACCTCGACTTCAACTTCCGCGTCGTCACGTCCGCTTACTTCGACGTCGCAGGGGTCGAGCAGCGAACGTTTAGTCGGAACGAGAACCGTCTCGAGTTCACGCTACGCTACGCCCCCAACGAACACATCCAGCTGGTTGGCAACGTGGAGCCGGTGTTTCTCGGAGTTGCGCAGGCGCAGTTCCTCGACGACCTGGCCACCCGGCAGCTGCTCACCCCGTTTCACGTCGAATCCGATGCCGCCTATGTGGCGGTGTTTGACCTGCTGCCCAAACTGGACCTGAAGGTCGGTCGTCAGATCGTTCAGTGGGGCACCGCCGATCGCTTCAACCCGACCAACAACATCAACCCCGACGACCTCGAAGACCGCCCGCTGTTCACGGAGCCGATCGCCAACCAGATGGTGGTGGTCGACTACGCGCCGCTGGATGACAAGCTGTGGTTCGAGGCCGTCTACGTCCCGCTGTTCTATCCGGCGTTGCTTCCTCCGTCGGCAGCGGCGCTGTCTCTTATACACATCTCCGAGCCCACGAGACCTCTCTACATCTCGT
>CAJXVA010000404.1 GCA_913061055.1 uncultured Pseudomonadota bacterium
GGCTTCGTCGTCCCCCCAAGCGGCCTAGGTCTGGCCGTTGAGACGACGCGTTCCCGTTCGCATACGGCTCAGAACACGAACCCGACGATGTACAGCGCGAGCCCGCTTCCGGCCGTGAGCGCGTAGGCGATCACCGCCCACCATCCCAAGGTGCGGTGCACCGCGGAGAAGGTTCCGGGCAGCAGGCGAGCCCGGAACCTCCGCCAGGACACGATCGGGAAGACGCTCCACAACGCAGCATTGACCGCCGCCACGCCGAGGTGGCCGTAGAGCACGGCATCGAGGAAGACCGTGCCTTCGTACCGCCCACCGGCGGCGAAGAAGCTCATCCCGCCCGCCATCCGAATGTCGACTTCGAGGGCGATGGTCGCCACGGCGAAGACGGTGGCGAGTGTGAGCTGCAGTCCTTTGTGCAGCCCGTGCTGCCCTTCACGGGCGGCCCGAATCGCCCGCAACAGGACCGGGATCGCGATGATCTCGGCCACGACGACGGCCTCGATCAGGAGGTCGGCGCGCGATCCGATGAGGCTCGGTGGCATGGGCATCTCAGTGTTCTCCTTGCGTCGCGGTGTCGTCCAAGGCGCGCCGCAACGCTTGGCGGGACTGAAAACCGCAGGCCGCAGCAACCTCGTCGATGCTGCGGTCGCTCGCGGCGAGCAGCCGACGGGCATGCGCACACCGAGCCTCGCGCACGAACTGAGCAGGGGACATCCCGCTCTCCGCCGAGAACCGCCGGGTGAAGTTTCGAACGCTCATGGTGGCCCGCTGTGCGAGCGCCTCGATGCGGAGGTCTTGGGCAGGGTTGTTGCGAACGAAGGCCTGGACCCGGGCGATTTCCCGAACGTGCAACGCCTGCGACTTCAGGGCGGTGCTCCGCTGGGCCTCCTCACCGCCGCGGCGCAGACTGAGCACCAGCCATTGCGCAACCTCGTGCGCCAGCTGGGGCCCGACGTCCCGTTCGAGCATCGCCAGCGCCATGTCCATGCCCGCGCTGACCCCTGCCGAGGTCCAGATCGGCTTGCCGTCGTCCTGGGTCTGATACAGCGAGTCGCGGTCGAGCGTCGTGCTGGGGAACGCCGAGGCGAAGTCGTCCTCCTTGGCCCAGTGGGTGGACGCCCGTTTTCCCTCGAGCAGGCCCGCTTCGGCGAGGAGGTACGAGCCCGTGCACACGCTGGCGATCCGCCCTGCGCGTGCCCCGAGTCGGCCAAGTTGGTCGGCCATGTCGGTCGTTCGCAGGGCGTGGATGCCTTGCCCGCCGGGGACCACCATTGTTGCTGCGTCGGGGAGGTCCTCCCACGCGCCGTCCACGACCCAACGAAGTCCGTTGGTCGCCCGCACCGGAGCTCCGGCGGGCGAGAGGATCCGGGTGTCGTAGTGGTCGTGCCCTCCCAGTTCGTTGGCGGTGGCAAAGACCTCCAACGGTCCGCAGACGTCCAACGCCTGGACGTCATCGAATACTAAGAACGAAACCTCGAGCATCGCGCCGCAAGTCTTGTGCACCCGGCACCGAGCGACCAGGACAAATCGGGAACGATTCCGGCCAAGCTCTCAGCGCTGGCTGCGGGGCAGGGCGCGACCGTCGTCGCCGAGGACCTTCCAGAACTCCGGCCAGTCCGGAATCTCGACCAGCGTCGGCAACACCTCATCGTAGTTGTGCGGGTAGGTTCGCTTGATATAGGTCGCGACCGCCTTCACGTGGGTGGCCGCGATGAAGTGCGGCTCCGTGAGCGGGTACTCGTAGCGGAATTTCTTGCGTTCGGTCATCGCGAGTCCTCGGCGGTGCTCAGGTGGTCTCGGGGACCCAAAGCGTCTCGGCGTACCCCAACCGGTGGGAGGCCGCTCGGGACACGACGAAGAAGTAGTCGCTGAGCCGGTTGACGTACTTGATCGCAACCTCGCTCACCTGCTCGCCCGCGCTCGCGAGCGAGACCACCTCTCGTTCCGCGCGTCGGCAGACGGTCCGGCTCACGTGGCACGCCGCTGCCACGGCACCGCCCCCGGGGAGGATGAAGCTCTTGAGCGGATCCAACGCGTCGTTCCACCCGTCGATGTTGTGCTCGAGGGTCTCGACGTGCTCGGCACGCACGCACAGCCGCGGCATGTCGGTGGGCTCGGTGGGCTCGGGAAACGCAAGCTCGGCACCGAGGTTGAACAGCTCCTGCTGAATGCGGGCAAGCTGGGCGTCGAGCTCGCCCAGAAACTCCTGCGCGCCCTCGCGTTTGGGCTCGCGCGCCAGCTCCACGCGGACCATCCCGATCGTCGCGTTGAGCTCGTCGATATCACCGTAGGACCGAATCCGCTGGTGATCCTTGGGGACGCTCTCGCCGTTGGCGAGCATCGTCTTCCCGCCATCGCCAGCCTTTGTGTAGACCTTTGAGATGTAGACCATCGCTGGCCGCACCATACCGCCGGCGGGGCCCGCCGGCCCTCAAAAGCCAAGCGGGCGCGGTTGTGGGCCTCTCCTCGCAGGACTGGCCCTGCCAGTGGCTGACACCGCAGGTCGGGCGCCGGGTCGCCGCTAGATCGAGATCACCTTGGTGCCCGCGATCTTGTCGTGAATGCACTGGTGCTCGGCACCGAAGATGTACAGCGCGTCCACGAACCCAAAGATCCCGCCCACCATCGGGATCCAGCCGATGAATGCCGGGACCCAGCTTCGCAACAGAACCCCGGACACGAAGTTCACCTCCTCGCCGGTGGTCTTGATGATCTTCATGCCAAGCATCTTTTTGGCCAACGACTGCCCCGTCGTCGAGATCAGGTACCACTGGACGATCGCCACCAAGAGGATCGGGATACCGATCTTCGCGTAGATGTCGAACACGTCGGGCTCGGATCCCATCGTGTCGAAGTCCATCGTGAGGAAGAAGATCGGGAGCGCGACGACCGTGTAGATGAGGCCATCGAGGAGCGAGCCGGCGAACCGGGAGCCTCGAGAGGCCAGGATGCCGTGGTCATCCATGCCCATCTGCCACGAGGGGGCGGCATCGCTGACCGGAGCCGCGTAAGGATTGTGTGCCTGACCGGGCGCTTGGGCGTACGGGTTGTGGCTTGGGGGGGGCCCTTGCGGCTGTCCGTACGGACTGTTCGGGTTGGGCGCGTAGGGGCTTGGCGAGAACCCGGGCTGTTGTTGCGGTTGGTCATCCATGATCCAGCGGTACTCCTTGCGTCGACGGTACCAACAAAGAGCGCTACGATGGCGGCGTGAGACCGCCACGGGTCGGCAGGAGCTGACGATGAGCAAACCGGCCGGCCAGGATGGGCTGGAGAACGCGCTCGACACCACCGTGGATGTCGAGACGCCCGAGCACGTCACCTTTCGAGTGCACGTGGCCGGACCGTCGCGTCGTGCCGTTGCGTACGGGGTCGACCTGCTGATCCGCGGCGTGGTTCTCGTCGTGCTGGCGGTGGTGGTGGAGATGGCCGGGGTGACCGTGGATTTCGAGGGAGCCTCTCAGGGGGTCCTGCTGGTGGTCATGTTCTCCCTCGAGTGGGGCTACTACATCCTCTTCGAGAGCCTGTGGAGCGGTCAGACCCCAGGAAAACGCATGCTGTCGCTGCGGACCGTCAAGGAATCGGGGGTGCCGCTCACGTTCCTCGACGTCGTGCTGCGCAACCTGCTTCGTGGCGCCGATTGGTTGCCCGCGTTCAACGTCGTTGGGCTGGTGGTCATGGCGGTCGATGGTCGCTTCCGTCGGCTGGGGGACATGGTCGCTGGGACGATGGTCGTGCAGGAAGCCAAAGGCCGCCTCGGTTCGGCCCTAGTGATCTCGCCCGCCCCAACGCCGGCCGAGCTCGAGGCGATTCCGGCCAGCGTCAGTCTCTCCGGCGCCGAGATGGACGTGCTGGAGTCGTTTCTTCGGCGGGTGGGCACCCTCAGTCCCGCCCGTGAACTCGAGCTGGCTCAGATGGTCGCGCCCATGTTCGCGCAACGATGTGGGGCTCGCTATGAGCACGCGGTGCGCTTCCTCGGGGCGCTGTTCGTGCGCGCCGGTGGTCACGTGCTCGCCGCTCCGAGCCATCGCAAGACCTTCTTCGGCCGCACCCGGGGGGGAGCATGAACCAAAGCAAGCCCAGCCAGGATGCGTTCGTCGCCCGGCGGCGCGTGCATTGGCAACAACTCGACGACCTGCTCACGCAGAGCAAGCACCTGCACCGCTTGCCTCCGGACCTCATCGGAAGTGTTGGCCGTCTGTACCGGATCGTGTGCGCCGACTTGATGCGCGCACGCAGTGCGGGCTACGGCCAGGAACTCGTCGCCTATCTCGACGTGCTCGGTGCCCGGGCCCACAACCGCCTGTACCGAGCGTCTCCCTATCAGCTGCGCAAGGTCGGTGAACTCCTCGCCCGCGACTTCCCGCGGACGCTGCGAGAGAGCTGGCGGTACATGGCCGCAGCCACCGCGCTGTTTCTGGTCCCGTTCTTCATCGCGTTGTTCGCAACGCTGGCCAACCCCGACCTCGCGGCCGAGGTGATGCCGCGTGGTCAGCTCGACATGCTGGCGCAGTCCTACGCCGAGGGCTTCGGCCAAGGCCGCGCCGAGAGCCAAGACGTCTCGATGACCGGGTTCTACGTCTACAACAACGTGGGCATCTCGTTCCGGGTGTTTGCCACCGGCATCTTCTTCGGGTTGGGCTCGATGTTCTATCTCGTCTCCAACGGGGTCACGATCGGCGCGACCCTGGGCTACGTCTCCGCGATGGGGGCCGGCCGCAACATCCTCACGTTTGTGATGGGACACGGCGCGTTCGAACTCACCGCGATCGTCATCGCCGGCGCCGCCGGGTTGCGCATGGGGTATGCACTGGTCCGGACCCACGGACGCACGCGTTTGGGGTCGCTGCGCCGCGAAGGCCCTGCGGTGGCCCGGCTCGCCCTGGGTGCCGCTGTGATGCTGGGAATCGCTGCGCTCATCGAGGGATTCTGGTCACCGTCGTCGGTCGCCGACGAGGTCAAATGGGCCACCGCCACCGCCCTTTGGCTCGGGGTGATCGCGTACTTCGTTCTCGCGGGCCGAGCCGGGACCACAGGCGAGACACCCGGCGGAACACCAGGATTCGGGGAGGGCAGTTCGTGAACCTGCAGCAGTCCCGAATCCTGCTTCGCCCTCGCAAGCTCGCCGAAACCTTCGACCTGGCGCTGCGCTGGTGCTCGTCGGTGGGCGGCGCGCTGTACCTCAAACTCAGCCTGGTCCTGCTGCTTCCGGCCGCGCTTGGGTGCTACGCGCTTCGGGTGTTCGCCGACTTCGAGTGGACGCAGGTCTGGCTCGTCGCGGTGCTCGCCGCGATGTTTCTGCAGGGTCCGTTCACCGTCGCCGCCAGCCGGCTCATGTTCGAGCCCGTGATCACGACCCGCAGCGTGCTGAGCCACTTTGCGAAGCGCTTCTGGGCGTATCTGCTGGCGTGGGTCGCCACGCGAATCCTGCAACTCATCGGCCTGCTCACCATGCTCGGATGGCCTTGGACGTGGGCGTACGGGGCGTTCGTGCACGAGGCGATTCTCCTCGAGGGGCATGGCGGTTTTGCCGGCGTCAAACGGGGCGGAGGGTTTGCATCGGGGCAGTACCCGGGCATCTTGACGATGGGCATCGGATTGCTCGCGGCGCACGCCGTCATCGTGGTCGCGGCCGATCAAGTCGGGTTCGTGCTGCTGGATTTCACCCTTCAGATTGGACGTCCGTTCGAGTCGCTGTTCGAAGACGGCGGCTCGTTGACCGCGCTGTTGGGGTTCTTCATCGCCGTGCCGTACCTGGTCTCCGTCCGCTTCCTGCAGTACATCGATGCGCGGACCCGCCGAGATGGCTGGGACCTTCAGGCGTCGTTCGTGGGGGTATTGGTCGCCGACCAGACCGCACGAGAACAACCCGGCGGTGAGGTGAGCTGATGGGGCCCGGTTTCGTTCTTTCGCTGGTCTTGGCACTCGCACCCGAGCAGGGGTTCGGCGCCGAGTCTTCGATGCAGGTCTCCAAGGAGATCCTGGCCGACCCCGCGTACGCGTTCTGTCACGATCCGCAGTACCCCCTGACCCCACAAGAGGCGCAGTGGTGCCCCGTCCTGGCCCAGACCCAGCAGGAGGAGTTGAAGCGCTGCCCCGCCTTTGTCCAAGCCTGCGACGCCCGAAGAGCGGTGCTCAAGGGCGCCGGTCGCCTCTCGTCGCGTGCCGTCGAAGATGAGGGGCAGGCGCAGGAGCGAGCGGGGGGCGGCGGCCCCTCGCGAGGAGCCGAAGACCGCGCGGATGAGGACGAAGACGAGTTCGAACTCCCGGTCCTCGGTGGGCTCGCAGAGGTTCTGTTCTGGCTGGTGATCGGTCTCGCGCTGGTGATGCTCGTCGTGGCGATCGTGCGCAACTTGGCCCAGTCGCGGGCGGTGGAGCCCGAGCCCGAAGAGCCGGGGGACTCCCAGAGTGCTCTCGACCCCGACGCCGCCCAAGCAGCCGCGGCCGCCCGGGCGATGGAAACCGACGTCGAGCGGTTGCTCTCCATGGCTCGCGATTGTGCCCAGCGAGGGGCATTCGCCGACGCCGTCGACTTCTCCCACGCAGCGCTGCTGAGGCGCCTCGACCACGAAGGCCTCATTCGCCTGCACGCCTCACGGACCAACGGAGAGTATGTCCGGGAGCTTCGCGGCAACGCCTCGTTGGTCGATCCGGTTCGAGACGCCTTGCGGCGGGTCGACCGGGCACAGTTCGGACCCCAGGGGGCCACAGCGTCGGTCTTCGACGACATTCACGCCCGGGTCGTGGCCATCGTCAAGACCGTCGGTCCGCTGGTCCTGTTGGTCACGACGGTGCTCGGCATGGGCATCGCGTGCGATACCGGAGCCGATCCGGTGTTCCCGTGGTCGACCTCGCCTTCGGGCAACGACGCGGTCTTGGAGTTGCTGCGCCGCGAGGGGGTCTCGGTCTCATACCGCACCGAGCCTCTGACCGCACTCGACGGCGACCAGGCGTACCTCGATCCGACCCTGGTCATGCTCGACGACGCCGCGGCGTCCGAGGAGGAGTGGCGAGCGTTGCGAGGTTGGGTCAACGGTGGTGGAACGCTCATCATCGCCGGCGGCCAGCTCCCCCCATGGCTCGACGTCTCCTACGCAACGCTCGAGGTGCCGGTGGCGACCGCAGATTCGGCCACCGCCGCACAGGCCGAGGACGCTCCTGCCGAGCCGGAGCCCGACGCGGAGCCGGAGCCCGACGCGGAGCCGGAGCCGGAGCCCGATCCGGAACTCGACGCCGAGCCCGACTACGACGACCTGGTCTGGGAAGAACTCGATGAGCCCCCCGTCGTCCTCACGGGCATCCTCCCGATGGGCCGAAGCCTCGTGATCGAGGGCGCGGTCGATGAGATCGGCGTCGACACGGCGGGCAACACGACGTTCGCTTCGTTCTCGCGGAACGCCGGGCGGGTGGAAGTGTTCGCGGACGGCCGCCTGTTCACCAACGCCGCGCTGGTCTTCGAGCTCAACGCCGAGACGATCGTCGTCACGATGCAGAACGCAGGTGGGGCGGTCGAGTTCGTCGACGGCTGGGTCGGTCGGGGGGTCGACACCCCGGCGGATACGATCCGCAACAGCCACCTCACCGCTGCCGTCGTGCAGCTCTTGCTGCTGATCCTTGCCCTGTACCTTTGGCGCGGGCGGCAGTTCGGACGGGGTCGCGATCCGATCTCGAAGGGGCGCCGCGCGTTCTCCCAACACGCGGTCGCGATGGGCCGGCAATACGAGAAGGCGAGGGCAGCGTCGTTCGCCGCCCGTCTGTTCTCCGGGTGGGTGCTCGAGCGACTCCGCAACCGGTTTTCCTCGGCTGCGGGCGCCGGCCTGCTCGGGCTGTCGCAAGAGGTGGCCCGTCGCAGCGGGCGCGACGAGACCGAGGTCATGCGTCTGCTGCTCGCGGCCCATGGAGCGATCGAGTCGGTCGCGACACCGGGTGGGACCGCGGAGGACCTGACCCTGGTCCGAGACCTGGGACGTTTGATGAGAGAGATTGGAGAGACGACATGAATCCAGCCGAGATTGGAGCCCGTTGTGACCAGATCAAAGCCGAGGTGGGGCGCGTGCTCCTGGGCCAGGAAGAGGTCGTCGAGCACGCGCTCGTGGCAATCCTGGCGCGAGGGCACGTCCTCATCGAAGGCGTGCCCGGACTGGGCAAGACGCTGTTGGTGCGGGTCCTGTCCCACGTGCTCGGTTGCACGCACAAGCGCATCCAGTTCACCCCCGACCTGATGCCCAGCGACGTCACCGGGGGCAACGTCTTCAACAGCCGCGAGGACCGGTTCGAGTTCCTGCCCGGTCCGGTGTTCACCCAGCTGCTGCTCGCCGATGAGATCAACCGCGCGCCGGCCAAGACCCAGTCCGCTCTGCTCGAGGCCATGCAGGAGTCCAGCGTCACCGTCGACGGCAAGACCCGTCCGCTGCCGCGGCCGTTCTTCGTGATGGCCACCCAAAACCCGGTCGAGTCTCAGGGCACCTACCCGTTGCCCGAAGCCCAGCTCGACCGGTTCATGCTCAAGATCGGGGTGTCGCATCCGTCCACCGAGGTCGAGAAGCAGATCCTGCGCAACCACCTCGAGGGCTTCGATCCCAGCGCGTTGGAGCGGTCGCAGCTTCAGACCGTCGTCGATGACGCGGCCTTGGTCGCGATGCAGAGCGGTCTGCAGGGCATCGGCTTCACCGAGGAGATGCTCGACTACATCACGGACATCGTGGGTCGAACTCGCCTGCACCGGTCCGTGCTTCTGGGCGCGTCCCCTCGGGGGACCATCGCGCTTGCGGCCGCGAGTCGGGCCCGAGCCGCGGTGATGGGTCGCGAGTTCGTCATCCCCGACGACGTCAAAGCGCTCGCTCCGGCGGTCCTACGGCACCGGCTCATCCTGCAACCCGACGCCGAGTTCGAAGGCCTCTCTACCGACCTGTGTGTCGAACAGATCTTGGGCGAAGCTCAAGTGCCAAAGACGGCAGCGTGACTCCCTCCCGAATCCTGGTGCTGCTGTTGATCGCGCCGCTGTGCCTTGGGCTGGCGGTGGCGTACGAGGCATCGCTGGTCTGGCCGATGCTCGCGGTCGATGGGGTCATCATGCTGGCCGCGGCCGGGGATATGGTCCTCGCCCGAGGGCGGCCTGTCTCTTATACACATCTCCGAGCCCACGGGACCTCTCTACATCTCGTATGCC
>CAJXVA010000405.1 GCA_913061055.1 uncultured Pseudomonadota bacterium
GCGGAACTCGATGGTCGCCTGCGTGCGGTGATCGAGTGGCACCCCGAGCCGAAGGCTGCCACCGCGGGTCCTCTTCACGGGCTTCCGTTCGTCGTCAAAGACAACCTCGACACGGCCGACCTCGACACCACCGCTGGCTCGCTGGCGCTGATGGACCGGCGACCCCGCGCGGATCGTCGTCGGGCAGCGCGGTCGCGGTCGCGGCCGGCTACGTCCCGTTCTCGATCGGGACCGAAACCGATGGGTCCATTCTGTGTCCGGCGTCGCAGTGCGGAGTCGTGGGTATCAAGCCCAGTACGGGGCTGGTCAGCCTCGCCTATGCCTACGAACAGTCCACGATACACGGGCAGCCCCCACCGATGTAGGGGCGCTCGGTCGGGCGCAAACTGTGCCGGTCCCGACGTGACGCTGCGGGCTACGAACCACTCTGCCCGTGCAACACAAGGACCTGATCTCCTCCATCATGACTGCCGATCCCGAGACGGTCGACGTGGGCGACTCGCTCAGCCGCGTCCGCCGGCTCATGGCTGCGAAGCGGTTTCACCACGTACCGGTGGTGGAGGGTCGTAGGCTGGTCGGCCTGCTCAGCGCCACAGACATGATGCGGCTGAGCATCAGTGCCTACGGTGCCGACGCCAAGACCGTCGATGCCATGCTCGACGCACAGTTTTCCATCCAGCAGGTCATGACGACGGGGCTGTTCACGGTTCACAAGGAGCAGACCGTGCGGCACGCGGCGGACAAGCTGCGCGGTGGCGATTTCCACTGTCTTCCGGTCGTCAACGACGACTGCGACCTCGAGGGGATCGTGACCAGCACCGACCTGATTCAGTACCTGTTCGACCTCGGCTCCTAGCACCCCTCGATCGCGTCCGCGATCGCTTTGCCCAAGCCGTACAGCCCCTGCGTGCTGTTCGCGTTGGAGAGCAGCACGACGACCGCCGGAGGATCCAGCGTCACCACGACCTGGCTCGAGAACCCCGGTGTTCCGCCGCTCTTGGAGTAGACCGGCGCGCCGTCGGGGTCTTCGACGTTGAGGAACAGTCCGGTGAACGCGTTGGGTCCGTTGGGGCTCGGCCGGCGGGGAACCATCACCGTCGCCCATGTCGGGTCGTCGCCATCGAGGGCTCCTGCGAAGAAGGACAGGACGTCCTCGGCCGTCGATCGCAGGACCCCGCCGCCCTGCAGTGGCGCCCCGATGTCCAGCTGCGGAGCGACTCGTCCACCGGCATGCCCCGAGACCCGGCGCGCATCCTGGTCGGCGTTGAGCACGACGACGGTGTCTGGTAGTCGCAGCGGGTCGGTGATCCCTCGTTGGACAAGCGACTCATAGTCGGGGAGCTGTGCCGCCGTAACGAGGATGTGCCCGGCAATGCCGGATCCAAGGTTGGAGTATTCGTACGCCTCTCCCGGCGCTGCGGTCAGGACATGACCGGCGAGAAAGGTCTCGAGCATGTCGAGGGTGTAGCCGGCGCCCGGGTTGATCGGGCCGGGGTTGGGGAGGTTGTCCGGGTAGTTCGGTAGCGCGGAGGTGTGGGTCGCGAGGTCGAGCAAGGTGATCGCCTGACCGCGGTAGGTTGGGGTCGCGGCACCGAACGTGGCTTCGAGCGTGTCGTCGAGGTCAGCGTCACCACGCTCGACCGCTTGGGCCAGGAGGTAGCCGGTATAGACCTTGGTGAGGGAGCCGATCTCGAACAGGTCGTCACCTTGCGGAACTTCGGTCCCCCCCAGCGCCCGCGACCCGAACCCGATCGTCCAGCGCTGCTCCAGGTTCGCGACACCGACGACCAGACCGATGGCGCTTCCCGGCGTGCCCTGTGGATCGACGTGGGGCTCGACCAATTCCGCCAGCCGTGCGGAGAGCGTCGGGTTGTCGGCGCACCCCTGGGCGCCGGACGTGGACGTTTCCCCAACGCCGCTGGATCCCGGAGCGCCGGTGTCATCGGTCGAGGTGATCGCCTCGGTCTCCTCGGAGCTGCTGCCCGTCGTGCTCCCCATGGCCGCGGGTGGATTGACGCTGGCTCCGCTGCCGACGCAGGCGGCGGCAAGGACGACGACCGAAGCCAGGATGCAGCAGCGAGGTCCGAGGTACGTCATGGGCTCGTTGAGCGTCGCCGCTCTAGGAGCTGGGACTTCTGAGCCCGCGATGCGCGTCGCCTGCCGGCACTTGTCGGCGGCCGCGATGCGCTTCGGTGCTGCACCAGTCCGCTTGCTCGAGTTCGTCTCGCAAGGCGTCGAGGTCGTCGGCCCGCTGGGGCAGGCGTTCCGCGTCGTTCGAAAGGGTCATGCCCCCCGTACGGAGCAAGGCCTGTGCCAGCCCACTGTAGGCGTGATTTTCCGGTCACCGGAGCGCTTCCGCTCCGAATCGTGTCATTTCACCACGGCACGAGTGTCATCCAGATCGGGGTTTGCGGTCGTTTGCACGAGGGCTGGGTCTGAGCCCCGCGCCGGACTGGGTCTGCGAGGTGCTGAGTCCGAACACGGCCAAGCTCGATCGCGCGGACAAGCTCCCGATCTACGGTCGTGAATCGGTCCGACACGCCAGCCAGAACCAAAAACAAAACCCACCTTGCGGTGGGCTTTGAGCGGGACGGACGGGGCTCGAACCCGCGACCTCCGGCGTGACAGGCCGAGTCGGTGGATTCACGCGGGAACACGTCGAGTCACGATGGTGACCGGGAGTGACCGGAAAATGACGTGAAAACATGGGCCTGGGAGGTTGCGGGAACACGTGGTGTCACGCCATGCTCCTGTGGGAACACGGTGACGGCTGTTCCCACGATGTTCCCAGGACTAGCTCATGAGCGCGACGATGACAGACCGGCAGCTGAAGGCGCTCAAGGGGCCGTGCGAGAAGGCGGTCGGCGGTTGCCCTGGGTTGATCGTTCGGGTCCTGAAGAGCGGTGTTCGGACCTTCACGTTGCGCACGCGCGACGAGGCCAAGCGGCAACGGAGCCATGTGCTCGGGCGGTACCCCGAGGAACTGTCCCTGGCACAGGCGCGTGAGACCGGCTGGGAGCTTCGCCGGAAACTGTCGGCGGGGCAGGACCCCCGGAAGCCGGTGGTCAGTGATGACCTGGCTGAGCTCGTGCGGGGCTGGCTCGACGCTGCTCGGCACGATCGGGCTCCGAAGACCATCGAGACCTACGGGCTCGCGACCTCGAAGTTCATCGCCTGGCTCGACTCGGTCGAGCTTCGTCGAGCGGTCGAGCTCTCGCGGTCTGACCTCGCGGGCTTCCGGACGTACCTCGCCACTGCGCCGAAGATCGTCTCGAAGAAGGGGCTGGGGCGAGGCGGGAAGGCCGAGGCTGGGACGCGGCGCTCGCCGGTTTCGGTCAATCGCGAGCTGCGGACGATGAAGACGGTCCTCAATGCGCTTCGGAAGCAGGGCAGGTTGCCGCAGCTCGACGGCGACGCGATCGCCGACAACCTCCATGCGCTTCGGGTCGAGCGGAACGAGCC
The DNA here is from genome assembly GCA_913061055.1 of uncultured Pseudomonadota bacterium. Lineage (GTDB taxonomy): Bacteria > Myxococcota_A > Polyangia > Nannocystales > Nannocystaceae > CAJXVA01. The sequence goes on from CAJXVA010000405.1 coordinate 3,463, forward strand.
GGCCTTTCTGCGCCCGAATGAGATCCGTCAGCTCATCGAGGCCTGCCAGCGCCACGACGGAGAGACGTTCGTCGAGACGCGCCGTGAACACGCGGGACTGGGCATGGTCGGGTCGACGACCCGCTACGAGCCCATCTTGCCGGCGGTGCTGTTCTTTCTCCTGAGTGGGATGCGCCGGGGGGAGGGGCTGGCCGTGGACTGGTCGCATGTCGACCTGGATGCGGTGGACCGGGCGGGGGCATTGGCTGGGGAGATTCGGCTGTCGGGCGCGATGACGAAGACAGGTCGCAATCGCTGCGTCTACCTCGAGGTCTCACCTCTGCTCCGCCGATTGCTGGCGGAGTGGAAACTGCGATCTGGCAGCGTTGGACCTGTGCTGGGCGGGCACACGGTGAACTCGCTCAAGAGTGCTCGGCATCGCCTGCTCAAGGAGTACGGAGCGCCGCGTTTCGATTGGCAGGTGCTCCGTAGTACCTGCGCGACGTACCTGACCAACGCTGAGGGGATCTTCAAGGCCGCGACGGTCTTCATGTCGGCTCGCCAGCTCGGGCACTCCGTCCAGATCGCCGAGAAGCACTACCTCGGAGTCGAGCGTTCAATCCCGGCAGGCGCGTCGACACTCGAGGCTGCGATGCGGATCGAGGACTTGGTCGGGCAGGGGGCAGCGGTCGGGTTGCCCGAAGCGGTGGGAGGTTGAGGTGGAAGGCGGACACAAGGACGACAAGCCGTCGGACATCGAGGAATTTGGCGGGGTAGACCCGGACCTCACCGAGGGGGAGATCGAAGTCCGCGGTGCGCTCGGGTATGAGGTTCAGCGGCATGCGAACGGCCGCACCACCGCCAGCAAGCGCACGCACGCGTACGTCATGGAGATGTTCAAGCGGCTGAATGGCTGGCGCTCGAACGCAATGACGGCCGCGTACGAGGGGCGCGATGCCTTTCTTGAGCCTGCGTGTTCGGCGGATCACCTCGGCATGGCTCCGGAGGGGCAGGACCCCCACCAGTGGCTGTCAGAGCTTGAGAAGCTCCTCCTTGGGAAGTCCGTTGGTTCGAGGGCCCCGCTGAGCACGCGTGAGGCCGAGCTTCGGGCGGCGTTCCTGCTCGGGATTCGCCAGGCCGTGTCCCACCTCGAAGCGACGGAGATCGAGCAGCTGGAGAGGCGCAAGCGCGGCGGGCTTGGAACCCGGAAACGAGAGGGATGGCCGAAGAAACTCCTGAAGTCTCTGTGGCATCCCGACTTGCAGTGGCCGTCGACTTGGCAGGAGCTGGCCGATTGGCTGGAGGGCGCAGACGAAGCCGACCTCTCGGCAGCTGGGCTCGTTTCGGTCACCGTCGAGCGCAACGGGAGGAGGGCCGGGGTTGTGGCCGAGCTCGGGGACGGGACACGGGGTAGGGCCTCGAAGGCGTCGGTGATGAGGGCGAAGAACCGCCTGCGCGCCGAGCTCGAGGACTGACTCGAGGGGAGCATGGTCGGTGAGCGCGTGATCCGTAACGCCACCCCCCTAGTTGCCGAATACAGCCTCGCGAGTTGCCATAGTTGCCTGAATTCGAGTTGAGGCAAGCAACAGATGGCGGCCTATAGGGCATGGGAGGGTTGCCGGATCTTTGCGTGGGTGGGTAGGGGACCTCGCCAGCGGTGGGGCCGGCGTGTTCTGTGTCCGGACAAACGTTGAGCGTGTGTCCGCGGCTCCGCCAACTCGTGGCACTCCGAGAGCACCCAAGAGATCACGCCATGTCCAACGAAGACCTCCTCACTACCCACGAAGTCGCTCAACTGAGCAGACGCTCTCCGCGGACCATTCGAAACCGCGTTTCACTGGGGCTCGCCCCCCAACCGCTACGCCGCGGAGATGGCCGGCTTCTGTTCCGCCCCCGAGACGTATGGCGCTGGCTCGAAGGTGATCATGACGACCAGTAGCGAGGTCGACGCCGTGTCTGTTGGCCATGAGCCGACGGAGGTCGCCCCTTCGTCAGGCCCCCTAGCGGCGACCCGCGTCGCCCGGTCCGCTATCTCCGTGAAGACGTTCGAGATTGGCTCGACGGTCGGACTCGCCAGCTCACGACCGGCCAAGAGGCGACAAGTGCCTGGGACTGAGTGGGGTTTCTGGGAGCTCACCTCCACCGAGCGCAGGATACGAACCGCCTGGGATGACATGCTTGCTCGATTCCCTCACTGGTCGCTCTGGGCCACGTTGACGTACAGGCTCGATCTTTCGAGCAGGCGCGCGGATCGGCACCCGAAGCTGTTTGCACGTGCACTCGGCCGCCTCGCCGAGCGGCATGTGATCGTCGCATGCGCCGGCGAGCCGCAGTTGCTTGGCCGACCTCACTTCCACGCACTGATCGGAGCCACGGACGGGGAGTCACTCGACCTTGCGTTGCCAGGCAGGGCGTGGCGGCGGGCGTTGCCGAGCGGACTCGCGGGGAACGTGAAGTCGGCACGCCCGCATGACGGGTGCATTCCGTACCTCACGGCACATCCGGAGCCGGTCATCGAGATTGGCTGTTCGCGACCGAACTTCTGCAAGCGAAAGTTTGGCTGCCTCGTTGATCGGGGACGGCGGCGGTACTTCGAGGCGGCGACTGGGGGCTGAGGGCGGTCCCTGCCGCCGACCTGAGGGCTCTCAACCAGTGAGCCGAGAGGGATCAAGGAACGACCGCGAGGTCCGGCGACGAGAGCGGACATAGACGGGAGTGCGATCGGTATTGTGCGCGTGGCTGCTGACCGATCATCCGTCGAACTAGGCGTTGTGACCTGTTCTTTTGTTGGCGACTCCGATGCGTGCCCGTCCTTAGAATTGGGCGGAAGCGCCGGCCCAGCTCGCGGAAGAGCGGAGGCGTTCCTTCGCATGCGGACTGGCGGAGGCCAGCGTCCTCAAGACCCGCGAGAATCGAACGCGGTTTCGCATCTCGTCGAGTTGCCTAGGCAGGCCACAGGCTGGACGGTGCGCTGAACCCATGCGTTCGGGGGCGCCAAAGGTCTCTGTGCCGAGCGCTTCATGCGCGAGCCCGCAGGATGCGCACCGTAGATCCGCGATCGCCGCGATGCTGGCGGTCCCGGCACGAATCCGAACGCGCCCAACATCTTGAATTTCTTTGGAAAGTCTCGGAACCACAACACCTTGTGGGTGCGTGTTTTTCGCACCCCAGCAAGTTGGGGAACCAAAGGTGAACATGGGGTTCCACACCGGCCGAACATGGCCCTCGTGCCCACCGTTGAAATGGATTTCCTGCTGTATGGGCTATGATCCTCTGTGATGTTCGCAGCGTCAGCCAACGATAGCGTACGGTCGCGTGTCGCGCGCACCGTAACTCAGGCCGCGCGCCAACTGGAGGAGCTTCGGCTCCCGAAGGGCGAGATCGCTTTCCATGCGACCCCCGCATTGATCCGCGCCCAGAACGTGCTCGCGCCCGTATTTGATGCCGATGATGAAGAGGACCTAAGCCACGCTCTTGAAGTGCTTGTGTACGAGGGGAAGGTCTCGGAGATCGTGCTCAACGAGTTCTTCGCACCCCCACCGGAAAAGAAGCCCGGCGTTTCGGGAAGGTTCTCGCGAACAGTTTCGCTCAGAGAGTTGGTCTATCGCTCGACCAAGAACGCCGACTACACGAACCTCGTTGCCGACGCGTTCGACAGGGTCCAGCTGCTTCTCTACCTGCAGGAGGCAGTCGAGAAAGAGTTCGAGGAGTTGGAGGACGAAGCTCAACAAGAGGTGGAGGGATGCGTTCTAGCCCCAGAGATCGCGTACGCACGCTTCAGGGAGTCGTACGCGTACCTTTGCGCCGGAGCAGTCCTCGTTCGAGTCTCCGATCGAGCAACTCCGGGTTGGCGCGAGCGATACCTCGTCGACGAACTCGTTGAGGCTCTCAGCGACCCCATTCAGCTTCTCGCTTCGCTCCTACCCGAGGAGCGCGAGTTCAGCTTGTATGCGCTCCATGAGATCGATCGCCCGAAGCTCGACATCGTCTCCATCGTGAACCGCTCGATCAAAGCTTCGGGCACGATAAATACGCTGGCGAGGTGTGATCGGAGGGTCGATATCGGTGAGCCAGATGAGGAACTCAAGGGCTAGGGGGCGACATCGTGAAGTACATGGGCCTCGACATCCGACCGGGAATGGTCGTTCGATTCACCGACAAGCGGGACAAGCTGCGCGCAGCTGTCGTTGCTGCGGTGGTCCCAGATGGCGAGGAGCCGGATGGGCCGAGCGTGGTACTGGTCGACTTTACGTCGGTCTCGAGCTACGCAGGGCCCCCGCCTCTCATCCTGAAGGTCGACACGCCCAAGGCCGCCAAGAGGCTCTCGCTTGATCCTAAGCGGACGAGCTACATTTTCGAGAGAGACGAACACCTCCACATCTACGGGGTCGAGTTCCTGGACCACGACCACGAGCACGGTGTGGGGTGGATGCCAGCGAAGGACCTGAAGAAGGTACAAACGTGGCTCGTGAACCTGCTTGTCCATTTCCCGGACAATCCTGTCCACAAGGCGATGTACGAGCAGCTCATGCAGCAGCTGTAGGAGCACGAGTACGGCCACCGCCCACGGGCGAGGATCGATGGGTCTCGCGAGGGACCGAGAGGTCTCAGGAAGAACCTCGAGGTTCGGTGAACGGACCTGGCGTGGATGGGAACCGCCCACCCCTTGCGGGATGCTCCTCATCCCTGCTGGACGCTTGCTGGCGCGGTCTTGCTTCTCTCCTCAGCCGATCGGGCTACGCTGCGGGCAGTGTCCGACCTCGCCGCACAGCTTCCGGACGAAGTTTTCGCTGAGCTTGCCGACCAGTACCGGTACGCCGTCACGAGAGCAGAGGCCAACTACGAGAATAATTCCGCAGACGAGGACTGCCTCACCGGGGGACTCAGCCAATCAATGGCCGATCACGTTGACGGAGTCTTGGTCCACGGAGGGACCAACTACAGCTGGGAAACAAAGGTGAAGAAGTTCCGAGGGCGTGGGCCGGGCGCGCTGGAGAAGAAACTCGGTGCTGACGCCATCATCGAACTCTCCATCCTCGACGAAGGCGATGACGTGGTCTTCCGGAAGTCCCTACTCTTTCAGGCCAAGAAGAACTGGAGGACCAAGGACGCGTCCCTCGTCAAGCAGGTGGAGAAGATGGAGGCGGTCGCTACCGGGTCCATCGTCGTCGACTACCGAGAAACGGGATACACGGCGGTAAGGTCGGAGGCCGTCCTAGGGGCGAGCGGCGCACCAAAGAAACTGGCGAGGGGCGCTCGAGAGAGCCTTGCAAACATCCTGGCGGATGCGTTCCTAAAGTGCTCGATCGGGGGCACGAACCTGTACTACGACGCAGCGAGAGGGATGCTCGTTCGAAGCGATGGGCATCACATGATTGCTCGGAAATTCGCGGTGGCTCGACGCATGCGCTCTGTCGTGACCAAGGTGCCCATCAGGTAGGCATCATTGGGTCAGTGCGCCTCACCCACTCGACCCGCACGTCAAAAAGACCGCAGAGGTGATCTGCGGCGTCGCTCTCGGTGCCCTGGGAGTGAGTCGAGCCACCGCGGGCACTCTCAGCCGCTTCCTCCTTCGTCTCCGTAAGCCATGGGTCGGAACAACGATGGCGCAAAGCACGGTCGCGCTCGCACGTCACCCGTTCCCACCTCGTTCCCACGCCCCCCGAACCAAAAACAAAACCCACCTTGCGGTGGGCTTTGAGCGGGACGGACGGGGCTC